>JAFGJR010000213.1 GCA_016928975.1 Sedimentisphaerales bacterium | reverse complement strand
CGCGTCCTTCCCGCAGCCTTCATCCAACAACCCGTCGATCAAGATGGCGTCCCTCCTACCCCCATGTACTCCGCCGGACGGTTACGAAATTGAAGAAATCAGCCCCTGATCCTCGCTTTGTTGTGGAAAGGGACCGTTTGTTGAAGCGATACAGGAAAGGCATCACAATCCTTGCCGCCGATCAGTGCCCGATGGTTCCAAAATGCGTGAAGGACATCGCAGCGATGTCCAGAACACTGGGACTAAAAGCTAAGGTGGTGCAAATCACAAGCGCCGAAGCGTCACGGGAGCTCCCGACACCCTATGGCGTGTTCGGTATCATTTACGATGGGAAGCTGATCGCAGGCCGTCCGGTCAGCGGAACGAGATTCTGGCTCATTATGAGGAAGATTGCAGAACAAGGAAGTGGACGCGCACGCAAGTAAGCCGCGGCGCCGGGCAACAGGCCTCCGGCTTCGCCGCAGGTGTCGGAATTTGAACTTTGTGCTTCGAGTTTCCTCGGCTATCCTTCGACCGGGATTTTCAGGTCGGCGAGGGTCTGGCGGAGCCAGGCTAAGGACTTCTCGATCATGGGACCGGCTTGGCCTTCGCATTCCATGCTCAGGGTACCGGTGTAGCCGTGGTCGCGGAGCAGTTCCAGACACCCGCGGATATTGTCGGCGTTAACGCCTTCGCCGATGGCGCATTGGCTGACGGCGATACCGGTCTGCTGGCCTCGCACGGAGGCCGCCAGCGATGGCGAGACATCCTTGACGTGCACGTGGCTGACGCGGTCGATGAACCGCTTGAGGAAGGCCACCGGGTCCTGACCGGCGATGAAGGTGTTGCCGGTGTCCATATTCATGCGGAGGTACTTGCTGTCGACGAAGTCGAGCATGCGGGCGATCATGTCGGGCTTGGTGGTGAAATATCCGTGCGGCTCGATGTTCACGATGATCCCGTGCGCCTCGGCGACTTCCATGATCTGCCCGTAGCTGCGCTTCATCAGGTCCATCGCCTCTGAGTCGGTGAGCCCCTGGGGCTGGTGCATTCCGTCGGTGGTGTCCACACAGGGGCAGCCGATCAGGTGCGCCCACTGGATCGACTTCATGACGTAGGGTACGCCGCGAAGCGGGCCGTCCTTTCCGGAAAGGGGATATGCAGCATCCACCTGTGAGAATCGCACGTTGTACGAGTCCATCGTACGTCGCAGCAGGATCGGGTCTTCGTAGAGCGCAACGTGCGGCTGGTAGCCGAGTCCGTGAATCCAGCTTACGCCGTCGATCAGCCCGCACTCGATGTAGTGCACGCCGTTCTTCTGAGCCCATTGCAGGCACTTCTCGAAACTGAAGTACGCACTGTTGAAGGCATCCGTATGAAATCCAATCTTCATCGCTGAGTCCTCATCTCTTCCACGCCCATCGAATCAAGGCCACCGCGCCAATGACGGCCAAGACTGCCTCGATGCCAACAAACCACACGCCTCGCCCGTCCAACAGGCCGACGACCGCGACGACGCCGAGGGCCGCGATCAGGAGCAGGACAAGAGCCCTGGCCTTCCGCATTGCGGGACGCAGGCGGACTTCGTCCTCTCGCTCCATTTGACCCAGGACGCAAATCGCCGCATCGCGCTGCACCTGCGGAACGGCGATCCGGACCTCATAGGCCTGGCTGCGATAGGGGCTCATTTTCTCGACGTCATCGATCACCACCGGATGCAAACCGTGGGACTCCAGATGCCTGACGACTCTGGGCACATTGGCGGCAATCGCCCCGTATACTGTCACCAGATCTTCCATAAACGACTGTCCCAGCGGCAATCCGCGACCCTGCCGCGTGACTGGTGTAGCCTACCACACGCTCGGGAACGCAGCAACAGGCTTCCTGTCGCTCGGTGAGGTTTCTGCTCTTCTCTTTGCTTCGGTGGGGGGATCGCGGTTGATCTAAGGCATACGGATTTGCTACAATGGCAGGCAGGGCCTGGAATTCGCCGGCGCGATGCCGGGGGCTCACAACCTGCCGACGCCGAATCGATCCGGTGAGGGCTTTGAACGACAACCCCGAGGAGAAGGGAACGCTGTGATGATGACTCGATCCGCGTTGGTGGCTGCGACTCTCGCAGTCCTGTTGCATTCCGTTGCGGTCCGTGCGGCGTGGGTCGCCTACAACGATTGCCTGCACCAGGATGGGGACAGCACGGCGGCCAACGTCACCCGCTGGACGATCCACAGCCGCGACCAGTCGCATTTCACCGGACGGCTCGTGAACTTCCAGACGGGCAGCGACGCCGGGATGCCCACTGTCACCTTCACGGTGGGCGGGGCGGGCTTGCAGGTCAGCAGCGGCAGCTCGGGCGGCAACTTTGCAGCGGGCACCGACGCCTACGCGATCTTCAACGGCATCGTGGACTTCGGCCCTGACCTCGTCTACTACGGCGACACAGGCTGGTGGGTGGAGATGGAATTCACCGGCTTGGACCCCAAGTGCAACTACACGTTCGTCGGCGCCGCGAACCGATCGAGAAGCTATCCCACTCGCGTCTCTCTGTTCACGATTCTCGACGCGGACAGCTTCATGAACAACAGCAGCGTCGGCGTGGTCGCCAGACAGGGGGCGGTGACGAAGCTCCTTGCCGGGGACAACACGGGCACCGGGTACGTCGTGCGTTGGGACGGGATCATGCCTTCGGCCCGGGGGACGTTCAGGGTGCGCGCGGAAGCGGCGCCGGAGGCGGAAGGGGGGCTCGCCTATCCATTCGGCGGGTTCATGCTCCAGCAGACCAGCGGGACGGCGAATCGGCCGCCTGATGTGGACGCCGGCGAGTATGACGCTCTGGTCTGGCCGATGCATACGATTCAGCTCAGACCGTCCGTCAGCGACGATGATCCCTGCGGCCTGGGCATACTGGAGTACAAATGGTCGCAGATCAGCGGGCCGGGCGCTGTGACGTTCAGTCCAAGTGACAATGTCGCCGAGGCCGTCGCCGTGTTCCCGAAGACCGGCGAGTACGAGCTCATGCTCCGTGTCTGGGACGACCTGCCCCAGGAGACCAACGCCACCGTGAAGATCACCGTGATTCAGCCTCTGTTCGGCGACTTCAACGGAGACAACGATGTGAACTGGCGAGACCTCCTGTTGTTCACCAAACAGTGGCTGGACCCGGTTGACAGTCCCGCCGATCTGGACATCACGCACGGCGCGGACTTCCGGGACTTCGCCATCGCCGCCCGCAACTGGCGGATCGGCGAGGGCCCCACGCTGGTCATCAACGAAGTTCTCGCACGAAACGACCTGAACAGCAAGGACCCGCAGGGCGAGTACGAGGACTGGATCGAGCTGTACAACGGCGGCGAGGAAACCGTCGATGTAGGTGGAATGTACCTCACGGATGATCCGTGCGAGCCCAGGAAATGGCGGTTCCCGACGGGCCAGCCGCTCGTGACCAGGATCCCGCCCGGCAAGTACCTGCTGGTCTGGGCGGACAACGATCTGGCTGCATCGGGCCTCCATGCCGGTTTCGAGATCGACGTCGGCGGAGGCGACATCGCGCTGTTCGACGCCAGTGGCTCCGTGCCCGTCGATCACATCCGCTTCGACAGCCAGGTTGCCGACGTCTCCTTCGGCCGGGAGCCGGACGGCGCACCGAACTGGGTCACGCTGACCCCGACGCCCGGTGCGTCGAACAACGGATCGTTCCTTGCCGTCGTGGCGGACACGAAGTTCAGCCACGATCGCGGGTTCTGCACGGAACCGTTCGACGTGACCATCACGACGGCGACCGACGGCGCGATCATCCGCTACACGACCGACGGCAGCGCGCCGACACCGTCCTACGGGACGATCTACACTACCCCGGTCCGAATTGCTGCAACGACGGCGCTTCGCGCGATGGCGTACAGGCCCGGCTGGAAGTCCACCAACGTGGACACGCACACGTACATCTTCCTGGACGACGTGATCCGCCAGGCCACCGACCCCGCCACCGGCGTCCAGGTCACACCGCCGGGATGCCCGACCTCCTGGGGCTCGGCGGCAGGCGACTATCAAATGGACCCCGACGTCGTCGGCCAGGACGGAAGGGACATCTTCGCCGGGCTCTACGCCCGCACGATCGTGGATGATCTCAAGGCAGTTCCGACGATCTCTCTCGTGATGAACAAAGACGACTGGTTCGGCTCCAAGGGCATCTACATCAACCAGTCGCAGGACGGCACAGAGCGAGTGGCCTCCTTCGAGTTCATCGATCCGGCCGGCAACGAGTCGATCCAGGTCAACTGCGCCCTCGCGATGCAAGGAGGCGTCAGCGGCGGGGGGACCAGCCTGGGGCGATGGAAGACCTTCAAGCTCTCCATGCGGCCGCGATTCAAGACGCAGACCGACGACGGCAAGCCTACCGGCGGTCCGCCCAAGCTTGAGAACAACCTGTTCCACGACTCGCCGGTCGAGCGTCTGAATACGGTTGTCCTGGACAGCGTCCTGAACCATTCCTGGCTCCATCCCGGTTCCGACCAGCAGAGGACGGCGCTCTACGTGCAGGACCAGTACGTGTCCGACCTGCACAACGCGATGGGCGGCCACTCCGGACACGGCTTCTATGCGCACGTCTACATTGACGGTCTGTACTGGGGTCTGTACTACATTCACGAGCGACCGGATCACGCCTGGGCCGCCGAAGTCTTCGGTGGCGATGAGGACGAGTACGACGCGATCAAGCACAACAGCGGCGGGGTGATCAACAACGGCACGGGGGGCAGCGCAACGGCGAACTTCAACGCCATGCTTGCGGCCGCCAATGCCGTCAGCTCGGACCCGACGAACCTCGCGAAGTACGAGGCGTTGCGCAAACTGCTCGACGTGAATGACGTTGCCACTTATCTGCTGGCGAACTGGTTCTGCGGCAATCACGACTGGCCCGGCAAGAACTGGTACGCGACGCACCGCAACACACCCGATGGCCGGTGGCGGTTCCACTCCTGGGACGCGGAACATACCCTCGAAGGGACCAATGACGTGGGCGAGAGTCCTTCCGACTTGCATAGCAGGCTGGCCAAGAGCGCGGAGTACCGCCAGCAATTTGCGGATCTCATTCACCGCTATTTCTTCAACGGCGGTCCACTGACTTGTCCAGCCGCGGCCGACTTGTTCAAGGTACGAACCGACTCCATCGACCGGGCGATTGTGGGCGAGTCCGCCCGCTGGGGCGACAATCGCCAAAGCCGGCCGTACACGCGACAGGACTGGGTCAACACGGTCAACGCCAAGCTGAACACCATGTTCCCCAACCGCAGCCGAGACGTCCTCAACTGGCTCAAGGCGGCCAATCTGTATCCGGCGATCGACGCGCCGGAGTTCCTCGTGAACGTGCTGCCGCAGCACGGCGGGCACATCCAGCGAACGGACCTTCTTATCCTGGGACCCTCCGCCGGCATCGTGTACTACACGCTCGACGGCGCCGACCCGCGTCTGCCCGGCGGATCCCTGAACACGGCTCACGTCCTGAGGTTCTCGACGGCGATCACGCTGGATCACAGCGCGCGAATCAAGATGCGCGCCTATGCCGGTACTCAGTGGAGTGCGATGTGCGAGGCGGTGTTTGCCGTCGGTCCGGTAGCGGAAAGCCTGCGGATCAGCGAGATCATGTACCATCCATCCGACCCGAACGCCGAGTTCATCGAGCTGACCAATGTGGGCACCGACCGAGTCAACCTGAATCTCGTGAAGTTCACGAATGGCGTCGATTTCACCTTCCCGAGCTTCGACCTGGCGTCAGGCGGCTACTGTCTCGTGGCACAGGACACGAACGCATTGCGAGCCAGGCACGGGGCGAGCCTGCCCATCGCCGGGCAGTACGCGGGCAGTCTGAACAACGCGGGGGAGCGAATCGAATTGTTGGACGCCGCTGGGACGACCATTCACAATTTCCGCTTCGATGACCACTGGTTCGACGACACGGATGGCCCGGGCTACTCCCTGACCGTCAAGGACCCACGGACGGCCGACCCGAACACCTACGAGAGCAAGAGCGTCTGGCGGCCCAGCACCCGTCCCGGCGGCTCTCCAGGCACCGGCGACAACAACTGAGGATTCGAGATCGGATCTATGGTCGCCCGCGCGCCCCACGGTGGAAAGATTGCAGAAAGCCACAGCAAACGGTCGAAATAATCCACAAAGGATAACGGCTTCGGGTGGATCGACGTAGACGCAACAATTGCAGATGTGGACATAGGACGGAAGAATCTGGAACCAGTGGAAAGGAGTTCGTATGCCTCTATCGAAACGGTTGACAGCGGAAATGATCGGGACATTCTGGCTTGTATTTGGCGGCTGCGGCAGCGCGGTCCTGGCGGCTGCGTTCCCCGGGTTCGGCATCGGATTTCTCGGGGTGGCGCTGGCGTTCGGGCTGACGGTGCTGACGATGGCCTATGCGATCGGCCACATCTCAGGCTGTCACCTCAACCCGGCCGTGTCGGTCGGGCTGGCCACGGGGCGACGGTTCCCCTGGGGCGAGGTCGGTCCATATGTCCTGGCGCAATTGCTTGGGGCCGTGCTGGCGTCGATGGTTCTCTATGTGGTTGCCAGCGGTAAGAGCGGCTTCGAGGTCAGCGCCGGTTTTGCCGCTAATGGCTATGCAGAGCACTCACCCGGCGGCTACTCCATGGCGTCGGCTTTCGTGGCGGAAGCAGTCCTGACCTTCATGTTCCTCATGGTCATTCTCGGCGCGACCGACAAACGGGCGCCCGCCGGCTTTGCCGCGATCGCCATCGGCCTGTGCCTGACGCTGATCCACCTGATCGGCATCCCGGTGACCAACACGTCGGTGAACCCGGCGCGCAGCACCGGGCCGGCCCTGTTCGTGGGCGGCTGGGCCCTGAAGCAACTGTGGCTGTTCTGGCTGGCTCCGTTGATAGGAGCCTGGGCCGCCGGCGTGGTCTATCCGTTGGTGGCCGAGCAGGGTCGTACAGCCGCGACCCCCGGCTCGAAGGCGGCCGCGTCGAACTGACAGCGACACGAGCCTCGAATAGCAGGGATAGATCATCGGGCGTCACGTCCGCGCCGGCGCGGACGTGACGCTGTCTTTGCGCCGCTGTCGCAGTGGATCGACGGGCCTACCGTCCTTGGGAGTCCGACAGCCTGCGGAGCATGTTTCGAATGTCACTGGCGCCCTTGATGGCCACGTAAACGGTGACTGTCGAGTACCAGGCGAGGCAGACCAGCGTCACCGCGCCCCAGAACCAGTGGTCCTTGAGCATCGAGATCACGCCGTGGACGATGATTGCCATGATTTGTCTCCTTCCACTGCGCATTGAGGTTGGGGCTTGAGCAACGATCCAACGATCATGGCCAGCGCCACGATCACATAGGCGGCGATGCCGCACAATGGCCCGTTGGCCTTGATCCAGTCGGTCCACGGACCCACCTTCTGTAGAACCAGCGTGCTCGCCGGGACGGCTGCGCCGAAGAAGATCGCTGTGAACGCACCCCAGTTGTTCGCACGCTTCCAGTAGCAGCAGGCGATCAGCAGGACCGACATGCTCGACAGGTAAATGGTGCCGGTGATACCGAGATACGTCCAGAGGTCGCCCTCCAGTTTGTACCACAGGCCGTAAATCATGAGGAACACGCCGATGCACGCGATGATGGCGCGGTTCCAGCGGAGTCCTCTCTTCTCCGACCACTGCGTCCGGCGAAACGGCGCCATGATGTCGTTGTAGATGACGCTGCCCCAGGTGAGCATGTACGACGAGTCGGTGCTCATGTCGGCGGCGAGCATGGCGGCGATGAGCAGGCCCATCAATCCGGCCGGGACCACCATGCCGAGCATCTTGGGCATGGCGAGCAACGTGTTAGGGCCCACCTGCTCCGGTGTCAGCAGCGAGAGCGCCGCAATCCCCCAGATCCCCGGGATGAGAAACCGGGCCACGAAGAAGAACGAGGTTCTCGTATAGACCTTACGTCCGGTGCGCGAGTCCTTCGCCGACAGGACGCGGGCGATTTGCGTCTGCCACGTGAGGACCGCCGCCGTGTTCAGCAGGGCGTTGAACACGACGTAGGACCAGCCGATGTCCGGGTTCAGAAAGGGATTGAAGCCGCCGTCACCGTAGTGGGTCTCCACGGTATCGACCAGGCTGTCCCAACCCACCTTGCTCAAGATGAGGAATGTCACGAGGATCAGGCCGGCGCTCATGACGATGAACTGGAGGAAGTCCGTGACGAGGACGGAGAGCATGCCGCCCAGGATGGTATAGACCGCGACGCCAATGAGGATCGCCGTCATCATGATTTCGAGGTACTTGGGGTTCCAGCCAGCGACGCTCACGAGGAAGTCGCCGCCGGTGCGGAGGAACACCCCCATGTTCAGCAGCCCTCCGAGGACGATGACGACGCCGGCCGCCCAGCGCACGCCGGAACCGTACTTCTTCTGAAACAGCTCCGGAATGGTCATCACGCCGGAATCGCGCAGCGGCTTGATGCAGAAGCCCGTGTAGCCGACGAGGAACATCGCCGCGAACGTCAAGATGCCCGGAATCGCCCCGGCGAAACCTTTGTCGTAGCCGTTCTGCGCCGCGTACATGCACGTCACGATCCCGAATTCCGTGGCCGCCAGCGACGCGATGCCCAGATACATGTCCATCTGGCGCCGGGCGACGAGAAAGTCCTCGACCTTGCCGACGTACTTGCGGATCGCGATGCCGACGACCATTGTCGCGACCAGATAGACCGCGACGATGCCGCCGTCCACGAGGGTCAAGCCGTTGCCCATCCCTGGTTCCTCATCCCTGTTGCTTCGGCGCGGCCCATTTCACGGCGTTGATCATGATCTTGCGAATGGTCGGGTCGAAGAAGACCGGGTTCGTTTCGTGGCCAGGCTGGAAATAGAACACCTTGCCCTTGCCGACCTCCCAGGTCAGGCCTTGCTGGCTGCTGTCCGTGCCGCCCTGGGCCATCGTGTACGTTCCCTCGAAAACGACGGCGTCAGGCTTCGGCACGGCGTATGGATCGCTGTACCGCTCGCTGTGCGCGATCGTGAAGTCCTTGATTCCCCGGGCGATCGGGTGATTGGGGTCTCTTACCGTGACCCTCAGCGTGGTGGCGTCGCCGATATAGGCCCCCCAGGAGCAGCGGGTGCCCATGAGTTTCCTGTTGGGCTTGGCGAAATGCGAGGAGTGCAGCGAGATGAAGCCCATGCCGTCCTCCTTCACCCTCTTTACGATCTTGTCCACGAGCTGGTCCTTGACCTGGTTGTGCCTCTGGTGTCCCCACCAGATCAGCACATCGGCCCGGCGGAGCAGCTCATCCGGCAGGCCCTGGTTGGGGTCGGATAGACTCGCCTTGACGACCTCCCAGCCTTGCAGGTCCTTGAGCCCTTCGGCAATGGCGCCGTTGATGTCATTCGGATAGACGTTCTTGGGCGCCGTGCCCTCCGACCACACGACGACGCAGGGCTTCACGGCCGGTCTGTCAGCCCCGCCCGCGCGCAGACCCATACTCAACACCAGCCCTGTGGCCGCTGCCACAAGGAATACGCGACGTGGAAATCTCTGGATCATTGCTCACTCCTTTTCCTCTTGAACACTTGCGTCTTTCGTCTGCCCGGGACAGGGACAAGACGTGCATACTATGTACTCGACGCCATGTCGAAATGCAACTTTCATGGACAGGATTTGTGCTTGCCGGTACACTCGGTTCATGCTCTGTTGCCATCGAGCGTTTGAACCAGGGGGATCGTCATGCCCAGGAAGGCCGTAGCGGTGGCGCTGGCTGCCGCCTCGCTCATCACGGCGGCGATTCTATCCAGGGCTCTGGAGCCCGATACACGCCGTATCGAAACCATACTCGCCTCCTACCAGGAGCAAGGAACGTATGCCCAGATCACGATGGAGTATCCCCTGGACGGCACGCTGTTCCCGCAGAGACTGCCGCCGCCGGCCTTTCGCTGGCAAGACGACCAGGTGGCATCAGGAAAATGGCTGGTCCGCGTTGCATTCGCCGATGGCTCGGCGAGCCTGCATTTTCTGGTCCGGCGGCCAAGATGGACTCCCCGGCCCCAGGACTGGCAGAGCGTTGAACGACACGGCCTCGAACAAGACGCACGGGTCACTGTCCTGGGCGTCGGCCGGGGCTGGCCAGGCAGGGTCCTCTCGCGAGCGCAGGTGTCTCTGCGAGTATCGAAGGACCCGGTGGAGGCGCCGCTGTTCTACCGCGAGGTCGTGTTGCCATTCGTAGAGGCGGACGAGCACCCGTCTCGCATCCGGTGGCGTTTCGGGCCGGTCGAATCGCCGGGGCCGCCGCCGGTCGTCTTGCAGAATCTGCCGGTGTGCGCCAATTGTCATTCCTTCAGTCGCGACGGCACGATCGTCGGGATGGATGCCGACTATGCGTACAACAAAGGCGCCTACATCATCACGCAGGTCCAAAAACAGATGACGTTAACCCCCGGCGACATCATCTCCTGGAACGACTACGAGCGGATTGGACATGCCTTCGGCTTGCTGTCGCAGGTCTCGCCCGATGGCCGATATGTGATCAGCACCGTCAAGGACTTCGCAGTCTTCATCACCAGGCCGCCGCTGGCCTTCTCCCAACTGTTCTTTCCTGTCAAGGGCATTCTGTGCGTCTACGACCGGCAGTCCCACCGATTCCGTGCGCTCAGTGGCGCCGACGACCCAAACCTGGTGCAGAGCAATCCCGTGTGGAGTCCCGATGGCAAGTACATCGTCTTCGCTCGCGCCCAGGCCGCCGATCTGAGCCTGACGCACGGCAGGGGACTGAGGCCGCTGACGCGCAACGACTGTGAGATGCTGGTCGCTGATGGCAAACCGTTCCAGTTCGACCTGTACAGAATCCCGTTCAACGACGGCCGGGGCGGCACGCCGGAGCCACTGGACGGCGCCTCCCGCAACGGCATGAGCAACTATTTCGCTCGCTATTCGCCGGACGGGCGATGGATCGTGTTCTGCCAGGCGAAAACCTATATGCTCCTCCAGCCCGACAGCGAGCTATACATCATCCCCGCCGAGGGAGGCGAGGCTCGTCGCCTCCGCTGCAACACCCGCAGGATGAACTCCTGGCATAGCTGGTCGCCCAACGGCAAGTGGCTCGTCTTTGCCTCCAAAGGCTACTCCGAATATACCCAACTGTGCCTGACGCACATCGACGACAAAGGCGACAGCACCCCTGCGGTCCTTCTGTCCCATTTGACCGCTCCTGACCGAGCCGCCAATATCCCCGAGTTCGTCAACGCGGCCCCCAATGCCATCGTCCAAATCCACGAGCGATTCGTCGGCCCCCGCTGACCATCGACACACTTCGCGCGCGAACCCGTCATCCACAGCGCAGGGCATCGAGTGGATCCGTATTCGCTGCGCGACGGGCTGGGATCATGCAGGCCGGGACAGTGACCAGGGCCAGCAGTACAGATGTCGTTGCATAAACCGTCAAATCAACCCGACGGACACCGAACAGATACGCACTCAACACGTGGCTGAGCACGCAGGCAATGATGAGTCCGGTGGCCAAGCCCGAGCCAATGAGCATCAGGCCGCGGCGTAGGACGTGACTCATGATGTCCGCCGTCCGTGCTCCCATCGCCATGCGTATGCCGATCTCCAGTCTGCGCCGGCTCGCCGAGTACGCAACCACGCCATATGCGCCACTGACTGCCATCACGGCGGCAATGCCGGCAAATACAGTGAAGGACCACGTATACGCCCGGCGAATCCGGGTAGAGGCGTGCATCCGCTCCGACATCGTCTTCACATCGTAGATCGTCATGTCCGGGTCTTGAGAGTGAACGACGGCCCTGATGGCGGCGCACACGAGCAGTGGATCCCTGGTCGTACGTACTACTGCGTGCATTTCCAAACGTCTGTCCCATGTGTAGGGCACGTAGACACCGGGGACTGGGGCCTGATCCAGACTCTGGTGCCTCACATCTCGCGCCACGCCAACCACGCGCAGCCACATCGAGGAACCTTTCTTGGCAATGCGCTTGCCAATGGCATCCTGGCCGGGCCAGAAGTGCTCCACAAACGCCTCGTTCACGATGACACAGGGTTCGCTGCCCGGGTGGTAGTCCCATTTGTCGAAGAGACGCCCCGCACGTAGCGGCACGTCCATCGTTTCGAAATAGTCCGACAGCATGGCCCGTGTGAGTATGGGAATGCCTGGCTTCGCAGGGTCCTGTGGGTCATCCTCCACTGTGAAGGCCTCCCCCTGACTCGATATCAGGGGCGCGTTGCTGATGAGCGATGCGCCTTCGACACCGGGCAACGTACGGACACGCGCGAGGTGCAGTTCAAAGAACTGCTGTCGCTTGCTGCCATCTTCGTACCGGGCCGCAGGCAGGGACATCTGATAGGTCAGAACGTTCTGCACACGGAATCCTGGCTGTTGAGCCTGCACCGCCCGGAAGGCTTTCAACAACAGACCAGCGCCGATCAGGAGGGTCACGGCCAGAGCAACCTCGCCCACCACAATGGCGCTCATGATTCTGTGTTGAGCACGAGACGCGGTGGTTCGTCCCCTTGTGCCCGACGACGTGCACCCGCGACGACACCCTCCGCTCATGTGCAGCGCGGGCACGAACCCGGATAGGACCGCCGTCAGCATGACCATCAAGACACACAACCCAACGAGAGTCGGAGTGATCGTGAACCTCACCCACGGGGCCACGGAGCCCGCCGAGCGCGCCAACAGGAACGCGATGATCCATCGTGCTATGAGCCCCCCCAGCGCGCCGGCAAGCGCGGACAGAACCAGGCTCTCAACGAGAATCTGTCGCATGATGCACCAACGCGTCGCCCCGAGCCATGAGCGGATGGCGACGTCCTCCATACGTGGCGCGCCGCGCGCCAGCATCATCCCTGTGACATTACTGCACGCCATCAACAGCACAAGACCCACGACACATAGTAGAATGACTGTTACATGGCGATACTGCGCCATGTAGTATTCTCGGATCGGTGTCAGACGCGGCACGGTGAGCTTGTTGGCCGGCCGCACGTCCACCATGCCTTTGTGGATGCGAGTCAGATCCGTCCGCGCTTGATCCAATGTGTCGCCGCGCTTGAGCCGCCCACACCCGCTGAGGTAGTAGGCGCCACCCCCTTGATCCGGCCCCACAGCCAATGGGACCCAGAGATCGGCCGCTTGGGGAAAGGACGTGCCGGGTGGCAGAACGCCTATGATTGTGTGCGGCACGCTGTCCAGACGCAATGCGCGACCCAGAATGTCAGGCTCCCGCGAACACAAGCGCTCCCAGAGACCACAACTCAACATGACGACCTTAGGACCATCGGGCTGATCCTCTCCCTGCGAGAAGCAGCGTCCGAGGGTGGGACGGATGCCCAGCACGGCGAAGAAGTCACTGGTGACGGCCAATACCCTGACCCGCTCCACCGTATCGCCCAGGCTCAGGTTGCTGCCCACATCGTGCCAGAAGGCCATACCATCGAAGGTCTGGTTCTCCGCACGCCATGCATGAAAATCCGGGGGCGAAATCCCCAGACGGTCCATGTGCAGTTGTGGAGCGCTCTCATTCAAAATGACCAGGCGTCCGCTGTCCGGCACGGGCAGTGAATGAAGGTACAGCTCATGGAAGACACTCAAGAGCGTCACAACGCCCGCAACGCCGACCGCGAGAACCGCAGTAGTCGTCAACGCGAATGTCGGCTGCCGGATCAGCATCCGACAAGCATGTCTGACATCATCCAGCAAAGCATCCACCTGCTTCGATCCTTGTGGGCCGGGACCTGTAGAGAAACAGAGTTTCCCCACTTGCCTCTTACCGGCTCGTGGTGCGTGTGCCCTCCACAGCACCGGAGGCGTTCAAATTCCGCCTGACCTGAAGCCATGCGTGCTTGGCCAGGAGCGCACGTAACGCGTTGAGGTTCTGATCGGGATTTCTCAGCAGGCCGGCAAGCTCGTCCAGTACCTCCATCTTGTCAGGCTCGATCTTCGTCGCGTCGATACTCTCGTCCTGGAAGACCGGGGGACGCTCTACATACAGCAGCTCTTCGCCCAAGACCGACGCCATGTCATGGCAGAGCATGTCCAGGATATGGTAGTTGCCCGTGGTGCCGGCCACCCCGTACTTGGCCGGATCGACCAGTCCATCCCGCAGCCGTTGCCAGGCCTGCGTGGCGTACTCGAATCGCTCTGCGGGCAAGTCAACCATGCCAAGCACGGGATCGACTCGCATCCAACGGAGTTGCTCCTTGTTCCACACCTCGCATATCACGTGGGCGACCCGCATGTCTTTGTCCGGGCTGACGTATCGGGCGAATCCATAGCGGCAGCGCGCAGGAATATCTCGATGCCTGAGGATCGACGCCAGCAGGATCGCGTGGAAACGACAACTCAATACCAGCCGGTGTTGCGGCTTGCGCTCGGTGACCAGACCATTAGGGTCATAGCTGACCAGGCCAGCCAACATGGCTCTGACTGTCGGGTACTTACGATAGTCATAACGCCGATCCGGAGACAGGACCTCACGGTACGGCTGGGCCTGGTAGGGATGTATCAGTTGGCACTTGATCAGTCGGCACAGCTCATTCAAGGACTCCGGCAGGCCCTCGTAGAGTCTGACGTATTCGCCGGGATCAGTGTCCACACTGAAACGACGATAGAGGTCCAGCACGGTGTCCTGGACCTCCGCCGAACGAACCGGGGCATGCAAACAGATCAACTGGACGATCGCCAGCACGGGCAGAATGGTCTTTGAAGTGCACATGAGATTCTCCTTTGCTGGAAATCGGCATGTAAAAGGGCCCCACGTCGGGGAGTAGAATCGGCATCGAAAATGGACCCACCGCAGTGATCTCCGTAGGCT
>JAFGJR010000212.1 GCA_016928975.1 Sedimentisphaerales bacterium | reverse complement strand
TCAAATTCCAGCAGAGTCCTCGGGTAATCTTCCATGCCCCCATACACTACATGTAGTGGCTGCTGGAGTCAAGTGCATAGCCCAATATACCATTATCTCCAGGCTGACACGGCGAAATGGTATGTGTTAATATGCAGAGAATGCGATGGTCAGTGAACGCACAATCTACGCCAGTAGGAAAAATGGGAAGAAGAACCCCGGCGCTGTACGCAACTTTGTGTAGATTTCCACTCCGAACGGCAGACGGCCCAACCAGCGTTTGGCTCGTGATTCCGGTTCGGACTGCTACTTTGTCGTGACGCCGAGAAGAAACAGGAGCATCACAAACATCGTCAAGAATAGCTCGTTCATAGCTTACACCACCCCAAATGTATAATGCGATTGTACCACAAAAGGGGACGGAAGTCAATATCCTGTATCCAAGATTTCGCGATCTTGGAGAGGAATTCTGCTGTAATAGAGGCGTAGGAGCGCAAGAAAGGCGTCTGCTGGGAAAATTTGGGAGAGGTGCTGTTATCGGTCGCAATGATCGGCGGTCGCGCAGGCGCGCTTCTGAGGTGGAGATTCGCTGCGAGCGTGGTCTGTCGGGGTTGGTCACCAGAGGCGCATGGCCTTGTGCGGCATTTGGCCTTTGACGGAGCGGCACGGCTTTGATATACAAGCTCCATCTGGACGGCACTTTGGCCTGGGAGGCTGTATGAAAGTTGCCAAGGAAGGCACGACACTGGGGGGACGCATCTGTGGGATGGCAGCGGTTCGGCTGGTGATGACAACCGCGACCGCTGCGGTGATGCTGGCGGGATGTGCCAACTTGCGCGTGACCGATCCGGCAAGGACAGCAACGGAGCAGTTCCTCCTTTCCCAGGCCGCTATCGAAGCCGTCAAGCCGTTGTCCTTCGAGGTACTGCACGGACGCAAGGTTTATCTTGACGACACGTATTTCGCGGCCGCGGAGAGAGAGTTCGTTCTGGGTGAGCTTCGCGCCAAGCTGCTTCTCTCGGGCGTACAAATCTCGGCCGAACGGAAGGAGGCCGAGATTATCCTGGAGGTCAGAAGCGGGGGCGTCGGCATCGACCGTTACGAGAGCCTGTTCGGGCTTCCCTCCATCGGAGCGGCGGCTGCGGGAGCTTCGGCCGCGGCCGGTGTGCCGGTACCCAGTATCGTGACGCCGGAAATCGCCATCACGAAGGAGGTCAAGCAGATTGGGTTCGCCAGCGTGGCCTACGTGGCGTTTTGGAGCGACACCGGTGAAGTGGTCGCCAGCTCGGGACTGTCGATCGGAAAGGCTTACCGCGACGACTGGTGGTTCCTGGGCTTTGGCCCAAGGAGCACCGGGACCATTCCACCTGTGGACCATCGCATCGAATGATCTTCGCGCCTGTTTCTGCTGGGTTCAGAGGATCTCACATTGAAGGCCGCCGTCCTGCAGGTAGACAATGAGACGTTGGACGATCAGAGTTGTAGCGTGTCTCCTCCTGCTCCTGCTGATTGCAGTAGTGGCTGTCCATATCGTGCCGCAGACCGATCTGCCACGCCGATGGATTCTCCAAGCAGCCCGCAAGCGGACAGGACTTGATGTGCTGGCCGAGTCTGTGTCCATACGGTGGAGCGGGCGAACGACCATCCGCAATGTCACGGTCAAGATGCCGCTAAACGACACGGACCTCTTGTCCGCCGATACGATCGAACTGTCGCATACGTCCGTTCCCGTGTTGCTGCTAACGGGGTCGTTCCGGCTCGGGTCGGTGCGAGTCGAGGGTCCGCAAGCATATCTGCGGCGGGACGGAAACGGTCGCTGGGACGTGCAGGACGTCGCGGATCGGCTGGACGCGGCGGCAGCCTCGTCGGGGCAGCGCGGCGGACCAGCCGCATTGCCCAACGTCGATGTCGAGCGTGCTCTCATCCACATCATCGATCCCAACGGGGCGGAGCAGACGATCGGGCCCTTGGAGTTCCAGGGAATAGCCGAGAAGCGATCTGTCTGGAAGTTCGCCCTCCAGGGACAGCAGGGGATCGAGTTGTACGGAGAGTTGGCTGAAGGTGCCAACTGGGCGCACACGGTCGAGTTTCACATGGAGCCGAACGAAGCCGCGCTGCAAACCGTTCTACGGGCGGCCGTCGGACCGGTCCGTGTGGCGGGCGGATGGGACGGTTGTGTGGAAGGACGAAATCTGCGCGGCACGATCCGATTGGATGCGCTCGAGGCAGGCTCCGTCGCTCTCGCCGGGAACGTCAGGGTCGCCACGGAATCTGACGGCCTGACCTTGAGTCCAGAAGACCTGGTCCTGAGCGAGCCGAATCTGGCCGCTGCGGGGGTGCACATCACCGGGGGCAAGATCCAAATCGGTCGTAGCGGAATCGTGGCGGAAGAGCTGCTCGCCAGGACCGAGACGCTTGCCGGACAATTGACCGGACGATGGGATCGCGACGCACGGGCAGGTGAATGCTCGGCGCGCTGGGCGGGGCGCTTGCCTGGACAGAATGGCGACCACAGTGGCACGTGCCGCGCTGCGCTCAAATCGCCAAAGTTCGGGCTCAAGGAGGCGGAATTCACGACGACCTTAGCGATGCAAACCTCGCTCGGCTCCTGGCGGATCGCGGTGCAGACTCAGGGGGCGGGCCGTGAGTGGCAGAGATCGCTGTGGCAGACCTCGCTGCACAAGTTGACCTGGACGCAAGGGCGGCGCCAGATCGACTTGAGTGGTGCGGCAGCCGAGGTGTCCGTCGCTTGGCCGAGCGTGAAGTTGGCCGGTCTGTCGCTTCCGAACGCCGAACAGGTCAACGCTGACGCGGAGCTAAACCTGGACACGCGGCAATGGGCGATGCGGCTCAATGCGAAAGGACTTCGACCGTCGAAATCGGGCACTGCCGGCGTGGACATCCACTTCGATGGGGCAGGCGACAACCTCAAGGCCGTTGTCTCCGAGCTGCGCGTTGCGGAAGGGCCGACGGAGGTGTCTGCGAAAGGTGAACTCTCGATCCCGTTGGGCGAGGTTCGGAACGTGCACGTCTCGGCGCAATGGCCGGACCGCTTGCCCACGCCGGAACCGGCCCAGCCACCGCAGGGTCAGGGCCGTGGACAGTGGGGTTGCGAGATAGACGTCACCGGGAAGGTCCGACCGGTCGCGCTCGATACGAGCGCAACGGTCACGGGCCGGAACGTTAGGTTGGGTAAGCGAAAGGTCGCGCAACTGCAAATCCCGGTTCAGGGTAGGGTTGATACGGAGCGTATCCAGGTCGCTACGAGCCCGTTCGATCTCCTGGGAGGCCGCTGGCAGCTAAGCGGGCAACATGAGTTGTCCAAACCGCTCACGCAGCTTCATCTGACGATCAGCGACCTGTCGCTTCAGACCGCCGCTGAAATGGCGGGTTCGCCGGTCAAGTGTCAGGGACAAGCTACCGCCCAGCTCCGGTTGGCCGTGCCCGATTTCCGGATGGACAGGGCGCAGGCGTTCGGAAGCTGGGACGTTGTCGGTCTCAGTATCCCGCCGTTGGAAGCGCAAGAAGGCCACGGACAAATCCGCATCTCGGATGGCCTGGTCAGCTTCGACGAAATCCAGCTCACACAGGCACAGGGCCGGGCGCGTGGAGCCATGCAGTTCCGGCTCGACGAGCCCCAGCGGTTTTCCGTCAAGCTCAACGTGAGTGAATGGCCGCTCCGATGGGATTCGCAAGCGGTCGCCCTGGTTGCTGACAGTGAAGCGACTCTGGAACTGGACCTGTTGAAGAAGTCACTGGACGGAGAAGGCCGACTGTCAAGCCGGCTTCTGTTGGAGGACAAGGAGTTCGGGCGGATGAACGCGTCGATGCGGCTGCATGAACGCGTCCTGGAAGTGGACGAGTTGCGGGGCGACCTGCTCGGCGGCAGGGCGGAGGGTACTGCTCGGATTCCCTGGGATCGGTTGTCAGGCAGCACGGGCCAGTTGCAGTGGTACGACATCCGGCCGGAGCTGCTCGCACCGTGGTGGCCACAAGCATCTCGTTCTGCGGGCCGGCTTTCCGGCTCCCTGAAGGCCGTCCAGACAACCGAAGAACAACGGGCGATGGAACCCATACGTGTGGATGTCGAGGCCCGATTCGCGGACGGTCGCTTCGGCACGGCCCAGGTGCAGGACTGCAACGTCGTGGCTTATCTGGGAAGCCGACGATTCTTGATCGACAAGTCGAGCTTCCGCCTCCTGGGAGGAGATATCAAAGGACGCGCGCGTGTCAGCCGCCACACTGGAAAGCTCTATCTCTCGATTGCCGCCGATGTCAACAACCTCGATCTGAACCAGCTCTCCCATGCGATCGAACCCGATGCAAAGCCGATCGTCGGCAGGCTTTCGGGGAAGGGGACGCTCCTGACGTCGTCGGACTGGCGGCACCTGAGCGGCCAAGCCGATTTGAGCATCACGCAGTCGGATCTCGCGAACAATGCGATCATCCGCACGCTGTACGACACGCTGAGCCTCGATCTCGGTCAGACCAGGCCCGAAGGCACGGGGCAGGTAGGTGTGATATTTGAAGGCACACGCGTGCGAATTCCCAGCTTTGTCTATTTCAACCGCGGCGTTGAAATGCGCGGCGCCGGGGGGATCAAAGACCTCACGCTTGGCCCAGAGAGTCCCGTGGATGGCTACGCGGTCGGCTCCACACGCGTGCTGAAGGACGTGCGCCTGCCCGGCGTCCGGCAGCTCGACAGACTGATGGCCTCGCTGCAGACCAGCATTGCCTCGGTTACAATCAAAGGGACCCTCGGCCAAACGAAGGTCGATGTGGTCCCGCTGCCGGTTGTCAGCGACGCGCTGAGGGGTCTACTCTGGACGCAACTGCGCGAGTGACGTTCGAATGTGCACCGCCACTGGCCCAGAAGCGTGTCATAGCGGCTATGAACGCTCGGAGGCATCGGCCTCTGAGCGCTCATGATACCCGGTCAACATTGCCCTGAGAGCGCGCCTACTACTCCTCAACGGGCGCCGGATGGCCGAACGCAACATCGTCGATGTACAGCACACCGGCAGCATTCTGGCTCGGCTGGGTCTTGTCGCCGACGCCGAGGTAGAGCTTCTTGATGCTCTTCAGGTTGACGTCGGCCCCACCGAAATCGCTGAGCGGGATCTTCCACTCCTGCCAACTGCCCATGCCAACTGCCGCCACAGAAGGGTTGTTGATGGCCTTCTTCTTACCGAGGCTGTCCTCCACGGCAACGTAGAACGTGTCGGCCCCGTTGCCGGCCGGCTGATCGACGGTCAGAGAAACCGACTGCCACTGGCCGATAACGTTGCTCGTCGTGGCGATTCCGGAGAACACTGCTTGCGTCGTCTCCGCCGTATTGTGGCTGGTCACTGCCAGGCCGATGTAGACTGGATCGGTCATCGTGATCGTCACCGGATTGATGGGACTCGGAACCCAGGTCGTCGGCGCGTCATCCGTGGCATAGTAGGCACTGAACTGGTTTCCGGCGCGCTCCAGCTTGACCCAGACTGGGGCGGTAACCGCGATCTGCTCAGCCGTGGCGACACTCGAATCGCTGGCTCCCGAGCCGCCGACGGCCGCTCGGTTCTGAAAACGGAACCCATGACCGGGTGTCCAGACAGAGTAGGCCCAGACGGAATCCGCCTGCAACGTCTGGCGGATCATCACGCCGGCCTTGGCCCACGGATCGGTCTCGTCGAGACTGTCGACGCGAGCGACGATCGTGCCGTCGCCGCTGAGTTGCTTGTAGACGACGCGGCCCTCGTCGGCGGTGCTGTAGATGTCCGTGCCAATGCCGTTCATGACGATCTCGCTGTCGGAGATCGCGAGGAAGCCGATCGGATCGCCGCGGAACCACAGTGAAAGCGTGTCGGCCCCGTTGACCGTCCAGTCCTGGGCCACGCTGAAGGTCCGCTCCGCCTCGGAGTTGACCACACCGCCGATGTTCTCGTAGTAGAACGGCATGGCTTGCGCGCCGTTGTGGACGATGGTCAGCTCGGCGTACGGCTCGCTGTTATGACCTACCTGCGAACCGTTGGTGTCGTCATAGTAGCCATCGGCCCAAGTCTTGTAAATGCGGTTTGCTTCGTCGTCGGTATAGCTTTCAAAATCATCAATGATGAAGTATTCCTTCGTGCTGAAGCTCCACACGTCACTCTGCCAGATACTGGGGGTGGCTGCCTCATTGACCTCGTCGACGCGCCAGTAGTACGTCTGGCCGAGGCTTAGAGACCCGGGATAGAAGCTATCGCTTTCCGCCGTATCGACCGGAGCTGTGCCGTCGGCCACGGCGTTGCTGTCGGTACTGAGGTACACTTGGTGCGAGACAGCTTCCCGGCCTGCACGCCACGCCAGCGTGACCTCCGGATCGACGTCTGCGGCACCCGAGGCGGGTTGGGGCTCTCGTGCGTGAGCCGGGATGTAATAGAACTGAACCTCGCTGAGACCGTATCCTACTCGCGGACCCCAGTTCCTGTGGATGACAAACCTGATGGATTTGGCTGGGATGCCGCCCAGATTGACGGTCCAGCCCGCATAGTCAGCGGTGCCGGGGGCCTGGGCCAGTTCGAAATCGCCAAGGACCATCCAGTCGTTCACGTCTGTAGCGTACTCGATCGTCACGTCCTTCAGGCCAAAGCCAAGGAACGCTTCGTACTCACTGTTGTAGTTCCAGATGTGCATCTCATACATCTTGTAGGTGCGGTCGAAGTCGTACCGGACCCAAACCGGCTCTCCTGCCACGGCGTCGCCGAGCCACATGTCTGCCTGGTCAATCGAATGCTGGCCGTTCGCAAGGCCGGAACCGTCGATCATCTTCTCGGGACCCCGGTCCGCGGCAGAGGTTGTAGAGGCGATGGCCGTCACGTTTTCCAGGAGGTAAATGAACGGCTCGGTCGTGAAGCTCCATACGCTCCCATTGGAGACGGTGAAGTCGGGTGCCGAGTTGACCTCATCGACTCTCCAGTAGTAAGTCTGGCCGAATTCCAGCAAGCCATCCGGATCGTACGCGTTAGCATCCTGGCCGGGGCTGGCCAGGACCCCCAGAGGAACGGCGACAGTGGCGTTGGTGACGGCGTCAAGCGAGGTCCCGAAGTACACATCATGTGAATGCGCGTAAGCGCCGGGCTCCCAACTCAATACCACGTCGCGGCACACATCCTCCGCCAGGTGGTCTGGATCAGGATCCGCAGCGAGGCGAGGCAACCCTGCGACCTCCCCCTCCAGGAGTTCGGCGCCCTCGCCGTCGTGCCAATCGACCTCGCGGAAAAGAGAACTCTGGCCTTCGTGGGCCGATACCACCAGCACGATGATCCCGTCCGTGTCGGCGTTCATAAAATCAGCCAGGGCCTGACTCGGTTCACTTGACTCCCGGACATCTCGCCCAGGCGTACGGAAGCTGAACAACGGGCCCACCAGTTCGTCCATATCAAGCTGCACGGGCGAACTCAATTCCGGCGTGGGGTCGTTTTGAACGCCTGGTGCGGTGTCCCAGGTAAGTGCCTGGAAGTTCTCGACAGTGTGATCCAGCTCTTCAATGAGCCCGTATATGTCCACCTCTCCCGCGCCATAGCCATAAAGACTGAGGCTCACGTTTGAGAAGACGCGCCCCAGGCCCTTGATCTCGGAGATGTCAAACTTGATGTATCCCACGCGTCGCCGTGGATCATTTGTGTTGCGAGCATGGACAGTCTCGGTATTGTAGGCGACGTCAGGCCCGTACTGTGAATCATTACAGACGTGCCCGTCATCCGAGGCCATCACGCTGAAAGACTCCCCCCGGACGCTGCTGCCAACGCCAAGCAGCGCAGCGAACGCGATCAAGCAGGTCAACTTCCTGGTCATGCGAGTAACCCTCCCTTTTTGAGAATCGAACCAGGTTTCCTTCTGCGATGCTCACCAAGCGCTTCGTGACAGCAGAGACAGAAGTGTCCGCTCCCTCACTATCTGCACAAGGCATTCTGCCTGCGTGCGATGACGCGGTCCCTACGGCCGACCATTCCCCCCAGTGTCTCTTCCGACCCTCCTTTCACGATTGTGTTTGTCCGTCGCTTCAGCAGTCTATTCCGTCATAGGCACGTCTCCAGCAATGCGCTTGCTCGCAGGCGGTAACGAGACTTCGGCGCCAACACGCGGTAACCACACCCCACCATCCTACCATTTAGAGGACTGTCACGTCAACCCGAAGTGACCGCTCTCAGGCCCCGAAATCCGCCCGAGGCCCGGATCGCGTGCGCCGCGGGCCCTGGAATGCCGGTTTGCGGCGCTTCAGCCGTCGGCAAGCAGCGCCTACCGGTCGCCGACGAGATAGCGGACCTCGCCCACCGATAGAGCCCGGTTGTAGATGCGGAAATCGTCTACAGAGCCTTTGAAATACGGGTCTGCCTCGTATTGCGACCGGCCGATCCAGTTCTGTGTCGTGTTACCTATAGCGCTGGGCAGCGTGGTGGTCGTCTCGCTATCAGCGAGTGCACCGTCGAGGTACATCCACATCACGCTTGTCGCACCGTCGATGGTGACCGCCACGTGGTGCCAGCCGGACGGAAGGGCAGCGGGTGCAACGACGCGCGACTCGCCGGCGATGCCGTTGCTCGTGATGGCAAAGACCAACCCACCATAGGCATTGGGTGCCATCCACATATTCGCCGTTGTACCAGTGCCGAAATCAAAGATGCGTCCGAGCCCATCTGTACTGGTCCAGTTCACCCACGTCGCGACGGTGGCGCTGCCCAGCGACTGCACTACCGGCCCGATCGGCAGATCGACGTAGCCGCTGGCGCCGTCGAGCACGATGGCTTTGCCGTAGCCGGTCGGGCCTGTGCCGAAGCTGGAGCCGACCTGGGCCGTGCCGTTACGCCCATTGCCCGAGCCGTCGTTGACGTTGTCTTCCATAGCATAGAGGGCGACCAGGTTCGCCGTGCCCGGATCGACGGCCGGCTCCGGCAGCGGCGGCGCCGTCTTGTACAGGCGAATGTCGTCGATGTAGAGCATACCTGTGCCCGAGCCGGTCACCCCGATGGTCAACGTTGTGACGCTCTTGGCGATGTTGCCCAGCGTGGCCAGGTCGATGTTCCACGGCTTCCACAACGGCGCCGCCAATGCCGCCGTGCCGCCGGGATAGTTGATCGGCGCGCCGTTGTTGACCTTGACATACAACTGCCCGGCGGCGTTGCCGAGCTTGCCATGG
>JAFGJR010000211.1 GCA_016928975.1 Sedimentisphaerales bacterium | reverse complement strand
GTAAGCGCCCATCACAGCCATTCTTGACAGGCCGGCTATCCTGGCGTGCGTGTTGATGTTCCGTAGTGGTCATGTCCAGGAGATCCAGCATGTCTCGTTCGTCTGATTCGCAGAAGCTGAACGTGTGGCGGGGACGGTTTGAGCGTTTTTCGAGTTCGGTGTTGACCGTGGAACGGTTTTGCGCCCGAGAACGTGTGTCGGTTGCCTCGTTCTACTACTGGCGGAAGAAGCTCGGGCCAGGCTCCGTCGCCGGAGCGGTGGGTCGTCGGCGGCGGGCTCCGGATCAGTCTGCGTCTGAGCGTGCCGGTGTGTTCCGGCCGGTAGCGGTGGTGCCGGCGGCATCGGGTGTCCGGATTCATCTGCCCGGGGGCACGCGGATCGAGGTGAGTACGGAGCATCCGGAGGCGGTCCGGGCCGTGGTCGCCGAAGTGGTCCGTCTGGACCGTGGCGTTCACGTCGCCGGTGTCGATCGGGGCTCGGACGCCCGTCCCGTCGTCTTGCGAGGTGGCTCAGGGACCCCAAGCCGCCTTGTCCAGGAAGCGGCCGATGCCGGTTGCGGGGTGAGGTCATGTTGAGTATTCCGTCCACGGTGTCGATCTTCCTGTACAGCGAGCCGACCGACATGCGCAAGGGTTTTGACGGTTTGTCGGGCATCGTGCGCAGCGAGTTTGCGGCCGATCCGCTGGATGGCAGTCTGTTCCTCTTCATCAATCGTCGTCGTGATCGTCTGAAGATCCTGCACTGGGACGGCACCGGTTACTGGCTCTATTACCGGCTTCTCGAGGCGGGCACGTTCGAGGTGATCTCCTCGCAGGGCAAGTACCGACAGATCGACTCGACGCAACTGGCGATGCTGCTGGGCGGCGTGTCGCTGGTCAGCGTGAAGCGGCGCAAGCGATATCGGCGGGCGTCGTGAAAGTTCAGGTTTTTTTGCCGATAACTCTTGCAAACCGCATTTCCTGTGTTATACTTGTCATCATGAGTGATGCCACGGGCCAGCCGGATGCAACTCGCAAGGATGCGGCACTCAGGATCACGATGCCGGCCGACCTGACGGGCTGCCGCGCCCTGATCGAACAACTGGCCTGCACGGTTCATTCCCAGGGCAATACCATCGAGCAACTGCGTCGCGAGAAGGTGGAACTCGAACTGGCCCTCGCCGAAGCGATCCAGCGGGCGTTCCGCCATCGCAGCGAGCGCTACCTCAACAACCCCAATCAGCTGCTGCTGGACCTGGGCGGCACGGACCAGACCGCGGATGCCGCGGAGGGTCTGGCCCAGGCGGTTGAAGAGGCGGGTCTCCCGGTCAAAGCCCACACCCGGCGTCGGCAGGGGCTCAAGCCGCGGACCGAGGCCCTGCCCGACCACCTGCCGCGTTATGAGGTGGAAGCGCGGGTCCCGAAGGTCGTCCAGCACTGTCCGGAGCACGGCGAGCGGACGCTGATCGGCTACGACACGGTCGAGACACTCGAATTTGAACGCCCCAAGCTCCGTGTCCGGGTGACCCGGTACCCGAAGTACGCCTGCAGCGGTCATCCCGATTGCGGCATTGCCTCGCCCGAGCGTCCCGCAGGTCTGGTGGAAGGTGATCGCTACGATACGGGCGTGGCGGCGGAGATCATCACCGCCAAGTACGGCTTTCATCTGCCGGTCTACCGCCAGCAGGACCTGTTCGCGGGCAGCGGCTGGACGCCGTCGCGTTCGACGCTGCTGAACATCCTGGTGGCTTCGGCGGGCGTGACCCGTCCGCTGGTCGAGCACATCGGACAGGTGGTGCTGGGGAGCGGCTTCGTGGGTACGGACGAGACCCGGGTCACGCTGCTCCTGCCGGCGACGATCCCCAAGGCCGAGGTCAATGACCCGAAGTCCGCGCGCATCTGCGAGGTCTTCAGCCAGGCGGCCGCCGAGGGGCGGCGGAGTGTGACGGCCCGGATGTGGGCCTATCGCAGCGTGACCGAACCGCTGAACGTGTTCGATTTCACGGTCAGCCGGCATCGCGACGGTCCGGACCTGATGCTCGCCGACTTCTGCGGGACGGTAATGGCGGATTGCTATTCGGGTTATGAGGGCATCGCCCTGCGCAGTGACGGCCGGATCCGACGTGCGGCCTGCGTGGCCCACGCCCGCCGTAAGGTGTTCGACGCGAAGGATGCGTATCCGCTCGAATCGAGCGTTGTGCTGGCCAAGTTCCAGCAGCTTTACGACATTGAAGATCGAGCCCGGGCGGTATCGGTCGAGCAGCGGCTGGCGTTGCGTCAAGGCGAGGCCGCACCGATCTGGCGGTCGTTGGGCGAGTGGCTGGATAGCCAACCGGCCGCCAACGTGCTGCCCAAGAGCAAGTTCGGCCAGGCCCTGGGCTATCTTCGCAACCAGTGGGAGCCGCTGCAGACCTATTTGAGCGACGGCCGGATCCCCATCGACAACAACGAAGTCGAGCAGTTGATGAAGCAGGTGGCCCTCGGACGCAAGAACTGGCTGTTCATCGGCAGTGTGGCGGCGGGCGAGCGGGCCGCGGACTTCCTCACCCTGGTCAGCAGTGCGATCCGCAACGATCTGGACGTGTGGGCCTACCTCAAGGACGTTCTCGATCGCCTGCTGGCCGGCGAGACCGACTACGCCGCCCTGCGCCCCGACGTCTGGCGCCGGGAGCACCCCGAAGCCATTCGGGCATACCGGGTCGCCGAACGCCGCGACCGCGCCGACCGCAAGCAATACCGCCGCGCCGTACGCCGGCACATCCAGCTCAAATCGCTGAAGACAAAGTGACCGCCCCCCTGATCACCCACCCCACGGCCGAAGAGCCCTATGGCTCTGATGGGCGCTTACGGACAGGCGCTGTTCATCAAGGACGGAAAACTGAGATACAGTTATTCCACGCTTGGCCTGTACTGGCACGATTTCGACGGCGATGTGAAGATACCGCACGGTGACATTAAAATCACATTGAAGCACACCATGAAGGAGCCCAGGCTGAACGGCCCGTCCACCGTCCAATTCTTCATCAATGATGAAAAGGTGGGTGAAATGGACATTACCGCGACGGTCTATGGTTCCTATACCGGTCACGAAACCTTCGATATCGGCCGTGATGAAGGCATGCCGGTGAATGAAGAATACGCAGACCAAGGCAAATTCAAGTTTACGGAAGGGCAATTGCACAAGGTCGTATTCGACATCAAGAATCCCGATGAACAGGAGGCGAGTGCTTCTGAGTATAGTGTCATTGACTAGTGTCATTCTTCGTCTGAGGAAGAAGCCGAGAGGGCTGTGGTCACGCTCATCCGGCCATACCCGCTGTCTTCAGTGCCTCAGAGAAGTGTGACGTGGGCATGGGCTTCAGCTCGTCCGTTGCGGACGACTATTTCGACGTTGCTCCATCGGGGATCGTGACAAGCTCAGTTT
>JAFGJR010000210.1 GCA_016928975.1 Sedimentisphaerales bacterium | reverse complement strand
CAGGGAGCGGTTCCGCGACGGGCCCGGCGGGAGTCTTGACGATCAGTAACACCCCTACAAGCACAGACACGCCTATGAAACCCAGCCTGCTGACGGGCATACTCGCCTATGCCCGAGGGCGACTTGCCGGCGACGGTCTGGCCGCCCGCTGCATGCGCGGCAGCATCATGCTGAGCGTCGGCGCCTTCATCTCCCGAATCCTCGCGTTCGCCAGCAAGATGCTGCTGACCCGGCTGCTACTGCCCCAGGAGATGGGCTTGGCGGTCATGATCCTGAGCCTGTCAGAGCTGCTGGAGGCCCTGACGGAGGTGGGGATCAAGCAATCGGTCATCCAGCACAAGGACGGCGCCGGGGCGGCGTACATGAATATGGCCTGGTGGTTCCAGGCCGTGCGAGGGATCGGGCTCTACGCCGTCGCGTTCGTCGCGGCGCCATCGATTTGCGGATTCTACTTCCAGGACAAAGCGGAGGTCCTTGGCCGCTACTCCGGGATGGAACTGGCATGGCTTCTGCGAGTGTCCTTCCTGATCATGTTGTTCCGAGGATTGGGCAGTCCAAGAGCCCACGTGCTCGAGAAGACGTTCCACTTCGGCAAAGCCGCGGCCATCCTTCAGGGCGGCGCCATCCTGGGCGTGGTCACCACCGTCATCCTGGCCATTCTGCTTCGGAACGTCTGGGCCATCGCGCTGGGTTCCGTATTCGCCAGCTTCTTCGCGTGTCTGCTCTCGTACGTCCTCTGTCCTTTCGTCCCGACATTGGCGTATGACAGGGACAGCTTTCGGTCATTGTGCAGTTTCGCGCGTGGCATGCTCGGGCTGCCCGTGCTGACCTACATCGCGTTCAACACCGATCTTCTGGTTACCGGCAAGCTCCTGGCCGCCTCCGCCGTCGGCTACTACGGAATGGCACGCGTTCTGGCCCAGACGCCCCGGGACCTCTTCACGCAGATTGTCAGTCCGGTGATGCTCCCGGCTATTGCGGAAAGACAGGAAGACTCCCAGGCTTTGCGCCAGATCATCCTGCGACTGACGACCGTCATAGCTGTCCTCGTGATGCCTTTGCTTGCATTTTCCATTTTGTGCAGCAGGCCAATCCTGCGCCTGGCCTTCGGCCCAGAGTATGCCAGCGTGGCCACTCCATTCGGATTCTTCTGTGTTCAGAACGTGTTGCTGATCCACAGCACCGTATTGGCGGCCCTGTTCTTCGGAACCGGGCGACCTGAGAAGCATCGCATGTTCGTGGGGGTACGTGCGGCCATCCTCGTCGCGCTGATCTACCCCGCCACACGGTCGTATGGGCTTACCGGGGCGGCAGCGGCCGTCGCGATAGCCTGCTGTGTCTCGCTCACGTTTCAGATACTAGTCGTGGGACGAATGGTCCGCCTTTCGGTGTCGGACTACATGGCTGCATGGCTGCCCGGCTCCGCCCTCGCCGTATTGCCTCTGATTGTTGTGGAATCAGTGAAGCTGGCGAGGCCGGAATGGGAATGGGTACACTTGGTCCTTGGTGGCAGTCTCTGCATGATTGCCACGTGTGCCGGATTGCGGATACTCACGCGAACCAGCCGGTTCATTCCTGCCTGAGTAGTTCCGAGGCATGAAGGGCTTTGTTGCCGGAGTCGAGGCGTTCGCGGGTCCGTTCGGTCTCCCTTCGCGGGACCGAGTCTCCGTACAGGAAACGCAATCTCACTGGAGTCACGAGGGACAGGACCCAGGTTGCAGCTATAGGTACGACCAGGCCAGCGAGAGCCATCGCAAGGATTGCGATGAATACATTGACCTGCAGTACCTGGCCGAAGATGATCCGGCAGAACCGCTGAGGAAACCAACTGAAGAGGTATATCTGGTACGAGCAATCCCCGACCCGAGCCAGCCATTCGCTATGGACCTGATGAGCCAGCCACCAGCACATGGCGATACCGGCGAGCGCCAGGAGCAAGTTACCGAGCTGCGAGTCGCGAGGAGAGAAGACAAACCCAAGAACCGAAAAGGGGAGACAGAAGACGCCGCACTTTCTCACTTGGGAGTTCAACGTGAACCGATCGGTGATGAAGCCACAGGCAAAGAAGATGAAGTTGTGAAGAACACCTGCAACATTCAAGAAGGCAGAGAAGCCGGACAGATTCGTGTTATCGAATTGGGTATACAGGCCGACGCTCGCGAGCAGCAGGATAACCGCATGGGCGGCTCCCATCCTCTTGTGGAGCACGTATGGCGCGGCCAGGAACATCAGGAACAATGTCGGCAAGTACCAGAAGAAGATGATCGTATTGTGCCAGGGGAAGATGATCTGCTGCACGAAATCCTGTGGTGACAGGGAGACTGGCCGGCTGGCAAACCGCGCCAGCATGACCTTCACCGGGAATGCTATCGTGGAGAGGGTCAGGTATGGAACGATCAGTCGAACGAATTTGGCCTTGACAAATGCACCGTAGTGAATGTCCCTACTCCTGTTCGTGTAGTGAAACAGCCAGCCGGAGATGAAGAAGAACAGCGGCATGTGGAACGTGTAGATCCATCGTATGACTCCGAGGAACGTCGCATACCACCGGTCCTGGGAGGCAATCCGGATGATCTGCTCGACAGACGCTCCTTCCGAATGGCCCAGGACGACCAGCAGGATCCCGATCCCCGAAAGACGAGCCATCGATCTGTTTGCCTTCCTGCTGCCGCGAAGTGCCTCTCTACCCGCGAGGCTGTGCCGGATCGCCGCACCAGCGATTTTCACGGTTCTCGTCCAAGACAATCTACCGGACGGAGGACCCACGGAGCCGGAATATGCTGAAGGTTTGCGATCCGGCGATTCATGTGTCGCATATCCAGAACTCATGTTCTCTTCCTTCTCGGACCACGCGGTGGCATCTCCTCCATCATATCGTCGGAGGGACGCGTGGGCTTGAGAAACCGGCATCCTCCTGCCATAGGGGGACGACCCAGGCTGGCAGTCGCCACTGGATCCCCACTTGTACTGGATTGCTGATGTGCACGCAACTGGATAGACTGTCCTCTTGCTTGAGTACACAGAACAGATAGGAATACCCGAAAGTAGCAGGAAGATCGTAGGCAGCCTCAGTTTGAGGGCACAAGAAACAGGCCAGCGTCCTCCATGGAGGGCAAGGATGACCTCAAAGGGTACACAGCTCGGAGAGCTATCGTATCGGCTGTACGCAGTTAGAAGGACTCGCATGCGACGGTGGATCCTGCGGATTCTCGCGCGTGCCGAGGGCGGATACGCACGGTCCCGCACGATTCGCCGCATATTCAGGGACTACCACCAGATCGAGGTCGGGATGTATAGTTACGGCGGTTGTTTCGATGCGTCCGCCATCACCCCTTTCACGCGGATAGGCAGATATTGTTCCTTCGCCGGTGGTGTCAAGGTCTTCAATGGGAATCACCCCATGGAGTTCCGGTCCACCCATCCGTTCTTCTTCAATCCGGAATTCGGATTCGTCGATCACGACCTGGCGCCTCGGACCCGACTCGTGGTGGGCAACGACGTCTGGGTCGGGTGCAATGCGATCATACTACCCGCGGTCCGACACATCGGGGACGGAGCCGTCATTGGCGCCGGGGCCGTCGTCACGAAGGACGTGCCTGATTTCGCCGTGGTGGCAGGCAATCCGGCAACGATCATCAGGTACCGGTTTTCCGAGGAAGTCCAGCAGGAGATCAAGGCTTCCCGCTGGTGGGACAAGGACGTTGAGGAGTTGACGATCTCCGACTTCACCCATGCGTTGCCCAGGGTAGATCGCAGTGGCATTCAGATCGAAAGAGACATCGTCCAGGAATGGATGTGAGCGCAGGAAGGGCACCGGCGGCAGCGCCGCGACGCGGCGCCGCGCGAGTGGACCCCTTCATACGTCCCGTCGAAATGCGGCCGGAGCAGGCTGATAGAGAACTCGGAGCATAATGATGCAGATCATTACGGTATTACTGGCCCTATTCGGCTCGTTCCTGGCTCTTTCCGTCAGGCCGGTCTATGGACTGATCGTGTACATTGTGTCGTTCCTGTCGTACCCGTACGGCGCGGGACTGCTGTCCATCGGCACGATCGACTTCTCGGTGAGCCGGGTGATCATCATCGTCCTGTTCATTAAGGTCATCCTGACTCCCGAGCTCACGAAGAGTTTCAGAGTCATGTGGCTGGACCGGCTTGTGGTCATCCTGTTCGCGGCGGAAGTGGCTGCCGGCCTGGTGACCTCGGAAGCCGCGAGGATCATTGAGTACCGGGGGGGCGACTTCTGCGACATGGCCTTGCCCTATTTCGTCGTACGACTGGTCATACGAAGAAAGGAGGACTATCTCACGGTCTTGAAGGCCATCGCCTGGGGGGCGGCGGCGCTGAGCCTTGTGGCCTTCTACGAATGTTTGACAGGGGTGAATCTGCTCAAGCTGGGACGCCCCCTGCCCGTCCCGGAGATTCGGTTGAAGGTCTTCCACCGGGCCCAGGTGACCTTCCGACACGCCATTTATTTCGGGGTGTTCACAGGGATGGCCGGGGCGGTATGTCTCGGCCTCGTGAAGAATGCCGGATCGAAGGCCTGGCTCTACATTGCGCTGGTCGGGTTGGTTTTTCTCGGTGCTTTCTCGTCCATGTCCAGCGGAGGCCAGTTCGCCCTGATTGGAGCAGTCACCTTCGTCGTATTGTATCGATTCAGGCACTCCTGGCGGGGGCTCATCATCACCGGGATCGTCCTGTGCGGCATCGTGGAGATCATCAGCAACAGGCATTTCTATAACGTGATTGACCGTCTCGCCTTCAACTCCGCTACCGCGTGGTATCGGACACGGCTGTTCGAGGTGGCCTTCTTCGAGGGTGGCATGACGAACCACTGGCTCATGGGTTATGGAACCGCCGATCCGGGCTGGGGCACGAAGATCGACACGCGAGCCTACACCGACATGGTCAACCACTACCTGCTGGAGCTCTCCCGGTACGGATTGGTCGGCTTCATCCCCTTCTGCCTGGTCATTATCACCGCCGTGAGGAACCTGTTCCGCGGCTTCTGGTCCCTGGCTCATGACGAGGACATGTGGCTTATCTGGTGTATCGGCGCCGGCCTGTTCAGCGTCCTGCTGGCGTTCAACTCCGTCTCCCTGTTCGAACAGCCGATGATCCTGCTGTTCATGATGTTCGGGTTCTGCGCCACGGTGCCCCCCCTGCTTGCGAAGAAGCAGCGATGTGCCGTCACCCACGCCAAGCGAGCGACGCCGCGCATCGCGCCCGAAGCGTCCACGAACCTGGGTTCAATCCCGTGATCGGAATGCGATTGCCCCGCCGAACGGCGCCCATTTCGACTGTGTTTCGTAGGCTTGTCTGTCGGGTGCTGGATGCCCTCGCGAGCGCCATCCTCTACTACGAGTTCGACGAGCGGACAACCCACCACCAGTTGGCTCTGAAATGGGGGGGCTGGGATGAGAAGAAGACTGAGAGGCAAGCTTTGGGAGCTCGTAATGACAGGTATCTTCGACTACCTTAGGAAAGCAGCCAGAACCGTCATGGGCTTTGAGAACTGGTTCACCGTCCTGCGTTCACATTTCCGCCCGGCGCAAACACCGTTCGTCGCGAGATTGCGCGGCGGGACGCGGTTCCGAATCCGTCCCGGGCGAGGGGACGACTACATCCTTCGGGAGGTGTTCGTCGAAAGGGTGTACCAGAGATGTCTCGAACAACTGCCCGGCGGGGCATCCGTGGTGGTTGATATCGGCGCAAACATCGGCGCCTTCAGTGTACTGGCGGCCAGCCAGAATCCCGCGCTGACCGTATACTGCTACGAGCCCTTCGCGGAGAATTATCGACTGCTCCAGGAGAACATTCAACTCAATGGCCTCGACGGGCGAATCAGGGCCTTCCAGTGCGCCGTGGGCGCCGAGAGGCAGACCAAGACGGTCTTTCTATCGGTGGCCGGCGGCGCCAGCTCCATGTACGAGAAACGCGGCCAGAAGGTGAATCTGGAAGTGGTCGCGTTGAAGGATATCTTCGCGGACAACCACCTCGAAAGATGCAACCTGCTCAAAGTGGACTGCGAGGGCTCGGAATATGAGGTGCTGTATTCGACGCCCGAGGAGGTGTTCGCCCGAATCGATGCGATCGGCATGGAGTTCCATGAGCAATTCGGCACGGGCACCGGCGAGGAGTTGCGCGCCTTTCTTGAGAGTCGAGGGTTCCAAGTGGACCTGGAGAAGGGCCCGCCGGGCTACATCTACGCCCGGAAACGGTGACGCACAGACCAGCAGGAACCAGATGGGACAGACACAAGCCTCGTTCTGTCACGTCGGCGCCTGTGCAGAGCACGACTCCAGGAGACACGCATGGCAAAGGTCTTGGTCTACAGCAACTTTCTTCGGGAGGGCGAGGAGTCCTCTCTGGCCCCGAAGCATAGCGAGCGGCACCAGTATCGCAGCGTGGGCCCGGGTCGATGGCGCGCCAATCCCTACGGCAAGAGCCGACACATGCGGGTGATGGACCTGCTGCGCCACCTGATCGCCTGCGTGGTGCTCCGGTTTCGCTGGCGAACGTACGACGTGCTGCTGGTGGATTGGGCCATCACCGGCCTGGTCCTGTCGGCCCTTTCCCTGCTCACGAAGGGACGACGCAAGCTCGTGATCGCGAACTTCAACGTCCTGCGGCGCAGACACGGCCTGTGGCGATGGGTGTCGGGAATCCTGTTCCGGCGCGTGGACCTCTTCCTCGTGCCCAGCGTCTATGATATCCAGTTGACGCAGAAGCTGTACGGAATCCCGGAATCGCGCTTCGCGTTTCTGCCGTTCTTCCGGAAAGACCCGGCCGACGGCGAGCCACAAGACACGCACACATTCGAAGACGGCAAGCCTTTCGTGTTGAGCCTTGGGGGCAACGCGCGGGACTATCGAACATTTCTCAACGCGATGGAGGGGACTGGGCTGCACGCGGTCGTGGTGGCCAGGGAGTACAACCTTCAGGGACTCAAGATCCCCGACAACGTGCGAGCCTTCTGTAACATTCCGCTGGAGGAGTGTGACCGACTGGCCAGGAAGTGCCTCTTCACGGTTTTCACGTTCGACAACTCAGAGCCTTCGTGTGGCCAGATCTCCATCGTGACCTCGCTCATGCTCGGCAAGCCTACGATTTGCACGGACTGGGTGGCCGTCCAGAACTACGTGACGGACGGCGTCAACGGCCTGTTGGTGAAGCTGGCCGATGTGGCCGACGTGAGAGAGAAGATCCTGCGCCTGGCGAACGATCCCGAGCTGTATCGGCGCCTCAGCGCAGGGGCGAGAGACTGGGCCGCCAGAAACGCCGATATGACTGCGCTGCAACAGCGAGTCGATGACTTCGTCACCCAGCTCACGACGACGCGACCAAATGCGGCAGTCAACGAGGCGACTGTGAGCTGCCGATAGCGCCTCGCTCGACTACCGCCGCACACCTTCATCCCCTCCAAACCATCATCCCGCATCAGACCGGTTCGGCCGGTTCCATCCTCGCTGCAGTGCACGACGAACCGTGCCGAGGATTGACCGGGTCTTGCCGGCGACAGGCAACGCCATCCAGTTCGCCAGCAGCGAGAACCCGCCAAACCGGGGCACCGGCACGCGGAGCAGCCGCAACGCTGCCAACCGTCCCCAGAGCTCCTGCCTGCGACGCAGCAGAGACTGCTGAGACCTCGGAAGCACGCCGGCATCCACCCGCTCGAGTTGCACATACCCCGCGGCCATGGCCTCGTGCAGGATTCTCCGGCCCACCTCCGTTCTGACCAGCACAAGCGACCGGCCGGGATCGTCAGGCTCGATCTGCCTGTACCAGGGGTCGCCGCACGACAGATCGGCCGATTCCCCCGTGGAATCCGGGCAAAGCCGACACCGGAATTGCGTGTGCTTGCTGAGGATTTCCCCCCACGCCTCCGCGTAACTCATCGACGGAGGCTCGTGGAGACCGCCACCGGTCTTAACGACAGTCCGGCCGGGCCAGCCACACCCACGATAGCGAAGCTCGCGGACCTGGCCGGGCTCCACGCCCAACTGCTCGATGATCCGCAGAGTGCCCTGCGTGCTGGGCGTCCCGGCGCAGAAGATCGAGATGGCTACGGCGACCTTGCCGCCGGCTGTCCCTTCCAGCGCCTGCCATTTCCGCACCGCCGCCACGTCACAGGGCTTGCCGGCGAACACGAACTGCGACCCTGCCTCGCCGTTGAGAAGCCCGAATCCGGCACACGGCGCCGCCGGGGCGTAGCGAGAGCCGGTTCGTCCCAGGAGTGCCTGGCGGTCACGGCTGATCACCGGTACATTGGCCAGCGGATTCCCAGCATCGGCGCCGGCGTGGAGCACTCCCTGCATTCGTGCCTTCTCGATGCAGTAAAGGGACAGCGCGGTCACGAGGCCACCGGAGGAGCCGAGGAAGCGAATCTCCGGATCGGCGGCATATCCCTCCCAGATCTCCAGGACCGGTCCCCAGGCCCGGCGAAGCTCCGGCAGCGCGGCGGCCTCCGTGCCCGCAATCTCGATGTTCACTCCGGGGCATACCTTGATGCACTCGCCGCACTGAGCGCACCTGTTGTGGTCGGTCTTCGGCCGCAGCCCGTCGTTCGCGACATCCACGAGGATCAAGGCGCGGTTCGGGCACACCGAGACGCAGGCCCCGCACCCAAGGCAAAGCCGCCAGGAGACCGCCTCCGCTACACTACCGAAGGAATGACTCATGAACCCGTGTCTTCCAGAAGATTGAGGACCTGCTGTTTGACCGACGGAATCTGCCCGCGAAGGTGCTCTGTGATGGTGCATCGTCCCTTGAAGACCTCGTCGATCACAGCAATGACGTGGTCTTCATCGATCTCTCTCAGGTCGAGAACGAGTCGTGCGACCCCCGCCGTCTCAAAGACCCCTTTGAATTTCCTGCTGTAGGCCAGGCCGATGGCGGGGATGCACTGCGACAACGCCGCGATGCAGGAATGCATCCTCGTCCCGATGAAGAAGTCACACAGCCCGATGATATATTTGATCTGACACTGGTCATAGCGACCCCGCGCGACGAAGAGCCTGCCTGGATGGCTCTTTGCGAAGCCGTCATGCACGTCGAGACACGCACTGAGGTCGTTCTCCACGTTTCCGTCGTAGCTGCACGGAACGACGTGCGGGACCAGCACGACCAGCGATCGCTCCTGCCGGAGCAGATGATCCACGATCCGGTTGACCAGCATCCGGTAGTCGATCTTCAGTCCGAACTCATTGCGATTGGTGTAGCCTCCGTAGTAGATCAGACCGCTGACGTTGAGACCGACCACCACCGATTCCGGCGTGCGGACTTGTTCGAAGTCTCCCAGGCCCAGCTCGGGCGGTTTGCGGGAGTCCAGCAAGAACGCCACGTCGGGAGCGAACCGGACCTTGCCGTCGGGGATGGTGCCGGCCAGCAGGCCCTTCACGCACATCAACCCCTCCCGGTCTCTTGAATAGACCTTCCGGGCGCGTTTCAGGACATAGTGTGCCATGCAACGAGAGATCGCCTTGTTGAATGGGCCATACGTCTGAGGAAACAGAATGAAGTCCTTCCGAAGCATCAGCGGAAGCAGCCTCGTGAGAAAGCCGAGGGTCAATCGACGCAGGCCGTAGATATCGCTGAAACTATCCCCCCCGGCAATGTCGATGAACGCGTCCGTCTCCAGAAGGACTTTCATCACGCGGTTGCGCCGCGAGACAAACCTCCGCGTGGACTCCAGCGGGACCAGTCTCACCAGGAGCGTGTAGAAGGCGAGCACAAGGAAATGGTGCGGCAGGAAGAGGTTCTTGCAGAATCGGACCGGGACATTGCGCAACACCACGTCTTTGCCGGCCAGCTCCAGGTGATACTCGCTTTCCTCGCGACTGTTGCCAAGAAGGACCACCTGCGCGTCCGGCCAGCGATTGAGGACACATTTGACGCTGCTCTCGGCCAAAGCGTTGACACCCAGGTTCCCAGTGTCAAAGGAGGCCCCCAACAAGCAGACGCGGGCGGCAGGCTCTTGCCCATGTTGTTTCGCCCGGACGGTCCCGCAGGACTCTTGTGCGAGGCTCTTCATGACAATCGACTCACTCCTTCATCATACGCCTCGGCGGCAACGATCACAACAGCCCCCAGGATACGGATCGACTAAGGCTTTGTCGTACTTGAATGGGTCAAGCCTGTACTCTCATGCACTTCTCGGCGCCGGCGCCCCCCCGCAGGACTGTCCCCGGCGAGGGTCGAACTCACAACCTTTGGCTCCGGAGGCCAACGCTCTATCCAATTGAGCTACGGGGACGCATCTGCATCTGGTTCTATGATAGCATCCACTTGCGGCACGTCAAGTCCGGTCTGCAGCGGCCATTAAAACCGTTGCGCCGCAGGCCGTCAACGGCACTTAATGACGTAGAGAGCATGGCACCCTCGTTTTTTGCCGTAGGACGAGCCCAGGATGTGCTATAATGGAGCGCAGATCGGAAAGGATGGGCCAATGAGCACGACAAGCCTCATACGAGTGAAGGTCAGTCTTCCAGCGATTCTCACGGTCCTGTTTGCCTTGACGTTGCCCCTTCCGGCGGCGACGGAGAACTGGCAGCGCAAGGACGTGGACTGGCAGGCCGGCGGCGGCCGACGCGTCAAGAGCGTCCGCCATCCGAAAGAGAGCCCGTTGCCCACGCGCGCCGGGCAGCAGGCCGTCAGAACCGGGCTCAGGGCGGTGGCTGCGCCGGATGAGATGCTCGTGGAATCGCCCCCTGTCGATGGCTTCGTGCCCTGGATCGCGGTCTCGATCACCAAGGAGCGTAAGGAGGAGCTGGAGCTGGAAGCCGACGTTGAGACCTCGGTAAGAGGCGCCTACCCGAGCGGCGTGAAATGGCAAACGGACTACATTATCGGTCTCTTTGACACCGGGGCCAGCGCTCACGTAGTCGGGCACGCTGATGCGGTGCGAGCGGGGCTCTACAAGGGCCTGGTCACCTCGAATGAAACGGAGGTCACCGGCGTGACCGGCTCGGTCATCGCTTCGATCAGCTATCCGCTGGCCGTGTTCATCGACGGGCTCGGCGCCGTCGCGCCGGATACGCTGCTCCTCGACCGGTCCGGCATGATGGGCCAGAGCAATGTCGCAGTCGTGGTTGGCCAGGATCCTGGGGACCACCCGGACCTCCCCACCGCCATTGGGAGTCCGCTCAGCGTCTATTATACGACGCTCATCCGTAACGACAGCACGAGGACGATCAAACGCGACGACGAGACGTTCACGGCGCCCGAGATCATCATGTACGAGGCCGACGACCCGCAAACCCCGAGCTTCACGCACGTCATTCCGCTGGAGCTGCGCCCACTGGGCGGCGTGAGCGTGCAGTACATCCCTTCGCTGGACCTCGGCGGATTTGGGAGCGACTGGGACTTCGACCTCGATGATATCCTCGGCGGAGGCGATTTCACCTCGGACTCTCCGCCCGCCAGCCCATCCGTGATTATCGGCAATCTCTCGCAGAGCCTCTTCTTTGTTCACAGCGTCGATCTCCACGAGGGCGACAAGAGCGCGCTGGACAAGAATCGCTTCATGCTGGACACCGGCGCCCAGATCACCGTCGTCGGGTCCCGGATTGCCGCCCGACTGCAACTGGACCTGGCCGCCCCGGAGTTCGAGGTCGAGGTCGAAGGCGTCACCGGCGATGTGACTATGGCGCCCGGCTACTACATCGACACCCTGGAAATCCCTGCCTTGGGAGGCTGGTTCCGAGCCACCGAGATCCCGGTGGTCTACCTGGATATGCCGTCGCCCGAAGGCGGCTCACTCGACGGGATCATCGGGATGAATCTCTTCGTGAACTTCAATCTGATCGTGCGCGGCGGCGGGCTCTTCCTTCAGGACGACCCGACCCTCGAGTTACAGCGCATAGGAGTGGGCGCCGAATAGGGCGCAGATCTCATACACAGAGTTGTTTCGCCTTCGATCTTCACGCCGGGCGGCAGCGGCGAAGTCTTCGACCGTGCCGCCGCCGCCCATAAACTTGTGGTCGCTTTGCCACGAATCCACCACATCCTTCCATCTCTGCAAACGCTCCACGACGTTTGACACCACCGGCCGGCGGTAATATCATGTCGGCTTTGATTCGCAGCCCATGACCGAAGCAGGATACCTATGAGACTCCTTCTTGACTTGTTGTATCTACTCGCAGGACTGGCTTTCAGTCCGGTGGTTCTCTACCGCATGGCGCGTCATAACCGATACCGCGGCGGCTGGGGCGAGCGCTTCGGGAAGGTTCGCCGCAAGAATCCCGACCGGAAGTGCATCTGGCTGCACGCCGTCAGCGTCGGTGAGGTCAACGCCGCCCAGACCCTGGTGGCCGAGATCGAGAAACGGTTCGGCGATTTCGAGATCGCGATCAGCACTACGACGGACACCGGCTTCGCTCGCGCCCGGAAGCTCTTTGGCGACAAGCGCACCGTTTTCTACTTCCCCTTCGATTTCTCGTGGGTGGTCCGCAGGGCCTTTCGAAGCGTCGATCCCGCCCTGTGCCTGCTGATGGAGCTGGAGGTCTGGCCCAACTTCATCCTCACTGCTCACGAACAGGGCATCCCCGTGCTCGTCCTCAACGGGCGGATCAGCGACAGGAGCTTCTCTCGGTATCGCAGGATCAAGGGCCTCACGCGCCGGTTCTTCGGCAAGCTCGACCTCGTCCTGGCACAGACCCCGCAATACGCCGAGCGATTCCGCGAGCTCGGCTGCCCCTCCGACCGCGTGGTTGTGACCAGCTCGTTGAAGTACGACACCGCGCAGGTGGCGGATGCTGTCGATGGGGCGGATGCACTGGCCGGCAGGCTCAACGTCGGCGGCCAACGACTGTGGGTGGCCGGCGGCACAGGCGACGAGGAAGAGAAGATCATCCTCGACGTGTACAAGGCACTCGTACAGGAGCCGCCGTTCGCTGATGTCCGCTTGGCCATCGTGCCGCGAAAACCGGAACGATTCAACGAGGCGGCGCACCTGATCGAGCAGGCGGGGTTTCCCCTGGTCCGCTACAGTCAACTGAAGGATTCCTCCAACTCGGCGGCTGTCAATGGCAAGCCGGTGATCCTCGGCGACACGATGGGCGATCTGCGGAAGTTCTATTCGCTGGCGACGGTGATCTTCGTGGGCCGCTCGCTCGTTCCGATGGGCGGCTCAGATATGATGGAAGCAGCGGCCCTCGGCACGTGCACGATGTTCGGGCCCCACGCTTTCAACTTCCGCCAGACCGTCGAGGTTTTGCTCGAAGGACAGGGCGCCATCCAGGTGAGGGACAAAGAGGATCTCCTGGCGAATCTGAGGAAGTGCCTGTCCGAGCCGCAATACGCGGCGAAGATCGCTCAGGCAGGACAGGCCGTGATCCGGCAGAACCAGGGAGCGACCGCCAAGACGATGGAAGTCCTTGCCAGGATGCTCTGCGGACGGAAACACGCAGAATCGTGATGTCGGGACGGAATCCTCAGATTGATCTCTCGCGGCGCTACGACGTGGACTGGTTGCGAGTCCTCGGCATGATGACGGTCTTCCTGTTCCACAACAACCGGTTCTTCGACACGGAGGGCTGGCACGTCAAGAGTGCCGAGACCAGCCAAGTCTCCACGGTAATCACCACGTTCGCCGTGCAGTGGATGATGCCTCTGTTCTTCATCTTGTCCGGCATCGGGACCTACCATGCCCTCGCGCGAGCGAGATGGCCGCAGTACCTCATGTCGCGAGTCAAGCGCTTGCTGGTGCCGCTGCTGTCCGGCATCTTCGTGATTATCGCCCCGTGGCAGGTCTACCTGGAGAGGATCAGCCACGGGCAGTTCTCCGGCTCATTCTGGCAATTCTACTGGCACGGCTATTTTGACGGATGGTACGGCTTTGGCGGCAACTTCGCCTGGATGGGAATCCATTTGTGGTACCTGGAGGTCCTGTTCTGTTTCTCGCTCATCACCTTGCCACTGTTTCTGTTCCTGCAATCGCGATTCGCGGCACGCCGGATGGCCGGCCTGCTCCGCTTCTTGAAGGCGCCGGGAGCCATCTTCCTGCTGGCGGTTCCCATCGCCATCATGGCGATTGTCGCCAATGCAATGCCCACGGGGAGTCTTTTCAACCAGAGGGGCTTTGGCGGGTGGAGCGTGCTTCCCTATGTCGCAGTCTTCATCACCGGCTTCGTGCTGGCCGCCGGGAAGGAGATGGGCAAGACGATGGAAATACACCGCCTCGCCGGCTTGGCGATTGGCGCTGCGACATTTGTCGTCGGCTACATATGGGTGAAGTACTATCACCTGCCCGAAGGCAGCGTCGCGTTTGCCGTCCTTCGTGGCCTGCTGTGCTGGGCGTTTCTCGTCGCCATCTGTGGTTTCGCCAACCGACACCTGCGTTTCAGCAGTGCCTTTCTGAAGTACGCCAACGAGGCTGTCATGCCCTTCTACATTCTGCACCAGACGGTGATCCTCACCATCGGTTTCCACATCGTGCGGCTCCACACCCACTTGTGGCTGGAATACCTGATCATTGCGACCAGCTCCTTCGCCGTCATCATGACGCTGTACGAGCTGGCGATCCGGCGGATCAACGTTCTCCGCGTCTTGTGCGGGATGAAGGCTGTCCAGCGCGTACGTCCCGCGCCCGCACGGGAGCCTCTGCCGTCCGCAAAATGACGGACAGCTCCGCTGCGCGGATCATTGAGCATTCAACAAGCTGGGCCACCACGGCAGTTGTCCGACGGGCCCGGTTGACGGCAGCACGACGAACGACATCGAGGCACTACCGGACATCGGGCTATGGTTGGTGACGTGGAGCACGTAGGTTCCCGGGCTGAACTTGCCGAGATTCACGGTATATCCAAAAGGCATGCCTGAGTACGGCGTGATGTCGTATTGGACGATTGGCACAGGCTGCATGTTCCAGCTCTGGGCCTGCACCATACCGCCGAGATGCGCGCCTTCACCGCCGGTCGGCGGCATGAGCGGCTGCGTATGCCAGTACAAATCCAGATAGATGTCCTGCCCCTCGACGCGCAACGTCGTCCGCTCCACGACCAGCTCGGCGCTGGGTCGCCAGCCGCTAATGGTCACGCACACGTCGTCCGAGGACTTCGGCATAGCCGGCTTGATCCGCAGGTCCGAGATGCCTTCCTTGATCGTGCTGACGTCGGAAAATGGGACATGCACGATTTCGAATCCGGGAAGATCGGGCTCGCCGGAACTGTGCTGGGTCAGCCATTCCAGCAAGTCAAAGGGCTCCGCCGGGTCGGGATCGAAGTCGTCAGGAGCCGCGCCGACCAGGAAGGTCTTCGTCATGCTGCCGGCCATCGCACCGCGGTTGGTGACGTGCAACGTGTACATTCCCATGCCAAACACGCCCAGAGACTCCGTGTGCTCATACTGCATGACGACCTGTAGTCCAATGCCCGGCGCATGCCAGTACAGGTCGAGCCAGATATCCGGGCCTTCGATCCGTAGAGTCGTGTCGTAAATGCCGTAGTTCGAGGCGGGCTTCCAGCCGCACACCGTGACCGACACTTCGCTCGAAGACGTGGGCATGCCAGGCGCAATCCGGATCTCGGAAATGGAAGACCCCGTCTGCGAAGGGCTGGAGATCAGCACAGGGTGCGTGACATCGGCGCAGACTGCGGCACCGACCCCAAGGACAATCGACAGCACAAACCGGTCCATTCGCATACTCTACCTCCCTGCAAAAGTGAATGAACGAGGTCATGCATCAGGAGATGAATCTCACGTGCAATGCCTCCCCCGCACCGATGACTTGGGTCCAACGACTACAGATAAGCCCTATACAGGATTCACCCGCGTTTGTCAAGAGAAAACCTATGCCCGTTGTGACCGGGTGTGCGAGGAGGAATCCTGGCAATCTCACGCGGCTGCTCGCTCGGCTTTCCAGTACGTACTCCACAGACCGCTGTGATAGAGGCT
>JAFGJR010000209.1 GCA_016928975.1 Sedimentisphaerales bacterium | reverse complement strand
TCCCGACGCGTCGCCGACGGCCGCCCCTGGGTAGTTCCGCTCTTTCCTCATCTTATTTCACGCACCGCAGCCCTGGCGCGACCCGCACGAAACCAACTTTTGACGCAGGCGTCTTGTTTCGCGTTCGCAGGGTGGGCTATGCCCGCCGCCTGTCCGGCAGGGCAAATTGGCTTTGTTTCTCACAGGCGCGGCGTCCGCCCCTACTCTCATAACCTCCTTTCCCAGCAGCAGTTAGCTGGTGACGGCCCCCGTCGCGATTGGCTTTGTTTCGCCGAATCGGCCCGTCACGGCCGCCCGTCCGCCGGCGTACATTGGCTTTGTTTTGCATTCTGGCGCTTGTCGACGCCCCTGGTCGATCCTCGCGATTGGCTTTGTTTCGCATTCCGGGCTCTGTGACCCTCGCGGCACATCCGGCCGATTGGGTCTGTTTGGGCAACCTCATCATCCGGCCGCTCTGGGCGGCAGGACGGCGTTCGAAATTGGGTTTGTATGCACGACACGGCCTGAGTCCTCCTATGGTGGGGGACGCGCGCTTCACCGGTCGTGACCGGCCCCCGAATCTACGACGTGCCATCGGCTCGGTGTCACCGGATATGCAGTTGCCACCACCGCGAACAAGTTCTGTCACTATCCTACAAACCAGCGGTTTGGTTGTCAAGCAAGAAATCACAAAGATCCCGCGACCGCACTCCGCCTGTTTTCTGCTTGCGTTTTGGACAGTCTGTTCGTACAATGCGCTTGTCTGCTCGCACACAGCAAGCAAACCACGGTTTCTGAAGGAGGCAAGGCCATGATGTCGAATCGCGTACTGACCGTGCCATTCCCTGTTCGTCTGATACTCCTATTCGCCAGCTTGGCATCTGGCCAGGCAGGCACACCTTCTCCGGTATCGGAGGAGTTGTCTCTGCCTGATGATTTGGTGGAGGTTGCCGATGCCCAATACGCTCCTCTGGCGGGTCTTGCTTGGGGCAGTGCGGAGGCCCAGGCGCGTCAGGCTCAAGCGGTGGAGGACCTCGGCCTGCCTTTGGAGGTCAGGACACGGCAGACGGGGATCGCGTTGCGCCTGGTCCCTGCCGGGAGCTTCACCATGGGGAGCCCGCCGAGCGAAGGCGGCCGCGACAGCGACGAGACGCAGCGTCAGGTGACAGTGAGCCAGGCCTTCTACTGCGGCAAGTACGAGGTGACGCAGGGGCAGTGGCAGCAGGTGATGGGCAGCAACCCATCATGTTTCCCTGGCGCCGGTCAGGATGCCCCTGTAGAGCAGGCGACTTGGAACGGTTGCCAGGCATTCGTGACCATGCTGTGTCAGATGGAGGGTGTTCCGGAAGGGACGTACCGTTTGTTGACGGAGGCCGAGTGGGAATACGCATGTCGAGCGGGCACCGTGGGTGCGTTTTGTTGTGGTGACAGCGATTCCGGCCTTGGCCAATGGGCATGGTCTGTGTCGAATAGCGGCGGGACAACGCATCCAGTGGGGCAGAAGGCAGCGAATGCCTTTGGCCTCTATGACATGCATGGCAATGTTTGGGAATGGTGTGAGGACAGGTATGGGGCTTATGGAAGTGCGGTCGTGGACCCGTTTGGGGGCGCTAGCCGGGTCCACCGGGGCGGCGGTTGGAGCGGCTTCGCCAGACGCTGCCGGTCCGCGAATCGCGAGTCAAGCTCGCCCGGCGTCTGCTTCACCAGCTTGGGCCTTCGCCTCGCGAGGGCCACGCCACCGCCACCCGGGAGCCAGCCTCTGCCCGCTGACCTGATGGAGGTTGCCGATGCTCAATACGCTCCTCTGACGGGTCTTGCTTCGGGCAGTGAGGAGGCCCAGACGCGTCAGGCTCAAGCGGTGGAGAGCCTTGGCCTGCCTTTGGAGGTCAAGACCCGCCAGACCGGGATCGTGTTGCGCCTGGTCCCTGCCGGGAGCTTCACCATGGGGAGCCCGCTGAGTGAAAGCGGGCGTTATAGCAACGAGACGCAGCATCAGGTGACATTGAGCAGGCCGTTCTACTGCGCCAAGTATGAGGTTACACAGAGGCAGTGGCAGCAGGTGATGACGACCAACCCGTCGTGGTTCAGGACCGCCGGCCAGGATGCCCCTGTGGAGCAGGTGAGTTGGGACAACTGCCAAGCATTCCTGACCAGGGTGTGTGAGATGGAGGGTGTTCCGGAAGGGACGTACCGCTTGCTGACGGAGGCCGAGTGGGAGTATGCATGTCGGGCGGGGACGCAGACGCCCCTGTACAACGGCTCGCTAACGAACATCACAGGCGAGGATGTCACCCTTGACCGAATTGCCTGGTATGACAGGAACAGCGGCGATACAACGCACGCAGTGGGTCAGAAGCTCTGCAATGCCTGGGGCCTCTACGACATGCATGGCAATGTCTGGGAATGGTGTGCGGACTGGTATGGGGACTATGGCAGTGGTGTGGTCGTGGACCCGCTTGGCCCCCGGGGCGATTACCGGGTCTCTCGGGGCGGTGGCTGGCACAATATCGCCAGCGAATGCCGGTCCGCGATTCGCAGCGCGGGCATACCCAGCTCTCGCGGGTATGCCGGGGGGCTTCGCCTCGCGAGGGCCACGCCGCCGACACCTGGGAGCCAGCCTCTGCCCCCTGACCTGGTGGAGGTTGCCGATGCTCAATACGCTCCTCTGACGGGTCTTGCTTCGGCCAGTGAGGAGGCCCAGGCGCGTCAGGCTCAAGCGGTGGAGGACCTTGGCCTGCCCTTGGAGGTCAGAACACGTCAGACGGGGATCGCGTTGTGCTTGGTCCCCACTGGGAGCTTCACCATGGGCAGCCCGTCGAGCGAAGGCGGCCGTGACAGCGACGAGACGCAGCACCAAGTGACGCTGACCAGAGCCTTCTATTGTGGCAAGTACGAGGTGACGCAGGGCCAGTGGCGGCAGGTGATGGGCAGCAACCCATCATTTTTCGGGGGCGCTGGCGCGGATGCCCCTGTGGAGGAGGTGAGTTGGGAGGATTGCCAGGCATTCCTGACCATGCTGTGTGATATGGAGTATGTTCCGAGAGGGACGTACCGCTTGTTGACGGAGGCCGAGTGGGAGTATGCCTGTCGGGCGGGGGCCGTGGGTGCCTACTGTTTTGGTGACAACGATTCCAGCCTTGGTCAATGGGCATGGTATGGGTCAAATAGCAGCTCAACAACGCATCCAGTGGGGCAGAAGGCAGCGAATGCCTTTGGCCTCTATGACATGCATGGCAATGTCTGGGAATGGTGTGCGGACTGGTATGGGGACTATGGCAGTGGTGTGGTCGTGGACCCGCTTGGCCCCCGTTCGGGCGATCTCCGGGTCCTCCGGGGCGGCAGGTGGAGCGGCAGCGCCGGGCTCTGCCGGTCCGCGAATCGCGGCGGGGGCACGCCCGGCTACCGGCGCGACTACCTGGGGCTTCGCCTCGCGAGGACAACGCCGTCCTACCCTTAACAGAGTTGGCGGAGTGACGGCCCGCGGAGCGAGGCCAGTCACCGGCCGGGGGGCGAAGCCCCCTGATCATTGTAGAGACACAAGATTTTGCGTCTCGCGTGTACGGCGTTACCCAGGGCGTAGGAAATGCGACTACGTTGGAGACGCAAAATCTTGCGTCTCTACAGGCGAACAACGAGCCCATTCGAACTGCTTGTGTCTTGGCGATGGTCGCGTGTGCGGCGTCGAGCATTCGGATGCCGCCGCGGTCGAGTTGGAGGATCAGACCCTTCTCGGGGTCCACGCTGATGCAGTTGCTCGCAGAGCCCTGCTATCAGAGAGGACGGTGATCGGTTGACGGATCGGGCGGCGCATGCTATTATGCAACGGTAAGAAAGGACAATTCGGATGTCGAGGAATGACTGATGAGGATGGCAGGCTTGATCTGGCTGGAGGAAATCGTCGAGAAGCTTGAGACCAAGCACGGAGTGGTTCCCGATGAAGTGGAACAAGTCTTCCGTAGGCAGCCAAGAATCAAGCGAATGAACAGAGGGCGCTATCGCGGCGAAGATGTCTATCGCGCTTTGGGGCAAACAAGTGCAGGTCGCTATCTGGTCGTCTTCTTCATCCACAAGATGACCAATGAGGCGCTGATATTGAGTTCGCGGGATATGGACGACAAGGAGCGAAAAGGCTATGCAAGATAGAGAGCCAGCACGCAAAGATGTCCTGCCGGAGAGTTTCGAGACGCTTGAGGAGCTATCGGATTTCTGGGATACTCACAGTACCGCGGACTATGAAGAGGACATGGAACCGGTCGAAGTGGAGGTTGACTTGTCCTCAAGCAAGGTGTATTGTCCGGTAGCGAAGGATCTGCTGCGACAGGTGCGCAGGCAGGCGCGCCAACAGGGCGTATCCACCGAGACTCTAATTAACCTCTGGTTGCAGGAGAAGCTTCGCGCGTCGGCGTAGACAGCCGGTCACTTGACGATGTGGGTGTGGGCGGCGTCGAACATTCGGACGCCGCCGCGGTCGAGCTGGAGGATCAGACCCTTCTCCGGGTCGACGCCGATGCAGTTGCCGGTGAAGCGGCGACGGTTGCAGGAGAGGGTGACACGTTGATTCAACTGCATGCTCAGGCGGCTCCAGGTTTCTGTCACTCGGTGGCTGTCTCGCTCGGCTACGTTGAGCCAGTGATCCAGTGACGTGAGCACTCGTCGAGCGACAGTCACGCGACGGCATCGCGTGCCGGCGACCAGGTCAAGGCTCGTTGCGATCTCTCGTAACTCAGGCGGGAAGTCGTCCTGTGTCTGATGGCAGTTGATGCCGATACCGACGACGAACAGGCTGGAGGCTGTACGCTTTAGGCTGCAGGTCTCTCCGGCCTCCCTGCAATGACATTTTTGATTTTTGATCTTTGATCCTTGATTTTCAATGAGGATGCCGGCGACCTTTCGGCCGGCGAGCAGGATGTCGTTGGGCCACTTGATCGCGGCGTAGTGGGGTCCCACCTGGCCGATCGCCTCGGTCACCGCGACGGCGCACGTGAGCGAGAGCAGCTCGCCGCCGATTTCGCAATCCGTTAGCAGGATGGAGAACAACAGGCTGTGACCCGCGTTGCTGTGCCATCTGGCTCCGCTGCGGCCGCGACCGGCCGTCTGCTCTTCGGCAAAGACCACGAGTCCATCATGGCGTGAGTTTCTCGCGTACTCGACGAGGATGTCATTGGTGCTCGCTGTCTGCTCATAGACGAGCACCTCTCTCCCGACCCGCTTGGTCCTCAAGTTGGCCAGTATGAGGTCCGGATCCAGCCGGTCATTGATTGGCATTGGTGGCCTATCTGTCGAGCCCGATGTCCACAGCGGCAGCGGAATGTGTGATGGCGCCCACCGCGATCCGGTCCACGCCGCACTGGGCGATCTCGGAGACGTTGTTCAGCGTGATGTTGCCGGAGGCTTCCAGCAGGGGTTTGCCCCGCCTGCCGCACATTTTGTCGCGCATCTCCACCGCGTGCTTGAGCTGCCATTGGCCCATGTTGTCCAGCAGGACGATATCGATACCCGGGATCTTCAGCACGTGGTTCAACTGGTCGTCCACGTGATCCACCTCGACGGCGACGAATCTGATCCCCTTGACGTTCCTGGCCTCCTTGACGACCTCGCGTAGTCTGGCGGAGAAATCCTTGCCCAACTCGGCCAGATGGTTATCCTTGATGAGCACACCGTCATAGAGACCGAGCCGGTGGTTGTATCCACCGCCGCAGCGGACTGCGTACTTCTCGAGGAGCCGCCAGCCGGGGAGGGTCTTTCGCGTATCGTAGATCCTGGCTCTCGTCCCCTTGACCGCCCGGACGTATCGGCTGGTCGTCGTCGCGATGCCGCTGAGCCGCTGTAGGAAGTTCAGCATCACGCGTTCCACGCTGAGCATGGACCGCAGAGGTCCCTCGATGGCCGCCAGCTTGCTCCCCACATGGGCCGATTGCCCATCCTCGCAGTAGGGGGTCATCTTCAACCGCTCATCGTACTGACGCAGAATCTCCTCCACCACGGGCAACCCCGCCACGACGATCTCCTCGCGCGTCACCACCACGGCCTTGGCCCGCGCACCATCCCGAAACAACAGGTCCGATGTCACATCGCCGCGGCCCAGGTCCTCTTCCATCGCCATGCGAATCAGCGGTCGTATTCTCCTGATATCCAGCTTTCTCATTCAGATAGCCCCAAGAACCGCGCAAATATACGTTCCGCCCACCTTCCTGCCGCCGGTCGAGGTCCTCTCCCTGCTCCGCAGGGCTCAAACGCGGAGGTGTATCGACCCGGGGGGATCCAGCCGTGGACATCCGCATGAGAGTCTGTCCGCTGTAAGAACGGGTCGTGTCGCCGAAAGACCTGTGCCTCCCCGCCGCCCGGCTGTCGGCAGCGGTCAGGACGTGGCTCTGCGCCTTCCTCGCGTTCTTCTGGCAACATCTCTCTTTGTCCTGCTGCTCACGATTAGCTCGGGCAACTCCTTCAACTCACGCAACTGGTCGCGCAGACCCGCCGCCCGCTCGAAATCGAGGGCTTCGGCGGCCTCGAACATCTCCCGTTCGATCTGGGCAGCCATCTCCACCTTGTCGTACTCGGAGTCGCCGAGGCGAACCGCCTCGCGGGCCACACGCTGCGCCTTGATCTGCTCGGTGAGGCTCTTGCGGATTTCTTTCCGTATCGTCTCCGGCGTGATGTTGTGCTCTTGATTGTACGCCAGTTGCATTGTACGGCGCCGATCGGTTTCGTCAATGGCTTTCTGCATGGATTCGGTCACACGGTCGGCGTATAGAAAGACCGTGGCGTTGATGTTTCGGGCCGTGCGCCCGATCGTTTGAATCAGCGAGGTCTGGCTTCGCAGGAAGCCTTCCTTGTCGGCATCGAGGATCGCGACGCAGGACACCTCGGGCAGGTCAAGCCCCTCGCGCAGCAGGTTTACGCCGACCAGCACGTCGAAATTGCCCTCGCGGAGGTTACGAAGAATCTCGATTCGTTCGAGCGTGTCGATCTCGCTGTGCAGGTACTGGCAGCGAAAACCCCGTTTGGTCACATAGTCCGCCAGATGCTCGGCCATTCGCTTGGTCAGGGTCGTCACGAGTGTACGCTCGTTGGCCTGGACCCGCTTTTCGATCTCGCCGAGCAGGTGCTGGACCTGATTCTCCGCCGGAGAGACAAAGATGTCGGGATCGAGCAGGCCGGTCGGGCGGATGATCTGCTCTACAACCTCGTTGCCACACTTAGCCATCTCATACGGCCCGGGCGTCGCGGAGACGAAGATCACCTGGTTCCAGCTCTCGCAGAACTCCTCGAACCGCAGAGGCCGGTTGTCCAGTGCGCTGGGCAGGCGGAACCCGTGCTCCACCAGGACCTCCTTGCGACTCCTGTCGCCGGCCCACATTGCCCGCAACTGCGGCAGCGTCACATGGGACTCGTCGATCAGCAGGATGAAATCCTTCGGAAAGTAGTCCAAAAGGGTGTACGGTCGTGCGCCTGCCGGCAGGCCTGCCAGGTGACGCGAGTAGTTCTCGATTCCGCTGCAATAGCCGACTTCCTGGATCATCTCGATGTCGTACATCGTCCGCGCCTGCAAGCGCTGAGCTTCGAGCAGCTTGCCCTCGGTGCGGAGTTGCTGGAGACGCCATTCGAGCTCGGTCCTGATGCCCTCGACCGCTGAGCCGATCCTCTCGGCCGGCATCACATAGTGCTGGGCTGGGTAGATGAATACCTGGTTCTCGACGGCGAGGATCTCGCTGGACACCGGATTGATGTAGTTGATCTGCTCGATCTGATCACCGAAGAACTCGATCCGGACGGCGAAGGACTCGTACGACGGATGCAGCTCGACCACATCCCCGCGGACGCGGAAGGTGCCCCGCTGGAAGTCGATGTCGTTGCGGGTGTACTGGATGTCGGCCAGGCGGCCGAGCAGCGTATTGCGGTCGTAGGTCTCGCCTGTGCGGACCGCGACAACGCTGGCCTTGTAGTCCTCCGGCGAGCCGAGGCCGAAGATGCAGGAGACGGACGCCACCACGATACAGTCCCGGCGGGTGGACAGGCTCGTCGTCGTCGACAACCTCAATCGATCCAGATCCGCATTGCGGGAGGCGTCTTTCTCGATGTAGATGTCGCGCTGTGGGATGTATGCTTCCGGCTGGTAGTAGTCGTAATAGCTGACGAAGTACTCGACAGCGTTTTCCGGGAAGAGCTCCCGGAACTCCTCGTAAAGCTGGGCCGCCAGGGTCTTGTTGTGCGAGATCAGCAGGACGGGTTTGTCGAACTGCGCGATCACATTGGCCATCGTGAAGGTCTTGCCGCTACCGGTCACGCCCATCAACGTCTGAAATCTCTCCCCGTTGCGCAGACCCGTCGCGAGCCGCTCAATGGCCTGCGGCTGGTCGCCCGCCGGCTTGTACTGATCGTTCAGCCTGTATATGCCCATGCTTTCGACGCTCAGATGAATCGTTCAAGAACTCTACAGCCATTATAATACTACGTACAGCCGGCGCGGAGTCTGTTTGTGCGGGGTCCCGGTCCTCGCCGTGGCCGATCATCTGATGTGCACGGCGGACGGGGGCGGGCTACAAGGGATGTTCCGGATACGTGACGGCCGCCAGGAGGCTTCTACCGTACTGCTCCCACAAGGCCGCAGCCGTCATGTTCTTCGCGGCCGCCGGCAACTCGAGGGTGATCGTCGCGATCTTGAGTTCCTCGCCGGTGAAGGTGCCGAGTGAGCCTGGCTTGGCGCCCAGCTTCTTGATGGGCAGATCGCAATACTGGGCCATGCGAGTGGCCAGAGCGCCGGCCGGCCCATCATAGTCGATGCATGTCAACGGCTGATGGATACTCACGATCCGACTCGGACCGAAGTCCTTAATGACCTTCTGCAACGCCTGGGCTTCCGGCTCGGTCAGAGCGGAACGGCCATTCGTCTCGTTGTTCACGCGGTTTGTGGTCTCGAAGTTGCGGTTGAGGTCAACGCCGCGTATGTTCTCCCGGGTCTTCGCTGCCAGCCCATCGGGGTTCGCAACGGGCAGCAAGACGACCCGCCGGCCGTCCAGCAGGCGTGGATTTGTCCGCAGATGCTCCGATAATTGCTCGACCAGAACCTGTCCGGCGGGCTCGTCGCCATGGATGGTGCCCATGATGAACGTCGTGTCGCCGCCCTGACCGAGGACCTGGACCATGATGGCCCGCCCCTGGACCGATCTGCCCATGAGCAGATGCTGCGCCGGCGGCATCTGCCCGGGGGGCAACGTGACGCGGGACTCCTCACCTGTGATCTTCGGTGACAGCTCAGACTCGTAACAACCCGACAGGGCTAACACACTAGCCAGTACGGTGACTCGTGCAGCGATGGACCATTCCCTGATCATAGACAGTCATCCTTCAATCGACACCGTAGCATGGGCGTCTCGCCCATGAATTCACGGTCACGGGCAGGATGCCCGTGCTACTTGACACCTGTGTTTGAGCATAGAATACAGACCCCCGACCGGCAATGCAATGGGCAATGGCGAAACTTTGGAGAAACTCGATTCGGTGAGCCGATGAAAACAACCGAGGGCGGCGGCCCGTACTATGGCAATAGAAGGCTGGCAGGGACACATGGCGTACCTTCGCAGAAAAACCGGATTCCTGGCTCTTGGCGTGACCGCCTTGCTGGTGGCGGGGGCTGCGTACATGGGTCGCGGACTCTACCACGGCGCCGTGACGATCCACGAGTTGCTCAACGAAAACAAGCAGCTCAAGCAGGCCATCGGCAACTTGACCGACGAGGACCAGATCGGCTACGCTAAGGTGATCTCGCAGCGCAACGAGGACGGCCGGCTGATGACCACGATCCGGTTCGTCGAGACCGCCCGTGACGACAAGACCAGGCGAATCCTCCAGAAGGAGTACACGATCGAGGGCGACGTCATCCATTTCGACGCCCTGATTGTCACGTTCGGCGATAAGATGGTCATGGACGGCCGGGCCCGGGCGCTGTACCTGTGGCGACGCATCTACGGCGAAAAGACCGCCCCGCAGGATGGCTTCCCCATCGAGGAGCCCGGCACCGAGCCCAAGCGCTACGGTGGTTTGCTCCAGGCACTGCCCATCCAGCAACAGCGGCTCTTCTGGACCGAGATCTGGGACCTCGCCAACAATCTCGACAAGCTCAAAGAGCACGGCATCAAGGCCATCTACGGCAACGCCGTCTACCGCAAGCTCCAGGAGGGACTCATCTACGTCTTCAAAATCAAACCCACCGGCGAGCTCTCCATAGAAGTCGTGCCCGACATGTAGCCACCTACGGCGGAAGTCCGAAGCGCGAGACGCGTACTGCAATCAGCAGGTCGCGGCCGGTGAACGGCGTGGCACACGTACCGCCTGAATGGCATGTATGGCGTCGTCGTCAAAGAAACGCGAGCCACAAGAGCGGCATCTGTAATGCGCGAGCTTTCGGACCGTCAGTCCGTCTGTGAGCTGGACGTCTTCCACAACGCGAACCATCTGAACCTCGCCGCACTCCGGGCACGGCAAAGCCTCAGATATCTGTGCTCTTTTTCGATGAGATGAGGACATAAAAAATCTCAACTCCCTCCCTCTTAAGTATTTTGCCTTTCGTGTAGATGTCCATGCCGTCAAAGGTCAATCCCTTGATGACATAGAGCCTCTCGCTCCGTCTCCCTTTCGGATTGCGGGAACGAAGCACCTTGAAGATCGCCGGCGCATTAAGGATCGCCTCGTACACCAATTCCGGCGTCAGCGCATCCCTCACCATTTCGATCTCTGCCTTCTCGGTAAAAAGGACCCGCCGGCAGACAACCAACCGCTTTATCTGAACGAGTACGTCCATAACTTCTCAGTCCACATACTACCCTCCAGAACCCGGCGAGTCAAACGCAAAGCCCTTTGCCCCGGGCGCGGTGTGCGAGGAGGAATCCTGGCAATCTCACGCGGCTGCTCGCTCGGCTTTCCAGTACGTACTCCACAGACCGCTGTGATAGAGGCT
>JAFGJR010000208.1 GCA_016928975.1 Sedimentisphaerales bacterium | reverse complement strand
CCCTAACGCGATCCCCCCTACGGGCTTATCCGTTCCACGACGGGGCGCCCGGATCAAGCAGTGCCGAAAGATCGAATGAAGGCGAACGGCTCACAACTTGAGTTGAACCTGATCCGCCGGGCCCAGAGCGGCTGCCGCGACAGCGTGTCCCGGCTGTGCCGGGTCGCCGAGAAACGGCTCTATGCGTACATCTACCGTATGACGCTCGATTTCCACCTGACGCAGGACCTCTGCCAGGAGACGCTGCTGGAGATGGTCGAGCATCTCGGCGAGCTGAGAATCGGCCATGCACCGGCTTTCTGGGCCTGGCTCTATAAGACCGCGCTGAACAAGATCCGCCAACACATCCGCCAGATGCGCCACACGCTCGTGCGCCAGTCCATCGACTCGCTCGACGATGCGGCGCTGGCCGAGCGGCTCTCCGAGGCCGGGCTGTCCGCCTGCGACAAGCTGATCCAGCAGGAACTCGTGCAGGCCGTCGTTCGGGCGATGGCCGCCTTGACGCTGAACCATCGCAGCGTTCTGCTCCTGCGCTGCTTCCACGACCTTTCTTATGTCGAGATTGCCGAGGTTATGGGGGGGACCCAGCTTCGGGCCCGGTTGCTGTTTCTTCGAGCCAAAAAGTCGCTTCGTCAGCAGCTTGGACGCAATGGATTGGGGGGGATGCACTTGGTGTCAGGATTGACCGTGTTCGGAGCGGTTACCACGGGAATGGGCCGATCGGCGTCGGCGGGGGTACTGATCGGCCAGGATGCGATGCGGATCGGCCTCGGCGCGACTGTATTGGGCGCAGTCGCGTCGAAGGCCGGTCTGATCGCGGCGGCGGCCGTCTTCGCGGTCCCGGTCTCCATCGGTTTGGGGGGGTGGACATCGGGCATGAGCCGGATGGCTCCCGCGAAGTCGGTCGCCAAGCCGGCCCTGGAGGCTTCCGACGGATTCAGCGATCCGTCGAGGGTCAGCGGAAGCAGCGAACCCTGCGGCTGGACCTGCATCGATCTGGAAGATTCGGGTGCGCCGGTGGATACCGATCCGCCGAGCGTCCTGGTTGGCCGAGGGCAAGGCGACGGCGTGGCGGTGGTCTTGCCGGAGGGCGATTGGGTCCAGCTTCAGTTCCCGGATGTGCTCTACGATGCCCCCGGCGCCGATCTGCTCGTGGCCGGGGCCAACGTAAACGTAAAGGGCCTTCCTGAGGTGGCGGCGGTCAGCGATACGAACGATCTGTTCATTCTCGCGCCGGGTCCGGCGGCGGTGCAGCCGTCCGGCGTGATCGTTGTGCCCTACGACCTGGCCCAGGTGCCGCCCGGCGTCCGGCTCGCCGGCGTCCGCATCCGGGGGCTGCCTGACAGCGGCGACGAGGGCGGCTTCCCGCTCGTCCGCGTCCAGGCCCGAACCGTCGGCGTCCGCGCCCCACAGACGGCGCAGCTTCTGCCTTGACGAACGCCCCTACAATTCCTCCTTTCCTGTTACCCCTTCAACCCGCGCCCACCGGGTTCGAAGGGGACTTGCCCCGAAACGGAGGGCTACCTGTAGACGTCCTTTTGGTGACCGATCTTGGTCACGATGATGTGATTGCAGCGGTAGTCGATGTGGTAGATTATCCGGTATTGGCCGGAGCGAATCCGCCTCAACTCCGGATTGCTATGCAACTGCTCACTGTTGGCTGGCGTTGCGTCTTTCTTGAGTGTCTCCATCTTATCAAGGACCTGTGTCTGCAGGTTCTTGGGTATGTCGCGAATGAACTTCTGCGGCTGTGATTTGAGTTCTATGGTATACATCACAGCCAATCATCATGCACCCAGTTCGCGCCTCAGATCATCGAGACTCACGCCCGGAGGCTCCTTCAATGCCTCCAGAGAATCCTCAATGTCTCGTTGGTCCTCAGCTTGTTGAATGGCAGCATCGTACATGATAACATGCCACCCATTGGCTTCCGTCGCGGCACAAAACACCGATGGCTTTGCACAGGCTTGGCTCGGATAGTCACAATCTTCTTGCTGCGCGACATCTAGGCGTATATACTCTGTTGGTACACAGCTTGCTTTTACCATGTCTACGTCTCCTCACCTCTGCGCGTTGGCGAGTCAGCATCCAATGGCACGACGTTGAACTTCCTGCTTGCCAGAGGTACGCCGTTCCCGCCGCAGCAGACTTCCACTGCGTACTCGCCCGGTTTCTCAAATCCCACGTTCGCCCACGCGAAAGTCAATTCGACCACCTGGAGGGGATCGGGAAAATCCATCGCCCCCTTTACGCCCATTATCGGTCTCTCGTCGGCTGTGCGTACAAGCCTGACCTCGATGTCCTGTTTGCCATGGCCTCCGGTCATGGCGACATGTATATGCATCAGGGGGTGCCGGCAGGGGAATGTCCTGGCCCGAATGACGCCGAAAAGGCCAATCAATGACACCTTGTGCGTCAATTCATCACGAATGACCGTATCGCAGATGTTGATCGCCAGAACCACTGGCCCAGGCGCCCCTTGCCAGCCGCCATTTTGGAGTTCTTCCGCTTCCGCCAAACAGACCTCCTGCTCTCCTTGTGTTCCGTCACCCTGTTAGAATATACACTATTATCGACGTTCGGCGCCAAAAATCAAGCACAAAGCGTTCGTCGATGTAACCTTATACTCGGCAAATCCACGCCCTGTTTGCAGCCGACTCCGGACAATTCTTCCACAATCTGGCTGTCTTCGCACACCCATCGTAGGAGCAAATATCGTGCCAGAACAGGCTCTTGCGTCAGATTGACTGCTGCTCGAAACAGCCAGCAATCCGCCCACAGGTGGGCGTCCGCATCTCCGGGGAGGGCGTGGCTCACATGCGTCCTATCTGCCCTCAGATGGGGGGCTCGTATGCCTGGGGCCGTGCTTCTTTGGAGACGTTCGGCGAGGCAGATTTGCCGTGCGGCTCTATCGCGCCCTATGGCTTGCTGTTCTTATGCCGGACTGTCTCGGCGAAATGGCGGGTGAGGGTCTCGTACAAACGGCCGGGGAAGGCGTTCTCGATCTCCTCGACGCTCCGCAGCCCGAAGATGCATGCGATGGCGATCGGGTCGGCCCGGAAACTGGTATGGCCCTCGTAGAAGCCATAGCCCATGATGTAGTAGGGGAGCATCTCGCTGAGGCGCAAGTGGGTGAGCTTCTCCTGCAGTTCGGTCATTTGCGAGTCGGATAGACCAGGGCACTTGCGGCGTAGGAAGGAATTCTCGGCCGCCGTGAGCGTACGTCGGACATGGATGTCGAAGGTCCCCTGGATCTCATCCTGGAAGATGGAGATCTGCCAGCCCTTCGTCGATTCGGCACGCAGCGTGATCTCATGGTCGTTGTAGAAGAAACGCGGGATGCTGGAGAACCTCTTGAATGTGCCGCGTTCGATGTCCTGCAGGATGATATTCCAGACGTGATAGAGCGGCCTGGCCATCTGGGGATGGGTCAGCCCCAGTTTCCTGACGAGGTTGTTGTCGCCTTTGAGAACCGAGAGGATCGTCTCATCGTCGGCCATGAAACCGGCTCCGGAAAACCGCCCGGGCCGACCGATATAGGTGATCAGATCCACTGAAAACCCCGTGATCATCGTGGTGGCATCGAGTTCCGCGTCCGCATGAAGCCCGGTCTGGGCCAGTGTTGGGAAGTCATCACGACTGACGTGGAGCTGCCGGTCCTTGCCGTAGGCGAATGGGATTCTGTAGCTGTAGTGCAGAGGCTTTCCGTTCTCGACGGTGACAGGGATGCACACGTACTTGCCGTTCTTCAGAACGGCGGTCACGATCTCGGTTCCGTCTTCCGCTATATACGGAGATGGAAGGCCCGGCCGCTCATCCAGTTCGTGGGGATAGAGAAGGCAGGCATGGTCTTTCCGCCTGGCGGACGCCTCATGCAACGCATATGATTCTGCCAGAAAGCAGGCGACGACGATCACAGCAATGGGAAGACGTACGATGTTGCCACGGCACATTTCTCATCTCCTTATATCATGGACTACGGCTATGACGGCTAT
>JAFGJR010000207.1 GCA_016928975.1 Sedimentisphaerales bacterium | reverse complement strand
TCCGCTCTTTCCTCATCTTATTTCACGCACCGCAGCCCTGGCGCGACCCGCATGAAACCAACTTTTGACGCAGGCGTCTTGTTTCGCGTCATGAGATCATTTGCCTCCGCCGAGAGGGCCAGACGTTTGCGTGTCTTCACTGGTCGCCTCTTGTGCGCACTCGCGAAGCAGGGTCTTTGTCACAGAGACAGGCCGGATAGGGCCGGCGGGCGAATCGGGTCTGTATCACGTAGTCGGTTTGGCAACGTATTCTGGGTCTCGCATAGGCGGCTGGCCCAAGAGGGCTCGTGAGCCGCCAAGGACGACCAGGGCCCGGTCTCAGCGAGTGATCAATGACGATCCTCTATGAAGTTGTTCTATCATCATACGAGTATGTATGTTATCTGTCAAGGAAAATCTTGCACAAATGCCGGCTTTGCCCGCCGGCGGCATCGAGTAGCAAGTCTCTGTGAGAAAAGGACTTACGAGGATCATCGCTCTCGGCAGATCTTCCGCGAACGCTGCGACGGATAGGCAAAACCCTGGAATGTCGGCGGTGGCTGTGGTAGGATGACAGCGTGGGGCGGATGGAACAGGGGCGGTGAGTACCTGGCTACTGGTGCAGAACATCGGATATGATTGTAGAACGCTTGTGTCAGCAGTGCCTGGCGATCTTGCTGCTGGTTGTCCCGGCGTCGTGGGGCCAGGCTCCGTGGCCTCAATTCCGCGGGCCGTGGGGCAATGGTCTTGCCTCAGCGCCGGGTACGCAACCGCTTGGCCTGCCGATCCATTGGAGCGAGAAGCAGAACATCCGATGGAAGACAGCCATCCCTCATCGGGGCTGGTCCACTCCCGTCGTCATGGACGGCCAGGTGTGGCTGACGACGGCCACGGCCGATGGCCACGATTTCTTCGTGGTCTGCGTCGACGCGGACTCTGGTCAGATACGTCTCCAGGAAAAGCTGTTCCACGCCGACCATCCCGAACCCCTCGGCAATCCGCTGAACTGCTATGCGTCTCCTTCACCGACCATTGAACCCGGCCGCGTATACGTGCACTTCGGCAGCTATGGAACCGCCGCCCTGGACACGCAGACCGGCGAGGTCCTGTGGAAGCGATCCGATCTGCCCTGTCGGCACTATCGCGGCCCGGGCTCCTCGCTCCTGCTTTTCGAGAATCTGTTGATCGTGACCATGGATGGTGTGGATGTTCAATACCTCGTTGCCCTCGACAAGAAGACCGGCCGGACCATTTGGAAGACCGACCGCACGGCCCAGTGGGATGATCTCGATGCCGACGGCAAGCCAAAGGACGAGGGAGACCTCCGCAAAGCATACTCCACGCCGCTCCTTGTTACCGTCGGCACAAGCACGCAAATGCTGAGCGTGGGGGCCAAGGCCGTCTATGGCTACGATCCGGCCAGCGGGCGCGAGATCTGGAAGATCGCCACGCCCGCCTTCTCCGGCGCCGCCAGCCCGGTCTATGGTCATGGGATTGCCTACATGATCACCGGCTTCGGCAGGACGGAGCTGTTGGCGATCCGGCTCGACGGTGGGGCGAGTGTAACCGACGCGAGTATCGTCTGGCGGACCTCGCGCATGGTGCCGCAAACGCCGTCCCCAGTCCTCGTCGACGACCTGCTCTTCATGGTCAACGAAGCTGGGGTCCTCACGTGCCTGGAAGCCGCCTCCGGCAAACAGCTCTGGAGAGAACGCGTCAAGGGTGACTTCGCCGCGTCATTGCTGTACGCCGATGGGCGCGTGTATTGCTTCAGCCGGGACGGCGTGACGACAGTTCTCAGAGCGGCCCGCGACTACGATGTCCTGGCGATGAACACGCTCGATTCCGGTTTCATGGCCTCCCCGGCCGTCTCTGGCAAGACGCTCTTCCTGAGGACCAAGGAACACCTCTACCGAATCGAGTTCACCCAGTAGCACATGGCAGTTCATCTTCATGTCGTCGTCTGGGCTCAGCCAACAATGGCGACGCGGGACGCTTGTCGATTGAGATGCGACCCCGAACACGCTCACGTCACAGCGTACACATGTCTATCCCTGCCGAGGCACGAGGTCAGAACTGTTCACACTTTCCAAGTCTGCCAGTTGCTTTTGAGTCGGGCTTGTTCTACAATAGAACGGGTGGCGCAGGCCTGTTATGCTCTTTGAGGCGCAGAAGAGATTCTGGTTTGAAGCCCCGAAGGTATGCGCAGCGAATGTCAAGCGTGCAGGTGTGGTTCCAGGCCACAGATGTGGGAATGGTGCGACCATCGGTACTTTGCAGGAATGGAGTGTCCCTATGAGTGTTGTACCGCAAGGGAAGAGCGTGCAGGCCCTCTATCGAGACTATCGGGAAGGCAATCTCCTTGTGAACAGGAGGTACCAGCGGAAGCTCGTATGGTCGGTAGACGAGAAGCGGCGCCTCATTGATAGCATAGTGCGTGGCTATCCCATCCCATTGATCCTCCTGGCCGAAAGGCCAAGTGTTCACGGCAAGGGGAGGTACGAGATCGTGGACGGCATTCAGCGCTTCAATGCGATCTTCACTTTCATCGAAAACGCTTTCGACTATGAGGGGAAGTACTTTGACATCAACGAGTTCACGAGAGCCAAGCAAGCGGCTAAGGACGGAGCGTTCGAGCCGGTCGCAGGGAAACGGATGCTCACGCCTCAAGAGTGCGCGAACATTCTGGACTACCAACTTGCAGTGACAATCTACCCTACGACAGAAGATCGCAATATCACAGATGTCTTCGGCCGGATCAACTCCGGAGGACGACAACTCAGCTACCAGGAGCAGCGTCAAGCAGGAGTGGTCTCCGCGTTTGCGCAACTCGTTCGAACACTGGCAAGCGAGTTGAGAGGAGATGTCTCGAAGGATATCCTTCTGCTGTCGGAGATGCCCGAGATAAGCGTCGACTCAACCAAGGAACCTCACGGCTATGGTATTAGGGCAGAATCGACCCTCTGGTGCCGGCAAGGAATTCTCTCGGTAAAGCAGTTGAAGGACAGTGAGGACGAACAGATTGTGGCGGATATAGCGGCATCAGTGCTGAAGGGTGCGCCCCTCCCTATCAGTAAGGAACTGCTGGATACAATCTACGATGCAAGCACCGGCGAGGCCAAGGAGATCGAACGAGATCTCGTCACATATGGAGAAGACCGCCTCACTCGCGAGATCAAAGCGACCTTTTCGGTTTTGAAACAAGTCATTGAAAGCTGTGGCGGAGAGCCGAATTTCTTGAGGTCCACCGTACGCCCAGGCACTTTCTATCCGGTGAAGGCTCCGTTTTATGCGATCTTCATGGCGTTCTTTGACCTTGTTGTCAAGAAGCAGAAATCACCCGATCAGCCAGAGAAAATCATGAAGGCCTTAGCTTGCTTGGACGAGAAGCTCAGCAAAGGCGGGCACTATGAGACCACACAGAACCGAGAGACGAACATTAGTCTGACGAAGGGCCTTATCCAGGATTTCTTCGTGGACAAAGTGCCACCCGTTCTTGGACACGGTCCATCGTTGGCGATAGATTTTGAGAACGCTCTGCGTCGTTCGCGAATAGAGACCTCCCGATATGAATTCAAACAGGGCCTCTTGTGGCTGGATGAGAAGCGCTCATGGGATGGCGACTTGCTTGGGCGCCTCCTGGAGACCGCCTGCGGGATAGCTAACCTTGGCCCCAGTTCAGAAGGGTACATCTTCATCGGTGTGGCTGACAACAGAGAAGATGTAGACCGCGTGCGGTTGTTAGATCACGTTGAGCCCAGGCAGATTGCACACCACTTCCTTGTTGGTATTGAGAGAGAGGCATCTCGCCTCAAGATTACTGTGGACGATTACGTTGCAAGGATTGTGCAAGCATTCCAGAACAGCGTCCTCAGTGAACCCCTCAAGACACAGGTCATGGGAGGTTTCGATGTCATTACTCTCAATGGTCTCAGTGCCATTCGGGTTCTCATTCCTCCGCAGAAGGACGTCTCGTTTGTGGGCGGCACTGCTTTCTCTCGCGATGGGTCCAGTACGGTCAAAGTAGAAGGACCACGACTTGTGGCTGTCACGAAGTTGTTTCATGCATAGGGCGTGTGAAGGAAGGAGAGCCCGGGGGAAGAGCGTGTCTTTCCTGATGGAGCGAGGGGCGTCGTTTGTCTCGCTTCTTTCATGCATCGAGGGACTTCAAATGTGTCTGTGGCAAGTAGACTGCTGGCCATGGAGGACAACGGGAGCACTCGGAATCTCTCAAGTCTTGGCCATCTCAGCGACCGCGATCATCTCACGCGCGGGTCACTGCGGCGGCTTGGTTGACTAAGAAAAGGACGCCCATGCGAATCGCCAGGCCGTTTTTGACTTGCTGGAGGATGACGCGTGCTTTCAGGGAGGTGTTCTGGTAAGATGAGAGTATGAAACCGTTGTTGTATGTTGAGACGAGTATTGTGGGCTACTACACGGGTCGTCCCAGTCGGGACCTGATTATAGCAGGCCGGCAACAGATCACGCGGGACTGGTGGGAGACGGAGCGTCAGAAGTACGCTCTCCGTGTGTCTGCCTTGGTTCTACAGGAATCGCAACGCGGGGAGCCTGAGGCAATCAGAAAACGAGAGCTGGCCCTCAAGGGCATTCCGTTGCTGGGAACGACGGATCAAACGATGGAGTTGGCGGAGGCTCTCGTCAAGGGCGGTCCCATCCCGGCACAGTATCCGGAGGATGCCCTTCACATTGCTCTGGCCTCGACGAATCAGATGGACTATCTGCTGACCTGGAACTTCCGTCACATCAACAACGCCAGGATGAAATCGGATGTGATGAGAGTCGTATCGCGTTTCGGGTGTGAGTGCCCGGTCATCTGCACACCCGAAGAACTCCTGGAGATCGATTATGAAAGCGTCTGATCCGATACTGGAAGAAATCTGGAAGGCACGGGATGAGCATGCTCGTCGCTTCGGCTACGATTTGAAGAAGATATGTGCCGATCTGAAACGGATCGAGAAGGAGTCCGGCCGCCGGGTGGTTACGCGGAAACCGAAACGACTTTCGGCAACTGCTGGAAAACGACCACGGAACCCATAATCGCATCACCGTAATCGCCAGTAGTGCCTGCGGCCTATCACGCGGGGGTTTCGGCGGCGGCTTGGTTGACCAGGAAGAGGACGGCCATTCGGATGGCGATGCCGTTTTTGACTTGCTGGAGGATGACGCTGTTCTGGCCGTCGGCGACTTCGCTTTCCATTTCCAGGCCGCGATTGATCGGGCCGGGGTGCATCACGAGGATGTCCGGCTTGGCGCGCCTCATCCGCTCGACGGTCAGGCCAAAGTAATGGGAGTACTCGCGGATGGAGGGGAAGGGGTTGCCGCCGAGCCGCTCGAACTGGATTCGCAGCATGTTCACCACGTCCACCTGCTCGATGACCTTGTCGAGCGAGTAGCTGACTTTCACGGGCAGCCGGCTCACCTCGGCGGGCATGAGGGTGGGCGGACCGACGAACGTGACCTCGGCGCCGAGCTTGGTCATCGCCCACATGTCGCTGCGCGCGACGCGGGAATGGGCGATGTCGCCGACGATGGCGATCTTGAGACCCTCCAGCGACCCTTTGATCTGGCGGATCGTGTATACGTCGAGGAGCCCCTGGGTGGGGTGCTCGCAGTACCCGTCACCGGCGTTGACGACGCAGGCCTTGATGCTCCTGCTGAGGAACTTGGGAGCGCCGGCGGCGTTGTGGCGGATCACGACGATATCGATCCCCATCGCCTCCAGGTTCCGCGCGGTGTCGAGCAGAGTCTCGCCCTTGCTGACGGAGCTGTTCTTCTGGGTGAATTCGACGACGTCGGCGCTGAGCCGGCTGGCCGCCAGGGAGAAGCTGTTCCGCGTCCGGGTGCTATCCTCGAAGAACAGGTTGACGACCACCTTGCCGCGCAGTGGGGGGGCCTTCTTGACGGACCGCGCACTGAACTGCTCGAAGCCCTTGGCGGTGTCCATGATGTACAGGATCTCCTCGACCGTCAGATCGTGGAGGCCGAGCAGATGCTTGCGCTGCCACTTGACCTGTTTTTCTCTATGGATGATCGACATCGTCGCACCACGCCGTTTCCCGGCTCCGCCGGTGTGCCGCTCCACAATCTCGAGGATGCGGTTCATGTGTCCCTACTCGACAATGACCTCATCTTTGCCATCCGACTCGACGAGGCTGACCTGAACGGATCGCTGAGGCTCTACGTCGGCGGCGCAGCCGGCGTAGTCGGCCTGGATGGGCAGCTCTCTTCCGGCCCGTTCCACGAGGACCGCCAGGCGGATCGCCGTGGGTCGCCCCAGGTCGATCAGGGCGTCCATGGCGGCGCGGGCGGACCGGCCCGTATATAACACATCATCCACCAGAATGATGGTCTTGCCGTCAACGTCAAACCCAATCTCCGTCGTGCGCACCTGCGGCTGGCCGCTCCCATGAGGGGTATTGAGGTCGTCCCGGTAGAGCGTGATGTCCAGGGTGCCGCACGGGATGGACTTCCCAAGCTGCTGCGAGAGGCAATTGGCCAGTCTCTGGGCGAGGATTTCGCCGCGACTGCGAATGCCGATGATCGCCAGATCGTGCTCCGGCGGGGTCTTGGTCGCGATTTCGCCTGCCACGTCATGCAGGATCCGATCGATCTGTCCGGCGTCAAGAAGTACTACCATGTCCGCATCCGTTGTTCAACTATCACTTGCTCCTTGTCAACCACCGACGGTCACCGACTATATCGACCGCCGTCCGGTAAGGCAAGCCTAATAATCGCAGTCTGGCAGGCACTTGATCCCAGGTCACCGCCGGGCGCCCGCCACGCATGACGGTCCCGGCGGCGGACCGTCCGGTAAGATGGGACGTTCCCGCCCGGATTCCAAGAATCTGCTTTGTCAGTACTGCCAGAGATGGTATGATGGGTCGTGCAGGCGGAATTTGCTTGAAACAGAAGGCGCATTCTGGTATGATCAAGCGAGTCCCAAGGAGGACGGACCTCGGCAGGCACTGACTGAGCCGGGCTTCTCCACGAGGGAGATCAGCATTCTGGGGGAACAGGGGTAGGGCGTGCCAGAGGGCATTTTCCGCCACGGTTAAGGCTTTGGGAGCAGATGATACAGAAGTCGAGATTATCTGTCGCAACGCTGTGGATCGCGGCCTGGCTGATAGGGTCGGTGGCTATCGCCGGCAGGGCGACGGCGCAGAGTGGCTCTGTTCTTCAGCCGCAGGCCCTCAACTGGGCGGGGATCACCGCCTTGCGGAGCCTGGATTCCAGCCTGACGGGGGCCGGCGTGCGGATCGGGATTGTCTGTCGCAGCTTCACCCAGAACGATGAGCCGCAATACGACTATCGCCCCAACACCAACCACAGTTGCTTTCAGAACACGAAGTTCCATTTCTACGACGACGGCGAAGTGGCGGCCGGGGTCTCGCCGCACGAGACCGCCATCTGCTCCATTCTCTTCGGGGAAGACCCGCTGGGAATTGCGGCGAACCTCGAGCCATTCTGGTACCAGGGTGCTGTGCCGGCGGCGGAGGGACACATCTTCGAGTTGCGGCATTTCATCACCCAGTATGTGCACGGGCAGGTCAGACCGCTGGTCGATCTCGTGGCAGCCAGCTTCGGCACGGCATTCGATGGCTGGTGGACGCGGGGAATGGAATCGATGGCGGAGCACGAGGGGCTGACGGTCATTGCGAGTATCGGCAACGGGACCAACGCGTCGGAGCCGCCGCTGTATCCCGGCGCGGGATCGAACACGATTGGTGTGGGTGTCATCAGCTCGGTCAACGCCGAGGATCCTGCGACGAACCTGGCGTACTTTGCGCTGGCATATCCGGAGCAATCGAGCCGGGGTCCGACCGACGATGGACGCTGCAAACCCGATCTGATCGCACCGGGCAACTGCCTTGTCGCTGGGGCGCAGAGCGATCACGGATACACGGCTTCCGGGAACTGGTCGAGCTACTCGACGCCGGTCGTGGCCGGTGCGGCGGGGCTGTTGATCCAGGCGGCCAGGCAGGAGGGTCGTCTGGACGCCATCCTCTCGCCCGGAGGCGGCAACTGCCTGTTGAAGGCCGTCCTGATGACGTCGGCCGCGAAGCTGCCGTTCTGGCACAAGGGCCGGCTGACGGGGGACGACGATCACGAGATGCCCCTTGATTATGCCCAGGGCGCCGGGATGGTGGACGCCGTGCGTGCTCGCCAGTTGCTGATGGCAGGGCGCGGCAATCCCGGCAACGTCGCGCTCGCCGGATGGGACCTGAACCAGCTCGATGGCAGCCAGGTCCTTCAGCAGGTCTACCGGATCACGCTCGATGAGTCGGTGAACAAAATGCTGACGGTGACTCTCGTCTGGAATCGACACTACCAGAAGGAGTACCCGTTCGAGCGACTCTCGCACCGCGACACCGATCTTCGACTGGAGGTACGGGCGGTCAATCCGCAGGACGCCAGTGAAAGTGTCCTGCTGGACCACAGCGACAGCAAGCTGGACAACGTCGAGCACGTCCACGTGGAAACGGTGGCAGGCTACAGCTCCTACGCGATCGTTGTCACGTACAGCAATCCCGGCGAGCGAGCCCTCCCGGGTGAGCAGTATGGGCTGGCCTGGAGCGTTGAGGACAAGCCCGAGGCGGACAAGAACATCCTCTGGGCGGACTTGAATGCCGACGGAATCGTGAATGAGCAGGATCTGGAGATCCTGATGAACAACCTGGTGGCAGGCCAGAAATCGCCGGAGGCATACGTGATCGGCGATATCAACATGGACGGGTCCATCGACGTCGATGACGTGAAGGTGCTATACGCGCATCTCCACCGCAAGGCGGACTGGCACATCGGCGGCGTCACCAATTAGGGTCGGCGACAGGCCGGATGATCCGGGCGTCTCTGAAGTGGGATCGGAGGTCAGCTCTGCCTGCCATGAGGCCTTGCGCCCGAGTCCTGTCCCCTGGAACGGCAGCGATCCATGTGGGCGTCATCCACACACAGAGGGTGAGCGATGCACAGCAACAGACTCCTCATTTCAGCAATTGCCGCCTGGATGCTGGCTGTCCCCACGTGTCTGGCAGGAGGGAGTTGGCGGTTTGCCGTTACGGGCGACAGCCGCGGAGGCCTGGAAACGGGTGTCAATGAGACGGCCCTTTGTGAGCTGGCACACGAGCTTCTGCATCGGGACATCGATTTTCTGATCTTCCCGGGCGATCTCGTCTATGGCGCGGGCGTCAGTCCGCGGGAATTCGAGCGGCAGTTGCGGGAGTGGACCCGGGTGATGCGGCCGTTGTACGATGCGGGCATTCCCGTCTACCTCTGCCGGGGCAATCACGAGATTGGCGACATGTGGTATGCTCTTCCGGATGAAGTGCCGGACCCAAATGACAACTACGGCCAGAGATGGTTGTGGGTGTTCGGGAACGACGATTGTCCCACACACAGGCTTCCCGACAATGGGCCGGCCGGCGAGAAGTACATGACCTATTCCGTTGTCCATAAGAATGCGCTGGTGGTCGGCCTGGACCAGTACGGCGGGACGAACTACAGTCCGCTGCACTATGTCAATCAGCAGTGGCTTGACTCTCAACTCGAGAGCAACGTGAAGCCGCACGTCTTTGCATTTGGGCATGAAGAAGCCTTCCGCACGCTGCACTACGATTGTATGGATGCGCATCCTGACCGTCGCGACGCCTTCTGGTGGAGCCTGGAGGCCGCCGGTGCCCGGACGTACTTCTGCTGCCACGATCACTACTATGACCATGCCCGGGTCGATGACGGAGACGGCGATCCGAACAACGACATCCATCAGTTCATTGTGGCCACAGCCGGCGCGCCGCTATACACATGGACGCCGCCGTACGATGGCAACAACGGCGACTTCAGCGTGGAGCAGGTGCGCCATGTGGAGGGACGCTACGGGTACGTGCTCGTCAATGTAAATGACCTGAACGTGACGACGGTCTGGATGGAGCGGGCGGACATGAACTCGATATCGCCGCCGCTCTATGTGGCCGGCGATGTCTGGAGCTACACGGTCTCGCCGAACGTCGTGGTCCTTCGCCCCAGGCCCGGCGAGCGAGTCCCGGCGGGCCAGCCCTACACGGTTCGATGGAAGACCATCGAAGGCGCGCAAGTCAAACAGGTGATCGTCGAATACTCCCTCGATGGCGGCGCCAACTGGCTGGTCGCAGGCGACGGGAAGAACAGCGGTACATTCGTCTGGTCCACCCCGATGGAGAACTCGGACTCCTGCCTCGTGCGAATCGTCGGGGTCGGCAACCCGAAGATCGACGATACGACGGACGGCACATTCTCTCTGTGCAAATGCACCTCCACGCTGGCCGCCGATCTGAACGGCGATTGCCGCGTCGATTTCGCCGACCTGAGCGTCCTCGCCGACGAGTGGCTGGCGGACACGTCCATGCCTGATCCACCGCCAGCGCCCGAGAAGTGATCGCAAGACATCCGAGCGCTGGTGATAATGGGTCAGCGCTCTTAGCGGGTCGTGCGTCCCCGCACGACCTGGACGAGCGGGGACGCTCGTCCTACTCGGAGGGTCTCCCATTCCCGGTGCCCAGGGTTCGCGTGCGAAACCTCTGGCCGAGGGAGGATCTGCCTGGCTGGCGGGAAACCTCTTCCCTTCGCAAGGCATTTCCGGTACAAATGGGCCGGTCCAATGGATTGACAGGGATAAGGTGCGCTATGACGGGTCAGCTTCTAATCAAGCACGGACGGGTCATCGACCCGGCAAACGGTCTCGACAAGGAGTGTGACGTCCTGATTGCCGATGAGAAGGTCGCCGAGGTGGGCCAGATCAACGGCTGGATCGAGAAGTCCGCCTCGCGGGTGATCGACGCCACCGGCAAGCTCGTGACGCCCGGCCTGATCGACATGCACGTGCATTTCCGCGAGCCCGGCGATGAAGAAGAGGAGACCATCGCCAGCGGCTCTGCGGCGGCGGTGGCGGCCGGATTCACGTCCGTTGTCTGCATGCCGAACACGAATCCCGCGATCGAGAGCGAGACCGACGTCGAGTACGTCCATCGCAAGGGGCGCCAGGCGAGAAAGACCCACGTCTACGTCATGGGCGCGATCACGAAGAAGCGCGAGGGCGTCGAGCTGGCGGAGATGGGCCTGATGGCGGAGGCGGGGGCTCGCGGCTTCACCGACGACGGC
>JAFGJR010000206.1 GCA_016928975.1 Sedimentisphaerales bacterium | reverse complement strand
TCGAGCAGGCCGCTCAGGATCAGCTCTGCCTCCTGACGCAGGGTCATCAACTGGCGCAAGTCCTGCTTCGCTGCTGTACCTCGGTCTTGACCCGTTCATCTCCAACCCTCAGTTGCGGCAGAGGGTGCACCAGGTTGTACACCTTCTCGATCCTCGCCTTGATGGCCGGCCAGTCCTTGTCCGGGATGCCCAGCCGGTCCTTGAAATCCTCGATAGCCCTCTGGTGCTCCTGCACCCTTCGCTCCTCCATGATCTTGGCCCGCTCCTCCCGGCTGGCGTTGCGCATCCGCTCGGAGAAGGCCCTGAGCTCCTCCATCCGATCTCGCCCGGCATCGCGCGGGACGGACTCGGCCCGCTTGCGCTGCGGCTCCTTTGTCCCCTCCTGCCCGAACGCCGAACGGGCCAGCAGCCCCAGGACCGCCAGGCCCGACGACCCCACGACCACACGCCGGGAAACCACGGCGGCAGTCAAATTGCAGCCACGCTCCAACCTCACGGTCTGTCACTCCTTCTTCAGGCACGCTCAGTAGTCTTTGAAACCGCGCATCCAGGCAGGCCACTTGTCGGGTGTCACGCCACCGGCTTTCGTCCACGGCCCGGCCGTATTGAAGCCGTCGTACCATTTGAGCGTCCAGAGCTCCTTGAGGCCCACCTTGCGGATGGACCAGTCGAGAAACAGGCCGTTGATGTGTTCACTATGCCGATCCATGCAGAAACCTCCGAAGGCCGCGTACACCTCGTCCCACGTCCGCCATTCCGGCCTGTCGTCCTCAGCAGGCGAACCGGAGGGACGCGCACCGTCGAACAACAAAGGCACGCGTGCGGGGTGGCGCAGGGAGAAGAGATTCGTGTAGGATGGAGGCTCAACTCTCATCGCTGCGATCCTGTCGTCCATTGTGAGCGGCCCGCGCCGGCTCCGGAACAGCCAGCCGTTCAACTCATAGCTGACGCAACTGACACGAACCTCATCGGTGTGCCCTGCGGACATCGTGAGGGCCCACGCCCTGTTTGTGGCGCCATACTTGATCTCATAGCGCCACGATATGGTGCCAGAGCCATAGAGGCCGGCCTCTCCGTCGCCCGGCGCGTAAGCCATGTCTTTCGGCCTCGGAGCCTCGGGGCACAGCATCCCCTTCGTACTGACCGGATGAAACTGCCGGGGGGCTAGCACATGCCGGCCGTCGCTCGCCTTCTCCGCGATGGTCCAGCCCGTCAGAATCCACAGCGGAGTCACCGCTTCGGCCGCCAGGTAATCGTTGCGCTGAAACTGGCCTTCGTTGTCCTCCACGCACACAGCCAGCGTCGTCGCCCACTGGCGAAGGTTCGCCTGGCAGCCGCCCGCACGCGCCTGCCTCCGCGCCTTGCCCAGCGCCGGCGCCAGAATCGCCAGGAGTAGGCTGATGATGGCAACCACCACCAGCAACTCGACCAGCGTAAAGCCCTTTCGCTTGACCATGATTCACCTCCCTATTCACGCTCCTGACCATCGGCCAGGGTGGTGTCATTCGCGTCCGAATTCAGGCACGCTCAGTAGTCCTTGAAACCGCGCATCCAGGGAGGCCACTTGTCCGGGGTCACGCCGCCGGCCTTGGTCCACGGCCCGGCCGTATTGAAGCCGTCGTACCATTTGAGCGTCCAGAGTTCCTTGAGCCCCACCTTGCGCATGGACCAGTCCAAGAAGAGACAATTCACGTACTCATCATGTCGATTCAGACAGAAGGGGGAGAAAGTAGCCCCCGGGGCCTCCTCTCGCGATGGCGGCGCCGCCGCGTCCTGCGGCAACCCAGAGGGTTTCATGCAATCGAGCAGCAGGGGCACGCCAGCAGTGCGCCGAAGCGCGTACACATTCGTATAAGATGGCGGTCGTGAGGCGAAGGGGACGAACTCAACCGGGCGGTCGAACAGCCATTGGTTCAATCCGTAGCTCACGCACACGGGAGGACCTGGCTCTGTGAGTGCCCAGGCATAGAATGTGCCGCCGTAGGTGATGCTAAAGCTCCACGATGTCCCGTCGAGGCTTTTGGTGGTACGCGTGACGCTGCCGTGATCGTCGCAGGCTTTGGTCGCCACGGGACATAGCATGCCTTTTGTGCGGATAGCATGGTACTGTGTGACCTGATTCGCATCGGGTCCAAACACGCCGACCGCTCTGGCCGGTACCTGAGGGTCGCGCCCGGTGAGAGTCCAAATGGTGCTGCAATCCTCCCGAGAGAAGCGACCGTCATGATCCTGTGCATACAGGGCCAGCACCGTCCCCCATTGCCTCAGATTTCCTTGACAGACGGCAGCCCTGGCTTGCTTTCGGACTCGCTGCAAGGCGGGCAGGAGGATCGCCATGAGCAGGGCGATGATCGCGATTACGACCAGAAGCTCGATGAGCGTGAAACCGCGGCGGTTGACCAACGCCGAACGACGGTTGACTACCCCAGTCCGGGCGCTTACGCCCCATCCGCTGTCCGCTCGTTTTTTCTCTCTGTGCCTCATCGCCTTAACTCCGCTGCTGCGGAGACGCAAAATCTTGCGTCTCTACATGCACGTCTGCCGGTCCATGACACGAACCCGGCGTCCCGGAATCAAGACCTTCTGCTCAGAGGTAGCTCCGTCAATGGTGCTCAGGTCTCAACTTCTTCAACTGCTATACACTGTGCGACCCCCGCCCCACTGTCAACCGAAATCCCAGAGGATTACAAGTATTCACCGTTAACGGCGGGCCGGGAGGCCTCAATGTGGATGAAATTCTGAAGGAAATTACAAAAATCTTCTCTGTTCCCATCGGGGATAGTCCCGCGGACGCGCGACCCTGCCGGCCCGCAGTGGATTGCGCTGAGTGTGTCGCGAAAGCACCTCCAGGTATGTGCCCGGCTCGACCAGAATCGCCTTGTACCGGCCCTGGCAGACTCTGAGGTACTCAACGTTGCCACAACGATGATAAGCACTGTCCGTAGCGAAAGCGATGTCGCTTTTTCGCGAATGACCCACGCCAGCGGGCCCGATCCTGCGCCCCCCTCAACGCCGGTCCATGTCTTTTGGGGCATGGAAGTCTGGGGGGACACGCTGTAGCCCCTCATGGAAGATCATGATGCTGCCGTTGCAGCAGGGTGCCGGCTCCTTGCCAACGCCGGAAGTATCTGCTTCTCCGGAGCACTCTGCGTGACTTCATCCCCACGGAAGCCGGCGCTGAAAAGAGCCGCTCTTGTCGTTACACGGAATCGAGATTGTGCTATTATAGGGGCAAGACTTGCGATCGACGTGTGAACCGTGGTGCCGGGGCAAGATGCTGTGGGAAAACGCGTTCGGAACCTCCTGCTGGGGGCGGGTGTCGCGGCGACGGCCGTCGCCGTGACAGGGGCGATTCTCTTGGTTCCCAGATCCCGGATGGACCCGCGCGAGGTGCTGGAGTCTCTGGCCAAGGCGCCGCCGTCGCAGGCACTGGTGATTGAATATCCGCAGGATCAGACCCTCTTCCCGCCGGAGATCGTCGCTCCCACCTTCCGCTGGAAAGACGGAGACTATCACTCGGATCTGTGGCTCGTCACGACCGAATTTGCCGATGGGCGGGAGCGGATCAACCGCTTCGTGCCGCAGTCTGAATGGAGACCTGACGCGGCGGTCTGGGAGAAGATCAAGAGCCGGTCTGTGGAGAAGCCGGCGGTCGTGACCATCGTCGGAGTCAGCCGTGAGATGCCGTCCAAGCCCCTATCCGCGGGACGTGTCACGATCCAGACCTCGTCGGACCCGGTGGACGCGCCCCTGTTCTACCGGGAGGTGAACCTGCCTTTTGCCGACGCGGTGAAGGACCCATCCACCATTCGCTGGCGGTTCGGAGCGGTCTCCTCCGCGGAGCGTCCGCCGGTCGTTCTGGAGAACCTGCCGGTCTGCGGCAACTGCCATTCGTTCTCCGCCGACGGCGCTATTCTGGGGATGGATATCGACTACGCCAACGACAAGGGCTCCTACGCGATCGCGCCGGTCCGCAAGGATATGACGCTCGACAAGAGCGCGATCATCACCTGGAGCGATTATCGGAGGGATGAAGGAGAGGCGACCTTCGGCTTGCTCTCCCAGGTTTCTCCCGACGGCCGATTCGTCGTGAGCACGGTCAAGGACCAGTCCGTCTTTGTCGCCACGCCCGGTCTTGATTTCTCGCAGTTGTTCTTTCCGGTGAAGGGGATTCTGTGCGTCCATGACCGCCGGAGCGGCACCTTCCAATCGCTGCCGGGGGCGGACGACCCGAACCTGGTCCAGAGCAACCCGACGTGGAGTCCGGATGGCCGGTACATCCTCTTCGCGGCGACCAAGGCCCACAGCCTCAAACGTGTCGTTGGGCCGGGGACGGCGCTTCTCAATCCCGCCGATTGCCGCGAATTCCTTGTCGATAGGAAGCCATTCAAGTTCAACCTCTTCCGCATCCCCTTCAACGGCGGTCAGGGAGGCAAGCCCGAGCCGCTGGCAGGCGCGTCTTTCAACGGCAAGAGCAACTTCTTCCCAAAGTACTCGCCCGACGGCAAATGGATCGTATTCTGTCAGGCCGAGAACTACATGCTTCTCCAGCCGGACAGCGAGTTGTGCATCATTCCCGCCGAGGGAGGGCAGCCTCGCAGGCTGCGCGCCAACACGAAACGGATGAACTCCTGGCACAGTTTCTCTCCCAACGGCAAATGGCTCGTCTTCTCCGGCAAGCCCGATTCTCCCTATACCCGGCTCTACCTGACCCACATCGACGAGCGAGGCGAGAGCACCCCGCCGGTGGTCCTGGACCACCTGACCGCCCCGGACCGCGCCGCCAATATACCCGAATTCGTCCACGTCGATCCGGGCGCCATCGCACGCATACGAGAGCAGTTCATCGACGACGTCTCCTACGCTCGCGCTGCCTGGCAGTACTTGCGGTCGAATGACTACGAGGGCGCCGAACGCCAGGCGAAGAAGGCGCTGGAGCTGAATCCGAAGAACTTCGACTCGCTCCGCTGTCTGGGGCTGGCCCTGTTTGGGCGCGAGCAATATGACGAGGCCATTCGGCATTTGTCGGAGGCGGCAAAACTGGACCCGAATGCCGGGGAACCCCAGGTCGATCTGGGAGCGGTCTTCATTGCCAAGAACATGCTGGACGAGGGAATCGGTCATCTGCACAAAGCTCTGAAACTTGCTCCGAACAGTGCGGAGGCTTGCTTTGACCTGGGCGTGGCAGAGTTTCGTCGCGGCAACAGGCAGGAGGCCATCAAGTGCTGGTCGCGAACAGTGGAACTGCGGCCCGATGACTACGCCGCCCATCACAACCTCGCCCTGGCGCTGGACGAGCAGGGCAACGCGGACCAGGCCCTCGAGCACCATCGTAAGGCCGCACAGCTCAAGCCAGGCGATGCCGCCGCCCAGGCCCAGTTGGGCAGCGCCCTCTGTGCCAGAGGATTGAGCCGGGAGGGCCTGACGTATCTGTCCAAAGCGGTGGACCTCGACCCCGCGAACCTCGCCGTCCGCTACAAGCTGGCAAGCACCCTGACTCGGCTCAAGCAGCACGACCGGGCAATCCCGCACCTCCGCCAGATCCTCCGACTCAACCCCGCCCACACGGACGCTTTGATGTGCCTGGCGGCCAGCTACGCCGAGACGAATCAGACTGACAAGGCCCTGAATTGCCTGGAGGACGCGCTGCGGATCGCCAGTTCCGCCGGCAACCAGAAGCTCGTCAGCCAGATCACAAAGCAAATCGATCTCTGCCGCCAGCGCCTGTCTCCAGGCAAACGCCAGTGACCGCAGATTCACTCGGCCGTGCCGACCCGAAGCGTAGGGGCAGGCCCCCGTGCCCGCCCTCGTCCCGGCGCCGTCGTGAACCACGCGAGAAGAACACCTCACGCAGAGACGCAAAGACGCAGAGAAACAGTCAGTCATCGATTATCAGTGCGTTGGCCCCGCCTATTGACATTCCGTCTCTAATCCTCCATGACAAATGCCCAGTTGAAGGCTCCACAACCGTCCCACGGGGAACGAGAGACGCTGTGCGAAGCTCATTGGAGACTCCATATGGCGAGGAGTTTTGATGCCCACAGATTCGGTGTATCTCGGTACGGGTTCTATTCTCGGCTGTCGAACAGGGGTTCGAGCGACGAGACTGGACGATACCGGTTCGGTCTGGAGAGCTTTTCAAGTACTCCTTCATCGACCAGACGCTGCAACCATTCTCTGGCTTGGCCTTTGGAGACTTGTAGTTCTTCCGCTATCTCACTCTCTGTCTTGGCTGTGTCCATCCGTGTGAGCAACTCCCTGACTTTGCCAAACAGTTCCTCTGCGGGTGACGAATCTATCACCACACTCTTAGTGGATGCGGATGTTTTCACCGCTGAATGTTTCAACTGGTCATCGACGGATTTCTCTTTTGGCCCACTTGGTTCATCAAATGACAGGCATCGCTGTCTGGGAACCTGAGTATCTGCTGATGGAGCAGCAGCAAGCGTCTCCGCGAGTGTTTCTGGAGTCATTGAATCTGGCCATCGCATCGCACCTTTCTTCCCGAGCGATTCTAACCCTTTTTCAGTCTCACCATTCGAGCGAATATAGATCGGCACAAATCTGAATTTGTCCAACTGCTCAACTGCCCCCGCCCAAGTGCCACCCTTCTCATAATCCGAACTGACAACCAGAGCCGCGTCTGCCAGCGCATAAATGAGCTTGTTGCGTTGCATGGCATGACCCACGTTGAACCCGGCCGCGGGGTCGTACGGCGATATAAGGACAAGTTGCCCATTCGTTAAGAGTCCACGATGTTCTCGGGATAGGACTGCCCGTTCCAGGCTATCTGCTAGGACTCCGGTCACTTTACCGCCAGCCGCCAACGCGCTTCTCATTGCGGCTTGGTCGATGCCACGAGCCCCCCCCGAGACCAAAGTACAGCGAGCAGTGGCAGCAAGGCGGCCGATGCTCTCGGTGTAACTGACGAGCGCATCATCCACATGCCTTGAGCCGACGACTGCAAGACCGCCCGTGTCCAGAATCGCCGCATCCCCACAACCGTAAAGCACCGGTGGCGCATCTTCTCCAAGGCGTGTTTTCAATCGCCTGGGATAGCCTGCATCAGCTCGACTAATGACCCAAATCGCTCGGGCCTGCCAGCGTTCGACTACTTGACTCAACAAGAATCCGCGTCCCAACAATCGTGTGAGCCGGTCGCCGTCGAACACCTGTTGGCATTCATAAAGCAACTCCTCAGCATCGGAAGAGAGCAGATCAGCCGGCTGCCGTTGCTTATCTCGCAAAATGCGCGTCAATCGCTTGTATTCACCGAGAGTCAGTGGATCCGATGAAGATTCCCCACGTCCTGCAATCAGTGGTGCCGCTAGCAGCAGAATTGCCTGGGTGTTTTGTGACAGCGTCATACTCATCGGTCATATCCTGTAAGGGCAAGTGCCAGAGGCCATACTTCGCCGCTTCCATGTGATCGTAACAACCAAGCCGCAATGGTCAAGGTCCATCCCGAATCTACCATGTCATCCACGAGCAGGACTGGGCCGGAAGGCAACTGAGGAACGCTAATCGTCAAGGATCCGTCGATGTTGCGTGCCTGCTGTGTACTGTTCTCCATAGTTTTCTGCCCAGGCCGATCTTCTGCCTTTTCTATGACCATATGGAATGGAAGGTTCAGTCGCATCGCTAAACGCTGGGCGAAGCTTGGCACCAGATCTGAATGTCGAAGCGACGGAATACTCGTCAGCCAAGCAGGTGCCGGTTGCGGGTCCCATTCTTGCACCAAATGGACACAGGCTTCCGCCAATTCGTCGGAGAAATGCCGATCCCGGTACTTGCCTTCTCGCACCAAGCCGCCCCATCCGGCATCCCCCCAGATACAGAGTGCCTTGCCCGGTTCCGCCTGCTGTTCCCGAGGAATACGCCCTCTGAGTCCATACCGTGGCATCCCGCCTGCCGGCCACTGCTTACGCGGCTCAATTGGAAGGCTGGTTCGACGAAGGAAAGCCACCGCCTGGCGCACCAGAGCGGAGTCCACCGTCGCTGGCAGTGGGGGTAATGCGGGTGGGCGGATCGTTCCGGGGTCACCATCGAGTGCTCGAATCAAAAACTCCATGTGCCCCGATGTCAGACTCACATACTCCTGCATTTGCTGCTGCTCTTGACGGCGCAGATTGGTCAATCGCTCCGCTCGGCGCCAGAACTCCTCGCTGAGGTTGGCTGCCGTCAACTGCCACTTCGAGTCTTGTTTGACGACAGGTGCCGGAGATTCCAGGGATAGCAACTCTATCGTCTTCTCGATCCGACCTTTGCTGAGGTTGACCTTTGCCATCAGTTCAGGAATCGACAGACCACGAGGCTCGTTATTCAGAGCGTCGAGAACTTGTTGTACTTCATCTCGTGTCGGAAACGCCGTCTTGATGAAGTAGTCCGTGATATCCGTCTCTTCCTCACCGCTTAGCAATACTCCGTAGGCCGCATCAATCGCTCGGCCTGCTCGCCCAACCTGCTGGTAATACGCCACCACTGACCCCGGTGCTTGGTAATGTATGACAAAGGCAAGATCTGGTTTGTCGAAACCCATTCCCAGTGCCGTTGTAGCCACGAGCGCCTTGACCTGATTCGCCAACAGTGCCTGCTCCAACTGGGGGCGTCGTTCACCTGTTTCACCCGTGTACGACTCCACGTTCAAGCCACGAGACTTCAGCCAGTCGGCGATCAGGGCCGCGTCACGCACGGTCAGCGTGTAGATGACTCCATGACCAGACAGCGCCGGCACCTGGGCAGCAAGCCACGCCAGACGCTCTGCTTGACTGGGCAGTCGCATTGTCTGGAGCCTGAGCGACGGCCGGTTCAGATCACCTCGTGAGATGGCAAGGTCGGGCCCCAGCACTGCTTTCAGGTCATCCATGACTCGGTTGTTCGCGGTCGCTGTAGTAGCCAGCAACCGAACGTTGGCTGGTAGTATGCGAGCGATGTGCTCAATGAGACGGTAATGCGGGCGGAAGTCGTGTCCCCAGTCCGAAATGCAATGGGCTTCGTCTATCACCAATAGCACAATCAGCCCGGCTATCTCGGCGAGCACCCGCGTGCGAAAATGCTCGTTGGCGAAACGCTCAGGTGAAATGACGAGGATGTCCACCTCGTTCCGGCGAATCTTCGCTTCGACATCTGCCCACTCCTCCTGGTTGTCCGAGTTGATGGTCCTCGCTCGCACACCCATCCGTCCGGCTGCTGCAATCTGATTGCGCATCAGCGCCAATAAAGGGGACACAAGCAGTGCTGGCCCACTTCCACCTTCTCGCAAGAGCTTCGTGGCGATGAAATAGACGAAGCTCTTGCCCCAGCCGGTCTTCTGTACCACCAACAACCGACCTCGTCCCTCTACGATGTGACGGATGGCCTCCTCCTGATCCTCATGGAATTGAGCATTCGCCACGCGAGTGCCAAGACGCAAAAGCTGCAACGCACGGTCCACATCGTACGTCATGTGCATACCTCAGCAGAGAATTGAGGATATGCTGCGTCATATTGTACCTCCGCCTCGGCGAGGACCTCGTCGCGGAAGTAGTTGGAAAGAAATCCAGGAGTGTTCAAGTCCACCGTGCGGCCGAGGATTTCCGACGGTTCCTGCTCCAGGCCGAAGAATCGCCAGCCGATCTGTGTGCCCGGCTCGAATTCGATCAAGACATCGACATCGCTGTCCGGCGTGAAGTCGTCGCGGAGCACTGAGCCGAACAACGCCAACCGGCGAATGTGGCTTCGCCGACAAGACTCGGCAATCCGCTCTTTCGGAATGTCAATGCGTGCCTTGGTCATGGGCCCTCATGATACCGCTACGGCGGGAGATTGGGTAGTCAATCCGCCCCTGGCCTGCGGGAATGGGCAATGATGCCCCGCGCGTACGAAGAGAGGGAGGAAATAACAGTCGCTGACGAGAATTTATTGTCGGCGTTGATCTCGTGCATTGTTGACGACCGAATCGGGTTTTAGAGGCCCGCAATGGCCTTTTTCGGGGGCATCCACAGGGAGAGGTCCGCCGTGGACCTGGCGCTGAGGTCGTAATCCGGGAAGGCCACGGTTGACGAGCCCCGGCCGGGAGTCTACAATGGAATCACGCGAGCAGCACGGACGAAGGCTGACGGTAGCTCTCGGAGCCAACTGCGCGCCCATTATGAGGTGACAGATGCCGAATATGACGAACGCGGAATACCGCAAGGCGCGAGGCACAGACAAGCCCTTCAGTGGCACCGAAGAGCAGGCCAAGGCGATCTGGAATGAGTGCATCCGAAAGGAGAAATGGAGGTCTCCAAAGGCAACTCCCCCGGCTGTGACCCCGTCCGCGGCAGGTCCGGGAACCACATCCTAACCAGACCAATCGCTATTCCACGCTGTGGCTCGAACGGGAGAGCGTGCCGCAGACGGTTCGGGCAAGCCGCTGGGCGCAGCCCCTGGGAGGGAGGAGTGGGGCCGAGGAGAGCTGTAGCCAGTGTTCGCTGGCCGGCTATAGGTCGTTCGCTGGTGATTTCTGCGCACCTTCGCGTCCCTTGCGGTTGGAGAGTCGTTGTCAGTCCCGAGTTGTCGGTCCCCGGTTGGGAATCTATATGACTCGGCGCAATCTGCGACTGCGTCGGGACGAAGCCGGACACGGAGGCCTGCGCCTACGCAGGCCGCTCGGCAGCGCCGATCGCACCGGCGTTCATCTTGCCTTCTTCCTCTCTTGCGTTCTCACGTTTTATCCCGCCCTCGATGCTCTTGGGCGGAGGACGAAAGGTCGCAGTGGCGGACTTGCTGAAGGGAGGGCGATCGGGTAGAATACCTTGGTTTCGATGCCATCGGAAGTCCTGTTGAATCCCGTGGAAAGAGGTCATGGCGGAACTTGGTGTAGGATTGTTGCAGTGTGGCAGAAGGGCTGGGGCCGGGCAAGCCCGGGCGGAGGCGGGGGGGCTCTATGTCCATGTGCCGTTCTGCACGAGCAAGTGCCGCTACTGCGGGTTCTACTCCGTACCGGCGACGCGATGGCATACTGGGCGGCTGGTGGCGGCGTTGCTGCGGGAGATGAGCAGCTACGAGGGAGCGGGTTTTCGCACGGCCTATATCGGCGGAGGCAGCCCGACGGCGCTGCCTGCGGAACAACTCCTCTCGCTGGCTCGTACAATTCGCGAGCGATTTGCGCAGGTCGGGGAATTCACGGTCGAGTGCAATCCGGGACAGGTGAGCGCCGAGCTTCTGTCCGGTCTTCGGCAGGCGGGAGTGAACCGGCTGTCGTTCGGGGCACAATCGTTTCATCCAGCGGAGCTGGAACTGCTCGGGCGCGGGCACCGCGTGGAGGATATCGGCCGGGCTGTGCAGTCGGCCAGACGCGCGGGGTTTGACAACGTCGGGCTCGATCTGATCTTTGCGATTCCCGGCTCGACGCTTGGCGACTGGCAGTGCAGCGTAGAGGCGGCCATCGATCTCGGCGTGCAGCACGTGTCGACGTACGGTCTCAGTTTCGAGGCAGGTACGCTGTTCGACGCGTGGCGGCGGGCGGGTCGGCTGAACCCGGTGGATGAAGAACTCGACCGGGCGATGTACGAGTGGGCCGTGGAGCGGCTGGCGGCGGCGGGCCTGGCGCAGTACGAGATTTCCAACTTTGCCAGGCCGGAGTTTGAGTGCTTGCACAATGTAGGATACTGGGCCAACCGGCCGTATGTTGGCGTCGGACCGGGGGCGTCGTCGTGCTGGCACGGCAGGAGAATCACCAACGATCCGGATATCGAGCGGTACGTGGCGGCCGTAGAGCACGGTGAGCAGGTCCCCTGCGAAGTCCAGGTGGTGAGTGACGACGACGTGGTCTGCGAGACGGCAGTCCTGAACCTCCGGATGCGGGCGGGGATCGATCGGAGCGAGTTCCGGCGTCGGACCGGGCGTGACGCGATGCAGATATTCGCCGAGCCGGTCCGGCGGTATCGCAACCTGGGTCTGATCGAAGTCACCGACCGGGCGGTTCGCCTCACGCAGCAGGCTCTGCCTATCGCCGACTCGGTACTGTGCGACTTTTCGTCTCTGGAATGAGAGTGTCATGGATATTCAGTATATTCGCAACTTTTCCATCATTGCCCATATCGATCACGGCAAGAGCACCCTGGCGGACCGTATGCTTGAGATGACCGGCACGGTCACCGAGCGGCAGGCCCGCGACCAGATCCTCGACAATATGGACATCGAGCGCGAGCGCGGCATCACGATCAAGGCGTCCGCCGTCACGATGCACTACGACCACGCCGGCCGGACCTACATGCTCAACCTCATCGACACGCCGGGCCACGTGGATTTCCATGCCGAGGTCTCGCACGCCCTCCATGCGTGTGAAGGGGCGCTGCTGGTCGTGGATGCCACGCAGGGGATCCAGGCGCAGACCCTGGCGAACGCGTACCTGGCGACGGAGTCGGAGGCGGAGATTCTGGCGGTGATCAACAAGGTGGACCTGGCGGCGGCGCAGCCGGACCTGGTCGCCGAGGAGATCGAGCACGTGCTGGGCATCCGCAAGAACGAGTGCTTCCGGATCAGCGCCAAGACCGGCGTCGGGGTCCAGGAGGTGCTCGATGCCGTATGCGAGCTGCTGCCGCCGCCGGCCGACCGGAGCGACGAGCCGACGCGGGCGTTGATCTTCGACAGTCAGCACGACGACTATCGCGGCGTGATCTGTTACGTCCGCGTCTTCTCCGGATCGCTCAAGGTCCGCCAGAAGGTTTGCCTCATGGGGGCCGGCTCCACCTACCAGATCACCGAGCTGGGCAAGTTCCGCCCCGACATGAAGCCGGTGGACGAATTAGGGACCGGCGAGGTCGGCTACGTGATCGCCAACATCCGCACTCTGGGCGACGTGCGGGTCGGCGACACGATCACGGACGACGCCCGTCCGGCGCCGGATGCGCTCAAGGGCTACAAGCCGCCGTTGCAGATGGTCTTCTCCGACTTCTATCCCGGCAACAACACGGAATACCCCAAGCTGCGGGCCGCCTTCGAGAAGCTCGCCCTCAACGACGCCAGCTTCACGTTCGTCCCGCAGAACTCGCAGGCTTTGGGCTTCGGCTTTCGGTGCGGCTTCCTCGGCCTGCTCCATATGGAGATCGTCCAGGAGCGGCTCGAACGCGAGAACGACATCGACGTCGTCCAGACCGCCCCGACCGTCAGCTACGAGATCCTCCTGCGCGACGGGACCGTCAAGAGGATCGACTCGCCGAGCGAGCTGCCCGACCGCAGCTACGTCGAGGAGATCCGCGAGCCCTTCGTCCGCCTGGAGATCATCACCTCGAACGACACGATCGGCGGCGTCATGAAGCTGGCGGAGTCCCGCCGCTGCCGGCTCGTCAAGACCGACTACCTCAGCCCGACCCGCGTCATGCTCGATTACCGCGCCCCGCTGGCCGAGATCGTCTACGACTTCTACGACCAGATCAAGGGCATCAGTCACGGCTATGCCACGATGGACTACGAATTCACCGGCTTCGAGGCCGGCGACCTCGTCAAGATCGACATCCTCGTGAACCACACGCCGGTCGAGGCCCTGTCGCTGATCGTCCATCGCAGCAACGCGGAGGCTCGCGGCCGCAAGCTCATCGTCAAGCTCCGCCGGGCCATCCCGCGCCACCAGTTCGAAATCCCACTCCAGGTCGCCATCGGCGGAAAGATCATCGCCCGCGAGACGATCAAAGCCTACCGCAAGGACGTCACCGCCAAACTCTACGGCGGCGACGTCACCCGCAAAATGAAGGTCCTCAAACGCCAGAAGGAAGGCAAAAAACGAATGAAGAGCATCGCCAGCGTCCAAATCCCCCAGGAAGCCTTCATGAGCGTGCTGGACACAAGCGATTGATGATTGATGATTACCTCCGGCGCACGCGTCTTCGGCGCCAGCGATTGATCGTCGAATTTACGATTTACGAATTCCGATTCACGATTCAACCGCGGAGGGCCGCAGAGCAACACCGATGACGAATACGTCATTTCAGCGAAAGCTGGAATCCAGGTCCTCAACCGGGAACTGCCAACCGGGAACCGACAACTGCCTTTCGACACGGATTCAACAATCAATCAAGACAGGGATTTCACGGATTAGGACAGATTCGGCGAGAGCTGGTAGGCTCACTTCCGCTCCCCCCCAGGATAGCCTGCTCGACGACCTGTTTGGCTTTCTCCAGAAGGTGCAGTGACTCGGCGCGGGCGGTGAGGGATTCCCGAACCTCCGCAACGATCTTCTCGCGGAGGTTCGGGTCGACATGGTCCGCCAGGAGGACGACGTCCAAATCCGACTCAGGAGTCGCGTCCCCCCTGGCCCGGGCGCCGACCACGCAGAGTTGCAGGACGGGCACCAAGCCTGTTACTCGTCTCTTGAATTCCAGAGCGTTTGTCTGTCACTCAGTGCGATCATAGCAGCTCATCCGAGAGCCCTGTCGCATCGCTGAGCACGGCCGTATTCTGTCCGTAGAACTGCCGTCGGCCAACGTTCGTGTGGAGTACAGGAATCGGCCCTGTCCGGCGTAAGCACTGTTCGCGATCGCGCCTTCAGCCAGTTCCGTTCGGTCATAGGTTGACTTGCTATGGCATGGTGGCTATGATGATAACAGAACCATGAATACGAACGTGCAACTGGGCCGCAGCGTGTTAGCCGAATTCTGCCGCAAATGGCGGATACGGGAGTTGTCTATCTTCGGCTCCGTGCTGCGGGACGATTTCAACGCGAACAGCGATTTGGACTTCCTTGTGAGCTTCGAGCCGGGAACATCGTTGGATATCGACCGGCTGCTGGACATGAAAGAGGAGCTGGAAGCTCGGTTTGGACGCCCCGTTGACCTTGTGGAAAAAGAGGCGATGCGGAACCCTTGGAGAAAACACGAAATCCTCAAGACCCGCCAGGTGATCTATGCGGCCTGATGCCAAGGATATGGCGCGTCTGTGGGACATGCTGCCTCTGCTGATCAAGCGGTTGGAAGCGAGGGGTGTCGACAATCCGCCACCGGTGGAGGAATAGCAGCAGGGCGGCGTCCATCTCACACAACGGCCCAAGAGGCTTCGGAATTGAGTATGGTGTCACCGGAATTCAATCCCAATATCGGCAGGATTCCGGGGGATTAGTAGAAAACGGCAGAATTGCGGGAAACACTGCATCTGGTTTGGCAGTTACGCCGCTTGTACGATACTCCAACGTTCGATAATGGGCGCTGAAAGGCCCCCCGTCGGCCCCTGAGAGAGTCCGGGAACGCTACGGATGCTGGATTTCACCCCTCTGTGTCGGGCCTATAGAGCCCGGTGGGGTTTCTTGCGGAGCAGGGCGATGGCGGCTATGGCGTTGCAGTGCTGTCTCGACCTTTGACACGGATTCATGCGATTGTTCTTTTCAGACACGGATTAACACGGATTGACACGGATTTCTGACGGATTGAGTCATGCGTCTTCAGTTTTCGGGGGCATGTCGAAGACGCGGCGTTTGACCTCAACAGATCGGCCGAAGTTGATCAGGAGGCCGACGTTCAGTCCCGTGGCCTTCAGGTAATTGACGAGTTGAACCTCATGGGCGGGGTCCAGCTTGCTTACCGCTTTCGCTTCGACGATGATCTTGTCCTCAACGATCAGATCCGCACAGTACTCGCCGACTGTCTTGCCGTGATACAGTACTTTCAGCGGAACCTCACACGAGCACCGCAGGCCCGCTTCGCCTAGTTCGATTGCCAGCGCGTTCTTGTACACTTTCTCCACAAAGCCATGGCCCAATTCCTTGTGCACATGGTAAGCGGATCCTATGATCTTCTCCGATAGGTCCTGATATCTCATCGTGTCCATCGCCAAACCTCGCAAATTAGAATGAGTCTTCGCTTCAGGTCATTCAATCGGTGTTGATCCGTGTGAATCCGTGTCCAAAGACTATCTCAGTCTGTGGCGGATTTCTACAGTGTCCGGCGTGGCTTCTTGCGGAGCAGGGCGATGGCGGTGGCGGCTATGGCTTCGCCGGCGCCGATGTCGCCGAGACCTTCGTTGGTCTTGGCCTTGACGTTGACCGACTCGAAGGCAATCCCCAGCAGCCCGGCGATGCACCGGCGGATCTGACCTTTGATCGGACCCAGCTTCGGGGCCTCCGCGTGGATCGTGAGGTCCACGTTCACGACCTCCCACTGCTTTTTCTCCAATTGCTCCTTGACGGAGTAGAGGAAGATCTTGCTGTCGGCGTCCTTCCATTGCACGTCGGTGTCGGGGAACAGGGTTCCGATATCGCCCATGCCTGCGGCTCCGAGCAGAGCATCGACGATGGCGTGCAGGGCCACGTCGCCATCGCTGTGGCCGAGCAGGCCCGCCGGGTAGGGGATGTGGACGCCGCCCAGCATGAGCTTTCGGCCCTCGACGATCCGGTGGATGTCGTTGCCGATGCCGACCCGGTATTCCGCTGGCTTGAATTCCTCGATCACAACCGGCCCTTCGTGCTGGGAATCTCGGTCCCGACGATTCGCACCGCCGCCGCCATTGCCTGGCCGAGGGCCTTGAAGATCGCCTCGGCGATGTGGTGGCTGTTCGTGCCGTAGGGGACGTTCACGTGCAGATTGAACTTGCCGCTGTTGGAAAACGCTCGCAGGAACTCCTCGATGCACTCGACGTCGAAATCGCCGATCTTGCCCGCGCGATACTCCGCGTTGTACACGCACGCCGGCCTGCCCGACAGGTCCAGCGACACGTTGGCCAGTGCGTCCTCCATCGGCACGGAGCTGTGTCCGTAGCGGGCGATCCCCTTCTTGTCGTCCAGCGCCGACAGCAGGCAGTCGCCCAGGCAAATGCCGATGTCCTCGGTCGTGTGGTGCGCGTCGATGTGCAGGTCGCCTTTGGCCTTGACGACGAGATCGAGCTTGCCATGCTTGCTCAGATGGGTGAGCATGTGGTCGAGAAACCCGACGCCGGTGTCGATCTCGTACGTTCCCACGCCGTCGAGGTTGAGCTGGCAGTGGATGTCGGTCTCTTTCGTCTGTCGGTGTATCGTTCCGATTCGATTCGTCATAGTTGCGCTCCCGGTGTGTACGTGGGGATCAGCCTTTGATCAGGCCGTGCATGAATTCGGCGGCCAGTTTGGCGTTCTTCTCGGCGAACTCGATGCCGACCGTCTGGCCGTCCACGACGGGCAAGGGGTGGCACAATTCGTACCCCATGTACCCGCTGTAGCCGATCTTCTTCATCTCGCGGATAAAGGGCGGGAACGTCTCGTTTTCATGATCGTTGACGACGGACCCGTCCGCGGTGCGCTCGAACTCACCCCCGAAGTGCGAGAGGACCTCGAGCGGGCCCGTCTCATTCACCGCCGTACGGATGCCTTCCGGGCTCTTGTCCGACAACAGCGGCAGGTCGATGCACGCCTTCAACCGGGGCGAATTGACCTGCTTGATCATCCGTAGCACGTCTTTGTAGCTCGTGACGATGGGCGCGTGATTCTGGAGGGCCAGCGTCACGCCGTAATCCGCCGCGTAACGAGCGCACTCGGCGAGTGCGTCCCGGCACCGGCTCCAGTCGTCTCCGCCGGTTGTCAGCGAGTGGGTGTGGTCCCAGATGTTGCGGGCGAGGGTGTACGTGCCGATCTGTGGCTGCCTCGTGACCCCCGGCCAGGCAAGAAAGACCCGCACCGCCGTCGCCCCCATGTCGGAGGCCATTCGAATCAGCTCCCGCAGGTAGACGATCTGGCACTCGCGATGCTCGCAGATGGGACTGCTGAAATCGTTGTTGCCTGCGACGGCGTAGATCTCGATCCCCTCGTCATCGGCCATCGATCGCAACTGCTTGCACCTTCTCGTCGGCCAGTCGTTCGGGTTGCCGTGGGGGCGTTTGCCGTCGATCTCGACACCGTCGTAGCCGTACTCTCTGGCCTTCCTGACGACGTGCTCCAGCGAGAGTTCCTTACCCTGATACCACAGGCCCAGGAACGTGATGCTGTACAGACCCACCTTGATACCGGGCTTGTTCACCTGTGTGTTCTGAGCGTGGGCCGACTCCAGGGTCGCGAGTCCTGCCACTGCCGCCGCCGCGCCGACGAATCGCCTGCGACTCATGCCTTCGCTGCTCATGACTTGTCTCCACCGCGCGATACGATTTCCTTCAGGGACGCGATCAGCTTCTCGTTCTGCTCCTTCGTGCCGACGCTGATTCGCAGCTTGTCGCCGATCCCTGGAGCGTTCCAGTATCGCACGAAGATGTTGCGCTGGGCCAGTTGCTCGTGGATATGTGCCGCGCCGCCGTTCTTGGCCTGGGCAAAGACGAAATTCGAGTGGCTGTCACGAACCACGAAGCCCAGTGTCCGCAACTGCTCGGTAAGCACCTTCCGCTCTCCCTTAGTCCTCTCCACGTTCTGGCGGAAGTACGCCTGGTCCTTGATGGCGGCGGTGGCCAGGGCAATCGCGACGGCATCGACGTTGTAGGAGTCCTTCACCTTGATCAGGCCGTCGATCAAGTCCTTATGTGCGATCGCGTAGCCGAACCGCAGTCCCGCCAGCGAGTAACCCTTGCTCAGCGACCTTAGCACGATCACGTTGGCGAGGTCCTTCGCGAGTGAGACGCAGTCGAACTCCGCGAAATCGACGTAAGCTTCATCGATGAGCAGGACCCCTTTGATCTCCGTGGCCAGCGACGCCAACTCTTCGAGAGGCACGCACGTCCCGGTGGGTGCGTTTGGGTTGCACACGATAGTCAGCGCGGCCCCTGTTCTCGCCAGTGCCGCCGGCAGATTGAATTCCGCGTCGAACGGGATTTCGATGGCGTCGCAGTCCTCCAGCTTCGCCAGGACGGGGTACAGGGAGTAGGTGGGCACAGGGTATGCCAGCGCCCGGCGCTCGTCGCAGAAGGCCCGCACGGCGATGGACAGCAGGTCGTCGCCGCCGTTGCAGCACAGGATATTCCCCGGCGTCACGCCGTGAAGCTCGGCCGCCGCCTCGCGAAAGGCAGTCCCCAGAGGGTCCGGATACCGTCGAAGCTGCTCCGGCTGAATCGCCGCCAGTGCCTCCATCACCTGCGGCGAAGGCGGATAGGGGTTCTCGTTCGTATTGAGCTTGACCACGTCCGCCGCCTTGGGTTGAAATCCCGGCGTGTACCCCTCCGTCCGCTCCACATTCTCACGAAAATAGCTCATTAGTCCACATCTTGTCATGCTTGCTAAAAAGAAGCGCCCAGACCCTTCACACGCGGTCACGGGCAGACCGGGATTATACGGCGATTCCCCGCCCGACGGAAGCTTGATCTGCACAAGCACCAACCCAGCCACCCCCGACGAATGCAGATAAACCCTTGTCGGAAACGGACTTACACAGATTGGCACAGATTCTGCCTCTGTTATTGCAGTGAAGGCTTCAATTGTCAACCACGCCCTGAGAACTGCCTCTTGGCTGATAACCACCTGCCAATCGCCCCCCACGAAGGCCTACTCCGCACTGACGACTGGCAGTCTTCCTCGGACTCGAGCCGTCGTCCTCGACCGAATCCTCTTCAGTTGCTGAGAGCACCCATCGGCTGAGGCAAGGGCTGATCTCCAAAGGTCCCTGCATGTGGGCGATCACCATATGGCCTTCCGTGGCGCCCAATCCGAGCATCTCCTTTGATCCTGGTCGTTCAATATGGTAATCTACCTTGTACGGTGGTATATATACGCTCTGGTGTACTGCAACGGTTTGAATAGAATCGAGGAGAACGACGATGGCCATAAAAGAGGTTTTTCCTAATCCAACCGTTAAGCAGGTCATCTTCCAGATTCGGTTCCCGAACCTGTTCTCGATGGAGAGGCTCATCGGCGATTACCAAGTCAAGATCATGGCGGAATTCCCTAAGTCTGCATTGCTTGTAAGGCGGAGTGTTCTGATCGCTGATGTGGGATCTCGGGCACAGGTCGAGAACATCGCGGAGGATGCGGACAAGTTCGCGGTTAGTAAGATCTGGAATTTCAGGTCAGAGAAGGGCATTGATCTGAATGTTCACAATGACTCCCTTGACATATCGTCTACTCTCCACAAGACCTATGCGAATCCCAAGGAGGATAATCGATTCAGAGACACAATAGAGTACGCGGTTGCGAGATTCCTGGAAGTCACACAGATTCCCAAGCTTGCAAGGATAGGCTTGCGGTACATTGACGAGTGTCCTGTTCCTGCAAAGGAAACACAAGTGTTCAAAGAATACTACAACACCACATTTCCATTGAAACGGTTCCCGGTTGAGAATGCACTGAACTTAGTATTTGAGGCCCGTGTGGAGAAGGGAGATCGTCGTCTGCGGTTCATAGAGTCCTTCGAGGACGTCGGGGGCAAACTGAGGCTCACGCTAGATTTCGACGGATATGCGGAGGATGTACCGGCACACGAGTACCTGACTGTGACAGATGAACTTCACGAGCTAATCTCGAAGGAGTACCAGGCCAGCATTAGAAAGCCTGTACTTGAGCATATGCGAAAGAAGGAAAAAAGGTATGACCGCTCCTGATATGTTCTCTGGGCAGAACACCGGTGACAACGGTCTGTTTTCCACTGTGGTCACGGTGCCCTTTGATAGATATGAAGTCGTGTTAAGACTCGGGCCCCATCGCGAGTTCCTGGGGATTCTCGAAATCAGAGTTAGCAAGGATTTTCGCTCCGTGCAACAGAAAGTGGAGTCCGCGGACTACCACGATGTGAGCGATTTGTATGAAGGATAGGTAGAGTACCAAGGCGATGTTCTACGAGAGCGAACCCGAAGATGTACTGAGGTTTGGGGACGTGGTGAGGGGATATGTGTTGAGTACTCCTCGAATCGATTCTCCAGGCATAAGCCCGCCCGTCCGGTACCGTGTGGAAGTGCATAGCCCGATGTTCGCAGTCATTATGTCGCCGTGTTGTTCCATTGGTGATGGCACGCTCGCGATCAGCCCGTTAATCGAGGTACTTCCTGGCTTCTTCAAGAACCCGTATTTCGTGTACGATCTGACTAACATCAACCGACGCATGTCTCCTGACAAGGCGGTTGCGCCGGACATCTGGGGAGGTCTTCCGGAAAGCGAGAGGCAGGGGCGACTGTCCGCTGGTGATGCTTATGCCCTTGTAGAGTACTTCATATATGCACCTCACGATTTCTTGCCTAAATACACGGTGAACCGCAAGGGTGGCCCTATTCAGACTGGGTACTACATGCTTGATTTCCGTAGGATATACCGGATCGAATGCGACAAAGTGGCGAACGCCAAGCAGGCCCCACTTGAGCCGAGACTGCTGCAAATCTCAATTGAGACGCGAGGGGAGTTGCGAGACAAACTGGCTTGGTACTTCGGTAGGACTCCTAAAGAGGATATGTTGTGAGCATGGACCGGCATGCGGGGATGGCGTCAGAGGCTCGATAGCAGGTGAAATGCAACATCGTGCCGGGAACCGTAGGTGTGTGGATAGGTGAGACTGCGCCGGACAGAGTTCAACACGGGCAAGTCGGCACTCTTCACAGACAAGACACGGTAGGCGGCAATGATTTGTTAAACGCTCTGTCTCTCCCAATACCGTCAGGTACGCACGGGAGTTGATGGGTCGTGCTCAGGACGAAGCACGCTGCGGAGTGGGGGGAAGGGGCTTGACGGGGGCGGGGGAGGTGGATAGGGTGGGGGCGTTCTGGACTCACAAGGGGTGGCAGTGAAGAGCGACCCTGGGGTTTTACGACTTGGACTCGCAGTTGGAGAGTAGCGATGAGCGCAAGCGTTGTGCACGCGAAGAGCAGGCTCCGCTGGTTGCTGCCGCCGGTTATTGGTGTACTGTTCCTGTCCATGTTGCCTGTTTCGGCGTATGGGGAGGACGATCAGAGCATCGCGGCGTTGCGGCAGATGGGCAAGGCGTTCGCCACGATTGCGGGCAAGGCATCCCCGGCCGTGGTGGGCATCAAGGCTACGAAGGCCGCCAGGAGCAGCTTGCGGTCTCGCGACGAGTCGGACGACGGGTCGAACAGCCCGTTGAACGAGGACGATCTGTTCGAGTACTTCTTCCGCCGCCGGCTGCCCCGGCAGTATCAGCGGCCGCAGCCGAAGGAGATCGCCCAGGGCTCCGGCTTCGTGGCGACGGCGGACGGCTACATCCTGACCAACAATCATCTCGTCGGCGAGACGGAGAAGGTCAGCGTGAAACTCGCCGACGGGCGGACGATGGACGCCAAGGTCATCGGCGCCGACGCGGATTCCGATGTAGCCGTCATCAAGATCGAGGCGGAGGGTCTGCCGTTTCTTGAGCTGGCCGACTCCGCCAGCCTTGAGGTCGGCGAATGGGTAATTGCCATCGGCAACCCGTTCGGCCTGAGCCACACGGTCACGGCGGGCATCGTCAGCGCCAAGGGCCGCAGCAGCCTGGGCGTCGCCAACTATGAGGATTTCATCCAGACCGACGCCGCAATCAACTTCGGCAACTCAGGCGGACCCCTGCTGAACCTGGACGGCAAGGTGGTGGGGATCAACACCGCGATTATCGGTCTCACCGGCAATGTCGGGATCGGCCTGGCAATCCCCATCAATATGGCCAAAGACATCTACAAGCAGTTGAGGGAAAGCGGCTCCGTCGTGCGAGGCTTCCTCGGCGTAGTTCCGACGGACATCGAGCCGGACATGGCGGAGTTCTTCGGTCTCAAGAAAGAGGTCAAGGGCGTGCTCATCTCCCAGGTCACGGACAATTCCGCCGCCGACGAGGCCGGGATCAAGCGAGGCGATGTCGTCACCGAGTTCGACGGGGTAGCCGTGGATAGCGCCAACGACTTCCGCAACCGCGTGGCCATGCACAAGCCTGGCAGTGAGATCGGTATGGTGATCCTGCGAGAAGGCAAGCGGATGGACGTCACCGTCAAGCTGGCCCAAAGGCCCACCGATGACGTTGCCTCCAGCGAGCAGGTTGAATCGCCGGGCAAGCTGGGATTCAGCGTGCAGGCCTTGACCGATGACCTGGCTCAGCGGCTCGGGTACGAGGGATTGGACGGCGTGGTGGTGACCGACGTGGAGGCCGGCTCGGAGGCCGACGAGAAGGGAATCGAGCGAGGCGCGCTGATTCGCGAGGTGGATCGCGAGCGGATCCACAACGTCCGTGAGTTCAAGGACGCCGTGCGCGAAGCTCAGGGCCGCGGCAAGATCCTCTTGCTGGTCAGAGACGGAGGTGTGGACCGCTACGTCGTGTTGCAGCAGGACAAAGGAGAATAACGACGATTCCCTGCAAGGGAAGGCCCCGCGTCCGGCGGGGCCGTTTTGTTGGCGGGCAATCCACACGTGAATCCAGGCGAAAACCCTGATGAGGAGGGTCTCGCTTCACCGGCTTGCGACGTACAACAAGTAGAACACAAGTCGGATGACGGCAGGAGAACCTCAAACCGGTCCTGGGAGTGTCGTCGAGAACGGGAAGCCCTTTCGCGTCATGGGAGCGTCCCAAACACGCCGGTTCTGATCTTGTTACCCATTCTCTCATCGGCGCACGAGGGCGAGATCGGCCAACACAGTGTCGCTCTGACGTCGGGCCCGAGCCTGACGACTGTCCGGCCAAGGCTATGGAGGACGGGCTCTGTCGAGCGTCTTTGAGGGCGGCGGAGGACCATTGCGGCCCCGGGCTCAGCCGATATACTCGTTCGGATGTTGAATAGGCTGTTGGCGCTCTACACGCGGTGGTTTGCCCTGTGGGTAGTCATGTTCGGGGTGGTGGCGTATGTCTGGCCGGAGCCGTTCAACCGGCTCGGCGGGTTCAACAAGTGGTTCTTCGCGCTGACCATGTTCGGGATCGGAGCGGTCCTGCGCGTGGAGGACTTCCGGCGGATCGCCCAGAATCCGACGATCGTCCTGATCGGCTCGGCCGCCCAGTTCACGATCATGCCTTTCAGCGCCTTTCTCGTCTCGCGGCTGCTGGGATTTCCGGATGAGCTGGCGGTGGGGCTGGTTCTGACGGGCTCGGCGCCGGGGGCCATGTCGAGCAACGTGATGAGCTACATCGCCAAGGCGGATACTGCCTATTCCGTCTCGCTGACGACCGTCTCGACGTTGCTGTGCCCCATTCTGACGCCGGGATTGACGTTTCTACTGGCCAAGGGAACGAGGTTCAATGTCTCCTTCTGGAGCATGGCCCTCGACGTGACGCTTACCGTGGTCGTTCCCCTGCTGATTGGATTTGGCGTGAGGCACTACTTCGGGCGCAGGCTGGAGAAGATCCTACCGATCTTCCCGGCGATCTCCGTGACGTTCATTATCTTCATTTGCTCGCTGGTGATCGCCTCCAACAGGGATCACCTGATGGCGGTCACGGGGATCGTGCTTACGGCGGCGGTCATTTTGAACCTGCTGGGCACGGCCGCCGGCTATGGGGTCGGCACGGCATTCCGCATGAACGTGCAGCGTCGTCGCACCCTGGCCATCGAGATCGGGATGCAGAACGCCGGACTCGGCACCGTGCTCGCCCGCGAGCATTTCGGCGACCGGGCGACGATCCCCGCCGCTATGTTCGTCTTCGTCTGCATCATCACGGCCTCCCTCCTGGCCGCCTGGTGGCAGCGACACCTCCCTGCCCCGACTGCGACAGCGGAAAATAATGTCAGTTGTTAGCAGAGCCGCTTGCATTGTGCCGATAAAGCCGCTAAAGTACAGGGTTCTATGAGTTCCGGCGGCAAATCCCTGCAGGCAGCCATGGGTTTGGCTATACCTGCACGTCGCCAGATTGATGTGAGGAGTACCTGAACATGGCACCGAATGTGGCAGTAGTGGGAGTGACCGGCGCGGTCGGTCAGGAGTTCCTGGCAATCCTCGAACAACGCAACTTCCCGTTCAGCACGTTGCGGGTGCTGGCGAGCAGCCGTTCGGCGGGCAAGAAGGTCCCCTTCAAGGGCAAGGAGTATACGGTCGAGGAACTGACGCAGAACAGCTTCCAGGGCGTCGATATCGCCCTGTTCAGTGCGGGCGCCTCGCGGAGCCGGGAGTTCGCCTCGGCGGCGGTCAAGGCCGGGGCGGTCGTCGTGGACAACTCCTCGGCGTTTCGCATGGACCCCGGGGTCCCGCTCGTGGTTCCGGAGATCAACCCGCAGAAGATCAAGGAGCACAAGGGGATCATCGCCAACCCCAACTGCTCGACGATCATCGGGATCGTGCCGGTCTGGCCGCTGCACAAGATCAACCCGGTCAAGCGGATGGTCGTGAGCACGTACCAAGCGGCCAGCGGGGCGGGCATGTCCGCCATGCTGGAGCTGGAGAGCCAGAGCCGTGAGATCCTCGCCGGCAAGCCGCCGACGAAGAACGTGTTCCCGCACCAGATCGCGTTCAACTGCTTCAGCCACAACTCCGCGCTGGGCCCCAACGGGTACAACGAGGAGGAGACGAAGCTGGTGAGAGAAACTCGCAAGATTTTCGACTGCCCGACGATCGCAATTACGGCGACTTGTGTCCGCATCCCGGTGATGCGGGCGCATTGCGAGAGCATCAATCTCGAATTCACGAACCCGATCACGGAGAACGAGGTCCGCGAGATTCTCAAGAACGCGCCGGGCGTCACGGTCCTCGACGATCGCGAGCACAACCGCTTCCCGATGCCGATCGACGCCACCGGCCAGGATGACGTCTTCGTCGGGCGTATTCGCCAGGACGAGTCCCTGCCGAACAATCGCGGGATCAACTTCTGGGTCTCCGGCGACCAGTTGCGCAAAGGCGCCGCCCTGAACGCCATCCAGATCGCCGAGCTGTTGTAGGCGGGTCGCGTTCGACGCGAATCCTCGCGTCATTGATTTGTACTTTGGAGCCGCTCAGATTATTATCCTGATCTGAGCGGCTCATTTGTTTGGGGCCTCGGATGGGCAGTGCGCAGTGGCGGGTGCCATGCTTACGCCTTGCGTGAGCATGCGCTATCCATCGTAGGGAGTATGTCTACGCAGTAGACATGGCACCCTGCGCCCGTCGGTTTTAGGTCCTTGAGGTCCCTTGGGTCCTTTGAGATCGAAAGGACGAAAACGACCCAAAGGACCTAAATGTGATGAGTCTGCATGGAATGGCTCTTCGCAACGTCAAGCTGACAATCGCCTACGACGGCAGCGACTATCATGGCTGGCAGATCCAGCCGGGCTTTCGGACCGTCCAGGAGGTGCTGAGGGACGCGCTGCGCGACCTTCTGGGCCCGCGGGCCAGGGTCTGCGGAGCCAGCCGCACCGACGCGGGCGTCAGCGCCCTCGGCCAGGTCGGCCTGATCCAGATCGATTCGCCAATCCCCACGGAGAACCTTGCCAAAGCGATCACCGATCGGCTGCCCGAGGACATGGCCGTCGTCAAAGCGGAAGAAGTCCCGATGGGCTTCGACGTCATTGGCGACGTCAAGAGCAAGCTGTACCGCTACACGATTTTCTGCGGCCCGGTCCGCCCGGTGCTGCACATGCGGCACTGCTGGTACGTGGCTGCAAGGCTCGATGTCCGGGCGATGAGCGAGGCCGCGGCGCTGCTGGTGGGTAAGAAGGACTTCAAATCGTTTGCCGCGGCGGCCGATCACAGGGACGATTCCATTCGTACGATCTTCCGGTGCGATGTGACGGATCGAGCGGCGGACGACGGTCGCTGGGTGTACGTGGATGTCGAGGGCGATGGGTTCCTGTACAACATGGTCCGGAACATCGTCGGAACGCTCGTGGAAGTGGGTGTCGGTCGCTCCAGACCCGAGAAGGTCTCCGAGATTCTCGAAGCCCGGGACCGCCGGGCCGCCGGGCCGATCGCGCCGCCCAACGGCCTGTGCCTGATGTGGATCCAGTATGATTGATCGAGAGAGCCGACATGGCGACCGGGGACTCTGTCCCCGGACCTCTGAGATTTTCCGCTTTGAGCCAATAGCAGGAGAGCTTGACGGGCCGGCATCGTTGCGCCTTCCCTTCACTCACGCGGCAGATGAACCTGCAGGAGTGCCGATCATGAGTCCAGCCTTCTCGGCATCTGTTGTTTATGGTACGGATTCGTGGTAGTCTTGAGCACACCGTTGCGGAGGGTAGGGCTCTGCTGAGAAGCAACCTGAGCGCCGCAACGGCCAGTAGCATGGCGAGGCTGCTCACCCGGGGCGTCGCTTTTCGATCTCATGCTATTGGCCGAAAGCGATGAATCTCAGGGGTTTGGGGACAGAGTCCCCAAGCTCTGGCAAGTAGGAGCCTGATTGCAGGTGCTTGTGGAACGAGATCATATTGGCATCTTCGGCAGGATGAACTGCGGCAAGAGCAGCCTCATGAACCTGCTCACGCAGCAGGAGACCTCAATCGTCGATCCGACGCCGGGGACGACCGCCGATACGAAGATCGCGTTGCAGGAAATCCACGGCATGGGGCCGGTCAAGCTGTTCGATACCGCCGGGCTCGATGAAGGCAGCGACCTCGGGCAGAAGAAACGGGCCAAAGTCCTGGCTGATCTGAAACAGTGCGATCTGGTCCTGCTGGTCATCGACCCGGACATGCAGGACTTCGCGACGGAGAGCGAGATCCTCTCAAACGCCCGCGAGCTGGACAAGCAGATCCTGGTGATCTACAACCTGTTCAAACCGTCGAGCGAGCAGCGAATCCCGGTCGTTGAGGAGCACATCCCACTGCTTCGGTTCCATAAGAAGATCAACCTTGTCGCGATTGACGCGAGCTATCGACAGCCGCTGCTCGATTTCATTCTCGCGAACTTCGTGTCGAAGAACGTCAAGATGGAGCTGCTGCCGTTCGTGCAGCGAGACGAGTTCTACGTGCTGAATATCCCGATGGACGCCGAGACCCCGCCGGGCCGATACCTGCGACCCCAGGCGATGGCGGAAGAGTACATCTGTCGCGAGTGGGCGTATCCGGTTTCATACCGGATGGACCTGGGCAGGGCTCGCAGCGGCGATCCGGGCGAGCGAGCGCGGTTCGACGCGTTCCTGGCCCAGTTCGGCCGGCGGCCCAAGGCGATCATCACCGATTCCCAGGCGATGGACCTGATGCACGCGTGGACGCCACAGGACATGATGCTGACCACGTTCTCCATCATGATGATCCACTACGGCAGCCGGGGCGGGCTCGCGGCCTTTGTCGAGGGGATCAAGGCTCTGGACACGCTCAAGGCCGGCGACCGGGTCCTGATGGCCGAAGCATGCAACCACTCGCGAATCGCCGAGGACATCGGCACGGTCCAGATCCCCGGCTACATCCAGCGTCGCTGGCCCGGCGTGGTCATCGAGCACAACTTCGGCCGCGTAGAGACGCAAGATCTTGCGTCTCTACAGTCGTACAAGCTCGTCATCCATTGCGGCGGCTGCATGATCAGCCCCCAGAAGCTGCTCGCCCGTCTTCGCGACCTCGACTCCATCGGCGTGCCGTACACGAACTATGGCATCTTTCTGGCGAGCATCCAGGGCCCCGAGGCACTGGGGCGGGTGTTGAAACCCTGGGGCGTTGACGTCGCAGGCGCCGGCTGACACAATGGCGTCCTTTAGGTCCCTTTGGGATCGAAAAGGACCTCAAAGACCTAAAGGACTCAAAGGACCTAAGAGCGGACAATGAGAATCGTTCACATTATTACGCGGCTGATCCTCGGCGGAGCTCAGGAGAACACGCTCATCACCTGCAAGCTCCTGGCCGAGCGAGGACACGAGGTGACTCTGATCACCGGTCCGGCCATTGGCCCGGAAGGCCAGCTCTTCGATCAGACCAGGGGGCAGAAGTACCGGACCGTCGTCATCGACGAGATGCGCCGCGCCATCGATCCCCGCAGGGACTGGGCCAGCTACGCCAGGCTCAAGGAACTGCTTCGCGAGCTGAAGCCGGACATCGTTCATACGCACAGCGCCAAGGCCGGCATTGTCGGCCGCTTCGCCGCCTGGTCGCTCAAAGGTCAGTGGGCCCCGAATCGCCCGGCCGTCGTGCACTCCCTGCACGGGCTGTCCTTTCATCCATACCAGGGGCCCTGGGTCAACAGGCTCTACATCACCATCGAGAAGGCCGCCGCCAAGCGGACGGACTACTTCATCAGTGTCGCCGACGCGATGACCGAGCAGAACAAAGTGGAAGGCATCGGCGTGAACAAACCCTACGTCACGGCCTACTCCGCCATCGACGAGCAGCAGTTCCTCGCTCCCATTCCGGACGAGAAACGAAAGGAATTCAGACGTCAATACGATATTCCCCAGGACGCCGTCGTCCTGGTGAAGATCGCCCGCCTGTTCGAGCTCAAAGGCCACGAGTACGTCATCGAGTCGGCGCGGGAGCTCTCCAAGCGATTCGACAACGTGATCTGGCTGTTCGTCGGCGACGGCAACCGGGCGGACGACTACAAGGAGCAGATCCGCAATCTCGGCCTGACCGACCGCTTTCGCTTCACCGGCCTGATGCCGCCCGATCAGATTCCGCTGGCGATCCAGTCCTCCGATATCCTCGTGCACTGCTCGCTTCGCGAGGGCCTGGCGCGAACGCTTCCCCAGGCGATGCTCTGCGGCCGGCCGGCCATCTCCTTCGACGTGGACGGCGCCTGCGAAGTGGTCAACGAGCACACCGGCCGGCTTGTCGAGCCCAAAGACGTCCATCAGCTCGTCGAAGCCTGCGCCGAGTTGATCCGGGACAAGACCCTCCGCGAGAAGCTGGGCCAGGCTGGCCGCGAGTCGGTCAGAACCAAATTCGCCCCCGACACGATGGTGGACACCATCGAAAAGGTCTATGCCGGGCTGGTAACCTGACCATCGGGGACTCAAGAGAACTTGAGGCGAGCGACGTGGAGTTGACGGGTGCCGGCGGAGTCAATGGCGTCGAAGCAGATGGCGTCGCCGGTGCGATTCCAGCGGGGGTGAAAATCGCAGCGTAGATCGCCGCCGGCGAAGCGCTTGTCCTTCATGTCCAACTCGGCCAGGGTCGTACATTCGTCGCGCTGCAGGTCGTAAACGAGGAGGGACCGTGTCAGCTTCCGACTGTTGCCGCGGTCGGTGGCGAGCCACCGTTGGTTGGGGGAGAAAGTGCAGTGGCCATCGAAGTCGAGGCGGCCGCCGCCGAGAGGCTGGTAGTTGCTGCGGCCATCGGTGAAAAGAACATGGACAGTGCCTTGCCCGCGAAGGTTGAACGTCGCGACGATCTCCTTGTCGTTGCGCCAGTCGAAATGAGAGACGCTCTTGCCGTAGGGGATTACCTGGCGCAGGTCCGAGCCGTCCAGGTTCGCGGTGAACATGCCGGTCTGGAGCCGGCCGTCCGGACCCCAGGTCCGGGCGAGGAAGAGGAACCGTGTGTCGCTCCGGTTGAAGACCGCGTGCTCGGACCACAGGGGCTTGTCCACCAACTCCGGATGATCGGTCTTGAGCATGTTGTAGACTTGGCGGAAGGACACGATCAGCTTCGATTGGCCCGTGGTCAGGTCCACCAGGAAGATGCCGTCATTGTCGGGGTGCGGCGCATCGGGATTGGGGTCCTTGACCCCGGCGTACCCCACGACCTTCCGCAAACGGCCGATCCGGCCGTAGGTCATGCTCAGGGCGTGTCGGCCGTTATGGCTGACGGCGCTGACGGCACGCGACAGTCGACGCGTTTTGCCCGTGCCTACGTCGCGGAGGGTGGAGACGATCTCATCACCCTCGCGGTCGTTGTAGAGGATCTCGGTGTCCGGCTGGAGGGGGTTCCAATGCAGCATGGCGCCTTGCTGAAAGTTCCAGGCATGGGTTTTGGCGACTTCGGAGAACTCACCCGTTTTCGCATCCACCAGGCCAATCACCGCAGGCTCGTCCGGGCCCGGCATGTGGTCCTGAAAGGAACTCTGGAGGCTGAGTAGATACCGGCCCGACTGGCTCCAGGGACAGATGCCATAGTAGCCGAAGAAATGATGCTGGGGACCTCGTGTCAATCGTTCGATCGTGCAGAGCGGGGTGCTGCTCGCCGATCCTGCGGCCCAAGACAGGCCGGTCGCCTGACCCAGCGCGCCGAGTACGCTCGCCTGGGCCAGGAATTGTCGCCGAGTCGCATTCATGGGCCGTATGTCCTCACCGGCAGCCGCTTCAACGCCGGGCGCAGTCTCATTCGATCACGTGAATGTTCTTCTTCTTGCACATGTCCTTGAGGACCTTGGGCCAAACGGTGGCGCTGACTTCGCCGAGGTGGGCCTTCTTGAGGATCGACATGAAGGTGCGGGATTGGCCGATGCCGCCGCCGATGCTCAGGGGAATCTGATCGTTCAGGATCGCCTGGTGGTAGGGGAGCTTCAGGAAATCCAGTTGCTTGCAGATCTCCAGTTGTTTCTTGAGAGACTCGGCGGTGACGCGGATGCCCATGGAGGTAAGCTCGTGCCGGCGCTTCGTCACCGGGTTCCAGACGAGGATGTCACCGTTGAGCCCGTGCATCATCTGGCCGTCCAGGTGGATCGTCTCGGTGACCCAGTCGTCGTAGTCGGCGGCACGCATCTCGTGGGGGTAGCCGTCGCGGAGCACCCAGCCAATGCCGATGATGAATACGGCCGGGTATTCCTGGACGATCTTTGTCTCCCGCTGCTTGCGAGGCAAGTCGGGGTACCTGTCGAGGATCTCCTCCGCATGGATGAACTTCAGCTCCTCCGGCAAGTCCGGGTACTTGTCCGTCTTGAGTTGAGGGAAGAGTTGCTGGACGTGCCGTTCCGCGCCCTTGAGCACCTTCCAGATCTTCCGCACAACCTCCTTGAGGAACTCGACGTTTCGCTGGTCCTTCGTGATCGCCAATTCCCAGTCCCACTGATCGACGTAGGCGCTGTGGTCATGGTCGAGGAAATAGTCCTTGCGGACGGCCCGCATGTCCGTGACCAGGCCCTCGCCCGGCTTCATGCCGAACTGCTTCAAAGCCATGCGCTTCCATTTCGTGGCGGCCTGGACGACCTCCGCGTCCACGGGGTTCTTGCCGCGGTCGTTCGTAATGTGGAACCGGACGGGCGTCCGTGAGCCGTCGCGGTCGAGATAGTCGTTGACGCCGCTGCTGATGTCCACGATCAGCGGGACGGTGACACGAATGAGATTCAGCTCCTTGCACAGGTTCTGTTCGATGTAGTCCTTGACGGCATAGGTGGCAATCTGCGTCTCCTTGGGCGACAGGAGAGAACGATAGTCGTTCGGAAGAATCTTCTCGAGTTCGGCATAGTCACCAATTCCGGGACCAGCCAGATCGGCTTTCTTATCCAGCATTGGGCGTCTCCTAAGACCTGTGACAGTGTTCAGCACCGGGACACACTGAGCGACATCCTATCACAGGGGAGGAGACGGTGTCAAGGATGGAATCGGGTCTGTCACTCAATTGCAGACCGTCGCATCCGACTGACTATGCGAATTCCACCGGATAGGCGCCAGGATTGCGGATAGCTCTTGTCGGGTCAGGCAGATGGCCGGCTCATTCGCGATCGCTATTTCACCTCGGCGCCAAACATGCTACAATCCGTGCAGACGCAAGCTCTGGCGTCTGTGAGCAGGTATCGATGAAGGCCTCGTGTCCTCGCCGGACGTGGACAGGAAAGGGCGATCCGTGAAGAGTTATCGGAAGGAGCTGTGGTTCGAAATCCCGCAGAGAAGAGAATTCGTCAATATCACGCCTCAGGTGGAGGAGTGTCTTCGTGAGAGCGGCGTGCGGGAGGGCCTGCTGCTCTGCAACGCCATGCACATCACCGCCAGCGTCTTCATCAACGATGACGAGCCAGGCCTGCACCAGGACTTTGAGACGTGGCTGGAGAAGCTCGCCCCGGAAAAACCCTACGGCCAGTACCGGCACAACACGGCCGAGGACAACGGCGACGCCCACCTGAAGCGGAGCGTCATGGGCCGCGAGGTCATCGTCGCCGTGAGCGGCGGAAAGCTCGATTTCGGCCCGTGGGAGCAGATCTTCTACGGCGAATTCGACGGCAAACGCCGCAAACGCGTCCTGGTCAAGATCATCGGGGAGTAGGTCCGTTCCGTAGTCAGCTAGCACCGATTGGCTCAGACTGTCTGATTGGGACATTTGACAAGCGGTTGATCTTCTGGGATGATAGCGTGAGGTACTTGGGAGATTTCACGAATGAACAGAGATGATTTCAGGAATTTGGCCCATGAGCGGCTGGAAGATGCTCGTGTGCTGTTAGAAAGAGGGCGTTATGCAGGAGCATACTATCTGGCCGGCTATGTTGTTGAATGCGGCCTAAAAGCCTGTATTGCCAAGCGCACGAGGCAGTTCGATTTTCCGCCTGACCGAGCTGCGATCAGTGAGATATACGTGCACAACCTGGCGGTTCTGGTGAAATCCGCCCAGCTTGGAGGTACGGGAGGTGCACTTGATGTTGACTCGAAGCGAGACAGGGAGCTCGCGATGAACTGGAGCGTGGTGCAGACTTGGAATGAAGACAGTCGATACAAGATGCCGACTGAACTCGACGCACACGACCTCTTTGAGGCCGTATCGAATAGTGAGCATGGAGTCCTGCAATGGATAAGCCGACACTGGTAGAGAGTGACTACAAGGCAGGCGAAGCCTTGTTACGTGCCTTGGATCAAGCGGGAGTCAAAGTCAAGGCCGCTTTTTGGCTGTACCTGCCGGAGTCAGACGAATGGCGACTCTATCTCGCCTTGCCAGAGGTGGCGCAGAAGGGACCCAGGCAAGCCTACGAGAGCATCCAAACGACTCTGGAGCAGGTGCGCCCCGAAGGGCTGTCGCTGAGGAACATATCGGCTGTTGCGCCGGATGACAAACTCGTCAAGCTCCTGCGATCAGCGATCAAAACGGGACCGGGTATAGTGGGAATTCGCTTCACGGGGAATGTGATCAGTAACGTGTTAATAGAAGACGCGTATATCTACCGGGTCGCGTGATCGTGAGTCTACTATTCTTCCTCCTGGAAGTCGTGGGGATTTCTCTGTCTGGCGTGCTGGCGCCGGGCCCGGTCACTGCCGCTGCCATTGGGATGGGATCGCGCAATCGCTTCGCCGGCGTGCTCATGGCGCTCGGTCACGGCGTCGTGGAGTTCCCATTGATGATCCTGCTTCTCTTCGGCGTCGGCCGACTGCTGGAGCTGCCCTCGGTGGGAATTGCCATTGGCCTGGCCGGCGGCGGGTTCCTGATTTTCATGGCCGTTCAGATGTTCCGTGGACTCAGGAACTCCGGCGATCCGGCGGCGCAAGTGACGAAAGGCGGCCCTCTTGCGGCCGGTGTCCTTCTATCAGCCGGCAATCCTTATTTCCTGCTCTGGTGGGTGGCGGTCGGGCTGCCGCTGATTACTACGGCCATGACCAGCTTTGGGCTCTGGGCCTTTGCGCTCCTGGCGATTGCCCACTGGTCGTGCGATCTCCTCTGGCTCACGGCCCTGTCCTGGGCCAGCTTCAAAGGCTCCGTGCTGTTGGGCCGGAAGCGCCAGCGGATCGTGCTTGCCGTCTGTGCCGTCGCGATGTTCGGCTTTGGAGTGTACTTCATCGTGCTGCAGGCCATAGCATTCACACGTATCGGTTAGGATTTCCTCTCATGCCATGTGACAATCATCGCGCAGACAGACGGATCAGACGAGAGATTCGCCTGTCGGTGCATCCGGCGTCGGCTCCCGTGTCGTCGGGCCCTCCCGGCCTTGCGGCGAACCATCGACCTGGGGTGCAGAGGCGTCGATCAGTTGCCTGAGATTGTATTGAGCGAGCAGTTGCCGCTGCGCGGCCGCGACCTGTTGCAGGGCCTTCTCACCGGATTTCGGCTGTCCGAAAGAGGCGGCCGCCATGGCGTCAGCGATCTCCGACAGGCGGATGTGACTGGGGTCCCTGGCGGGGACGAAGCCGCGCCTCGGCTCCGCGGTCTTGGCGAGCACGCCTCGCGCCGCCAGCTCGTCCAGAAGTCTCTGCCCGAATTCGCCCGGGATGTCGAGCCGCCTGCAAACGTCGTCGGTTGAGATGGGCCCGCGATTGCCCTCGAATGCAGCGGCGACCTCCCTCGCGACAGCGACGGCGGTCATGTCGTTGGCGATGAACCGGCCCTCCACTTCTTCACCCTGCGGGATCTCCGCGGTCTCGAGTGTGTCGAAATGCTGAACGGTGAACGTCAGTTGCAGCCCGAACAGGACGATGACCCACGTCACGTAGACCCAGAAGATGCCCAAGGGAATGAGACCGAGCACGCCGTAGATTGCGCTGTATGGAATGAGTTCGGTGACGTAGGCGGTGAAGCCCCACCGGGCAACGCTCCACACCAGGGCCGCGATGACGGCGCCCTTGGCCGCCGGGCCGGCCTGCACCTTCGCGTTCGGCATGATCAGGTACAGTACAAACAAGATCGCCGCCGACGCGAGGTACGAGATGACCGGACCAACCACGGTGGGAACGCCGGTCCGGATGCTCTGTAGGATCGAGTACTTCGTCGTCATGTACAAGGCGGCGCCGAGCAGCAGCGGCACCAGCGTCAGCAGCGCCCAGTAGTTGATCACCCGGTGCAGGAAGCGGCGGCCCCGCGGGACGTGCCACATGTGATTGAACGCGCCCTCGATGATCGAGAGCAGGCGCAGCGCCGCCCACACCAGCAGCACCGCGCTGACCACTCCCAGCGAGCCCTTGTCGACGCCCGCGAAAAAGCGGTTGATGATGCCGTCGAGGTAGTCCGTCAATACGATGTGCTTCTCGGGGTCGTCCGGGTCGGGGTACTGAATGCTCGTCAGGCGCATCTCCTCGTAGAGGATGCCCTTGATCTCCTCTCCCATCTGTCGATAGGCAGGGATGGAATGGAAGATCAGCACGACCGCGATGGCCAGCGGGACGATCCCGAAGATCGTATAGTACGATAGCGACGCAGCCAGTTGTTCCACGCGGTTCTTGCCCAGGAGCCGGAAGCAGTGAAGCCAAAGGCGGTATTGGCGAACGAGGAGTCGGCCCGCCCGGCCGAGGTCGGGGGCGGGAGTCGTCAGGAGTTCTTTCAGGGCTCTCATCGATCACTTCTTTTTGAACAGGTCCCCCAGCCCCTTGAGAATCTGCTCCTCGAGCTGGGATTGAAACAGTCTCTGGAGGTTCAACTCGGGTCTACTGATCGCGCCCGTCAGGAAATCGGAGGCCACCTGTCCGACGGCCGCCATGTCGCATTGCCCTTCGAGCTGGGCCAACGATCCAATGTTCCTGGGGAACTCGCCTGCCGCGGAGACCGTGGCCCAGTCCGTCTGCACGTCCAGCCGGTTGACGTCAATAACGTCCGTCGCCCGGGCCAGGCTGGCCTGGAGGTCGAGGCGCGCCGTTTGCAGCCGGTCCCCGTTGAGAGCCGGTCCGGTGATGTCGATGTTCTGGCCGCGGATGTTGGCCCTGACGCTTTCGACCTGGCCGTCTTGGAGGGCACCGGTGATACTTCCGCTCAATTGCCCCCGTGCCTCGACCTGGATGCCCGCCATATCCAGCAGGGGTGCAACAGAGTCCAGATTCAGCGCGTTGACTTCCACGGTGACATCGCCTGTGGTGCCTCGCAGGCTCCAGCCGGTCTTCTGACTCGGCGTAATCTGTCCGGAGGCTCGCACCTCGGCCGGTCCCTGCGCCTCGGCGACGGCCACGTCGATCTGGAATCGCGACCTGCGCCCCGGCGGACGTACGCTCAGGTCTGAGCTCGGGCTCGCAATCTTCACCGTCTGACCAGTCGCGCTGGTGAGCTGGACGGAGCCGTCCCGGACCACCAAATCCCGGATTCGCATCAGGTCATTCATGTCCGCTGAAGGGCCAGTCCTGGCGGATGGCGGTCGCTCTCGCAGATCGACCGTGATGTGCGGCCGGTCGAGCATGGCACGATCGACCGCCAGCGTGCCGCCCAGGAGCTGGCGGTAGCTGGGCCGGGTCGTGATCCGGCCGATATCGACCTCCGCCCATCCGTTGGGCGCGCGAAAGCGGAAGTTGGCGACTTGAACGCCGCTCAACCAGCCCACGGACAAATCGCCTATGCTTGCCTTGCCCCCGGTGCTGCTGCTGATCTTCGCCTGGACCCATCGAGTGAACCCGCCGGACGAGAGAATCAGAGGGATCAGCAAAACGATCGCGACGAAGAGCGGCCAGGATTCCCCCCAGTATCCAGGGCCACCTGCGCACGTGCTCCCTCTTCTGTGCCTGTGGCTCTTCCTGCATTTGCTTTCCCATCGGTACACCTCCGAATCGATCCTTCGGAACGACTGTTCTCGCAGTTCATTGTAGTGTACGCGCGTCGGGGAAATAAAGCCGGAAATCGCGGGTCTGCCGGCCCGGAACCACCCGGGTAGTGCTACGCCAATCTCTGTCTGGGGTTCGATAGGGCAGACGGGATCGCCGTGCAGGCTCACAACGGATCGACACAGGCTCGCGGCACGCGAACCGTGCGGGCTCAGTCCTTCATGATCTCATCGGACTTGTGGGCGACGGTTTTGTCCGCCTTCTCGGAGAATTCCTTCGCGAGATCATCTATCTGCTTCTTCGCTGTGTTCAGCTCGTCTTCGGTGATCTCGCTGTCCTTCTCCTGCTTTTCCAGGTGCTTGATGGCGTCTCGCCGGACGTTGCGAATGCTCACCTTGGTCTGCTCGCCGCTCTGCTTGGCCTGGTTGACGAGCTGTCGGCGCCGCTCCTCGCTCAAGGGCGGGATGTTCAACCGAATGAACCTGCCTTCCACGACGGGTGCGATGCTCAGATCGCTGTTCCGGATCGCCTTCTCGATCTCCTTCAAAGAAGCGGGGTCGAAGGGTTTGATGACCAGCATGTCCGCCTCCGGCGCCGAGATCGTCGCCAGGGATTTCAGCGGGGTGGGGCTGCCGTAGTAGTCGACGCGGACATGCTCCACGAGTGCGGGGGTCGCCCGGCCCCCTCGGAAGGCCTTCAGTTCATCCTGGAGCACGTCGATGGCCTTCTGCATCTTCGATCGGCTCTCTGAGATCGCGGATTGCACGGACATTGGTTACCCCTCTGAATCTTCGATTTATGATTTACGACTTACCATTTGAAACCGAGCGTTCGAGCGGCGGTTCACCTCGATCATACATCGTAATTCGTAAATCGTAAATAGTAATGGTTCCCTATCCGTTATCGATGATCGTTCCCACCTGCTCGCCGCAGATGGCCCTGGTGATGTTGCCCTTCGTGAAGATATTCAGGACGATGATCGGAATGTTTTTGTCCCGGCACAGGCTGATGGCGGCGTGGTCCATGATCCGCAGGCCCTGCTTGAGCACGTCGTTGTAGGAGAGCCTCGTCAGGAGCGTCGCTTGCGGGTTCTTCTTGGGGTCATCGCTGTAGACGCCTTCCACCTTCGTGGCTTTCACCAGCAGGTCGGCGTCAAGCTCCGACGCCCGCAGGGCGGCGCAGGTGTCCGTGGTGAAGAACGGATTGCCCGTCCCGCCGGCCAGGATGACGACTCGCCCTCGCTCGAGGTGGCGCAGGGCCCGTCGCCGGATGAACGGCTCGCACATCGCGGACACGTCGATGGCGCTCAGAACCCGTGTGGGCAGGCCTTGTTTTTCCAGGGTCTCCTGCAAGGCGCAACCGTTGATGATCGTCGCGAGCATGCCCATGTAGTCGGCAGTGGTTCGCGGGATGCGGCTCCTCTGAGAGAAGGTCTCGCCTCGAATGAAGTTGCCGGCGCCGACGACGATGGCGACCTGGGGGCCGAGCTTGCAGATATCCACGATTCGTTCGGCGACGGACTCCAGCGATGGGCCGTCGATGCCGAAATCACCGGGTTTGCAGAAGCTCTCGCCCGAGAGCTTGAGCAGAACCCGGTTGTACTTGCATTCGCCCATCGATTCCCTGACGTAGTTGGCGGAGTTCTACAAAATGGAGGTTAGGCTTACATTATTCAAGGAAATCGGTTCTGGGAGTTCCTTGAATAATCCACGCATTCGGTTGATCACCAGGCACCTGCCACTTCAGGAAGGAGAAATCAAGAAGACGACTTTTCCTTCCCAAGCAAGCCTACTCTCCATTTGCAGAACTCCAGCATTCAGCCGACTTCAAATCGGACAAACCGCCTGATGGCGGCGCTGCCGCCGCCGGCCTTGCCCGCCTCGTTGATGACCTGCTCGACCGTCTTGGTATCGTCCTTGACGAACGGCTGCTGAGTCAGGCAATAGTCGGCGTAAAACTTCTTCATCTTACCCTCGACGATCCTCTTGACGATCTCCGGAGGCTTGTTTGTCACCTGTGCGGCGTAGATGGCCTTCTCGCGTTCCACGACCTGCGGGTCGAGGCTCTGGACATCCAGCGCCAGCGGCTTGCTGGCCGTGATGTGCATCGCGATATCGGAGGCGGCCTGTTTGATCGGCTGGGAGGCAGCGACCTTCTCATCGCTGGTACCAATCTCGACCATGCTGCCGACTTTGCCGTTGAAATGGACATAGGTGCCAACCAGCCCCGGCTTGGGTATGCGGAACCTCGCGTAGTCGGCAACCACCATTTTCTCGCCCGTCTTGCTGACGGTCTCGGTTATGACATCGGAGAACTTCCGACCGTTTATCGCCGTTTCAGATATACTGTTCGGGTCCTCGTCGGTGGTACACGCACGTACGTATTGTTTGATTGCGTCTGCGGCCGCCAGAAAGTCATCACTCTTGGCTACGAAGTCAGTCTCGCAACAGAGGGTTGCCAAGGAGAAGAAGTCGGGCCCCTCCACGAGAATGAGCAGGCCCTCCTTTGTCTCGCGTTCCGCTCGCTTGGCCAGCGTGGCCAGGCCTTTCTTGCGGAGAATCTCCATCGCCTTATCCATGTCGCCATCGGCTTCTTCCAGGGCCTTTTTGCAGTCCATCATGCCCTGGCCTGACATTTTGCGCAGCTTTACGACTGTTGCCGCTGAGATTCCCGCCATTTCACCAACTCCCGTTTCTTGTCTTTGTCAGAGGATCTGCTTCGCCTGGTCTGTCGAGGGGCTACGTCCCGGCCGGCTGATTGTCTTGCTGAGGGGTGCTCCCTTCCGGCGGAAGGGGTGGCTCGTCCGTCTCCGCGGCTTCGCTCCCACCGGCGACGACGGTCGAGGGCTCTCTACCCTCCACGCGGGCCATGGCCGGTCTTCGAGGCCGCACTCGCCGCGGAGGCCGAGGGCCCGTCTCCTGCTGGCGAGCGGAGACCATTGTCTTGCCGACCGCCACTGCATCCGCCAGCTCGTTGAGGATGATCTCCACCGCCCGGATGGAGTCGTCGTTGGCGGGGATTGCCACATCGACTGTGTCCGGGTCCGAATCCGTGTCGAGGACACCGACGGTCGGAATCGACAGCTTACCCGCCTCTCGCAGCGCCAGGTACTCTTTCTTGGCGTCGACGACGACAACCGCTCCCGGAAGCCTCGTCATCTTCCGCACGCCTTCGAGGTTTGTCCGGATCTTCCGCATCTCACGCTTGAGCCGCGACGCCTGCTTCTTGCTCTCGGACTCGAGCGTGCCGTCCTGCTCCATCGACTCCAGTTGCTCCAAACGCTGCAGACGCGAGCGGATCGTTCGGAAATTGGTCAGCATGCCACCAAGCCATCGCTCCGACACGAAGTGCATTCCGCATCGGTTCGCCGCTGCTTCCACCGCCTTTTGCGCCTGGCGCTTGGTCCCCACGAAGACCACGTCGCTCCCCGAGGAAACGACCTCGGCGAGCAGCTTCTTGGCGATCAGAACGCCCCGGAGGGTCTTCTTGACGTCGATAATGTGAATGTTGCCACGCTTGGCAAAGATATAAGGAGCCATCTTCGGATTCCACCGGCTGACACCGTGTCCGAAGTGCACTCCCGCGTTGATGAGTTCCCGCGCCAACTGTTTAGCCACAAATACCTCCAAATCACCTCTGACCTACATTGCCTACGACAAAGAGACGGCGAAATTTCAAGAAAGTACTCGAACCGGGCGGCACTGTCAAGCAGTTTTATGGCCATAATATTAGCGGCAGACTGCGCCGGTGTCTACCCTGCGGTCGGCCCGTCGGCGGGTGGCAGGGTCCGCACAGGGCTTCCGTGGTTCCCACCGGGGTCGCTCGCGCCCGTGAACCCAAGAACGACCGATAAGAGTAGACCTCTCACGTGGAAACAGCCCTTGGAGGAGCAAGGCTGCATGAGTGAACGTGCGAGCCTCAGTACCACACGGTGACAAGGATATTAGGCTCGGTCTTCTTGTCCACGATATCGCCCGTGATCACGTTCGTATGCTTGACGATGACCCCTGGGTTCTCCTTCAGCCAAGACGTGATCTGGTCATCGAGGAATCTGATGGCGCCAGGATGGAGCTTGGTGAAGAACGTCCTGCAATTCGAGATCCGCCCGGTGTGTGCGGGACCCGCCGCCACGGGTTTCCTGAGAGGCGCCTGCGGCGCCTGGACTCTTGGAGCGGCCGCCGGTGCCGGATGGCTCGCGGCTGGCGGGCTTGTCGCTGCCGAACCGGATACGGGCGAGCCCGTGCCACCCAGATTCAACGGAGCACGAGAGACCGGCGCCGAGGAACCGGCGGGGGGCACCTTCGCGGGAGTCGGAGCGCTCGGCCCATCCTCGAAGGGAATCGGCTTATCGGAATTGGCGGCAGGAGAACCGCCGTTGCCCAAGTTGTCCATGGGTCATGCCTCCAAACAGGTTAGCGCGTAAGTACGTCAGACACGAAACGTTGCCAGGGCTGTCTCGGCGATCAGGGGGGGTCAGCCCTGTTTCTGCTCTTGGGTCTTACTGGGATCTGCTTGGGACTCTTGAGCCTTCTGTTCAGCCGGTTTCGGCTGCGGACTATTCGGTTGCTGCGCCGCCGGTTCTTTGGGCGCGTCCGTCTTCGGCGGGGCCGGCGGCTCCTGCTTGGCCGGCTGAGCCTGACTCTGGCTCTGCGCCGCTTGCTCCTTGGCTTGCTTGGCTTCATCGGCGGCCTTCATCGCCGCGGCCTCTGCTTCCTCGGCTCGCGAGGTCGCCGCATCCGCCTTGCTTCCCATCTGCTGTACCTGGACTTTCGTCTTCTCCAGCTCCGCCTGCAAGTCCTCAATCTGCTGGCCGGTTTCCATGGCCTCCAGGCGGGTGATGGTGGCGTGCGCCTCGTGCTGCTGTCTGGCCTCCCGGGCCTCCTCGAGCCGTCGCTGCCGCTCCTGCTCGCGCGCCTTGAGGCCGAGCGGATCCATCACTTTCTCCGGGAACGACTGGCTTACCGGCGCCGAGTGCTGCTCTCTCAGGAACTGGACGATTTCTTCATTGGGTCTTCCGCCCGTCGAGATGCTCGGCGTCAGGATGAAGATGACCTCGGTGGCCCGCTCCTCGAAGTCTCTGCCGGAGAACAACAGATTGAGCAACGGGATATCCTTCAGGATCGGCACGCCGCGAACCACGTCGCGCTTCTCCGTCTTGCGGATGCCGCCGATGATCAGGCTCTCCCCGAGCCGAATTCGGTTGTCCTTGTTCGTGATCATTCGTTCGGTCACGATAGGGGTCTGCTTGATGCCCTCCGGCGTCAGGTAGGCGGCGATCTGCGCCTGTGTCTCCAGACCGATGAATCCGTCGGCGAATACGTGCGGCGTGACCATCAACGAATCGATGATATCGTAGTATTCGGTCTTGGACTCGATAAAAGTGGTGTCGCCGAAGCCGCCCCGAATGCTGATCTGCTGGAGGGGCACATGCTGTTTGGACTGGATCTTCGCGGGTTCCCCATTTAAGACTTCAAGGACCGGGTTCATAAGGATTTTCAGATAGCCCCGGGAGACGAGGATGTCGACCAGGGCCTGCACTCGGTGGCCTTCCAGGCCCCGAGAGACGCCGATCTTCAGACCGAACTTGGCCCGGGCGGGGTCGCGCAGGGCCGCGCCGGGGAATGCCAGATTGTCGTTGGTCTCCTCTCCGCCCAGCTTGACTCCTTCCCCGAAGAGATCCTCGATCAGGATGGACGTCTCACGGTCCACAGTCAGATCCGCGTACAGTTCCGAGACCATGCAGTCGATGCGGACCTGGATAGGGGGAATGTCCACCTCGTTGATGATCTCCGTGACCGCGTCGATGTCCTGCTCGAGAGGACATCGGACGATGAGCTGGTTGGTTGCCGGATTGGCCGTGACTGTGTAGTCCGCCACGCTGGTGCTCTTGCCCTTTTCATCGAACAGCTTCGTGGCGAACTGCTCGTTGATGATCTGCTTCATCTCTTCCGCCGTGTGGTACTTGCAGAAGTAGATCAGCTTCCACTCTTCGCCCCCGCCCACCATCTGCTTGATCTTCTTGGGAGGCGATGAGTAGATGGCCGGTCCGCGGACATTGGGATCCGGGACGGTCTCGATCCGGCTGAGGTTGCGCAGAATATTTTGTGCTTCGATGGCCGTAGCGCGCTCGTCCGGCCAATCACTGCAGCCGGACAGGCACAGCGATCCGAAAAGAACAAAAGCCACAAACAGTCCCCCGATGCGGCTGGTCATGTGGCTCTGATTCCCCATAGGCGTCTTCACCAGTCGGTTCTGTGACGATGCACACTCAGTGTTGTTCTACCCTCGAACCTCCTTTCTCGCAGGTAGACGGCAGTGTAGTGTATTTTATTCCACCGATTAGTATCGTCAAGGCTGTTTTGATCCAATTAGGAAAAATGGCCGTTTTGCGACCGCCGGCCCCAAGGGGTTCGACAGAATGGCACTTTCCTGCTAACGTGGGCTCTTATGACGCGAAAAACGCAGAAAACCGTGACGGTCGGGTTCATCGCCCTGGGTTGTCCGAAGAACCTCGTCGACAGCGAGAGAATGTTGGCGCAGATTGCCGAGGCGGGCCTGCTCATCGTAGGAGAGCCGGAGCGGGCGGATATTGTCATCATCAACACGTGCGGCTTCATTGCCCCGGCGAAAGAGGAATCGCTCGACGCCATCCGACAGGCTGTCAAGGCCAAGAGAAAAGGGCGCGTTCGCAAGGTGATTGTGGCCGGCTGCCTGCCCCAGCGCGCCGGTGTCGAGCTGCTTGGCGAGGTCGAGGGCATTGATGCGATTGTCGGGCTCGAGCAGCGTGACGCCATCGCGCAGATCATTCAGGACACACTGGCCGTCGCGAAACCTTTGGTTTATCTTGGGCCGGCGCCGTGCAGCGTGGCGGACGATCGGACCAGACTGCGCATCGGTCCCGCCCACAGCGCCTATCTGCGGATCAGTGAAGGATGCGACCATCGGTGTTCCTTCTGCACGATTCCGGCGATTCGCGGCCCGTACCGAAGCAAGCCTATCCCCCGGATTCTCGATGAGGCGCGGGAACTGGTCGGCTCGGGGGCCGTGGAACTCTGTCTCATCGGCCAGGACACGACCCTCTATGGCCGCGACCTGAAAATGAAAGACGGTCTCGCCTCCCTGCTCTCACAAATGGAGGAGATTTCGGGTCTTTCGTGGATTCGCATCCTCTACGCCTATCCTACAGGCATCACGGACGCATTGATCGAGACCATCGCCCGCAGCGAAAAGATCGTTCACTACCTCGATATCCCTGTCCAGCACGCCAGTGACGCGATTCTCAAAGCCATGCGTCGGCCGGACACTCACGACCGGCTCCGCAAGCTCGTGGAGAGCCTTCGCATCGCCATCCCGGACATCGCGCTGCGGACCACGCTGATCGTGGGTTTTCCGGGCGAGACACAGAACCAGTTCGATGAACTTCTCGAGTTCATCCGGTGGGCTCAATTCGATGCGCTCGGTGTGTTCACATTCTATCCGGAGTCGGGGACGCCGGCCGCCACATTCCCCGACCCAGTTCCCGACGGGGTCAAACAGAAGCGCCTGGAGGATCTAATGCTGGCGCAGCAGGAGATCGCATTCGCCCGGAACCGGCGGCGCGTCGGCGGCGAGCTTCGCTGTCTCATCGACTCCGTGGAGGGTTGCGACAGGGCACGCGGGCGATTTTACGGCCAGGCGCCCGATATCGACAGTGTTTGTCTCATTGAGGGCCGCCCAGCGCGCGGGCGCCGCAGATCGAGACTGGCGCCGGGTGAGTTCATCCGGGGCAAGGTCGTCGGGACGCGGGACTACGATCTGCTGGTCCGGCAAATTTGATATTGAAGCCGCCTGCCGGCCTCAGTACACTCTCGGCCATGTGGAAACACGTGCCGAACATGTTGACCTTCATCCGTTTGGGCCTGACCGTGATCTTCCTGGGTATGATCCTCTACTCGCCGCGCCTGGCGGACCGTTCGTTCTTTCTGGACGTCGCCTTCGTCATCTTCGTGGTGGCCGGCCTGACGGACATCGTGGACGGTCATATCGCGCGGCGGTTCAACGCGTCGAGCAAGTTCGGCCGCATGGTCGATCCTCTCGTCGATAAGGTGCTGGTCTGCGGCGCCTTCGTGTGCTTCGCGATCATCGGCGTCCCCCGGCTCTTTGACTGGGGACCGGTGACGCTGGCGATCATCCAGTGGCTCGTCGCGGGCATTCTCATCCTGCGGGAAACCTATGTCACTGTCCTGCGTCACCTGGCGGAGGCCCGCGGCATCAACTTCGCCGCCGTCCGGTCGGGCAAGATCAAGATGTTCATCCAGACCTTCGCTATCGGGACCGTGCTCGTCAAGACGGCGCACGTGCCGGATGCCCTGTGGGGACAGTGGTTTACGATCGTCACGTTCGCCGCCATGATTGCGATTACCGTGTATTCCGGCCTGACCGCGACGCAACGGACAAAGGCCGGACAGAGCTGACGGGTAGGAGTGATTATGAAAAGCGCACCACAGTTGCGAGCCACGCGGAGACTCCCTTTTATCCTCATTCCCTGCTTTGCTGTGTCGCTGTGGGCGACGCCTCAGACGCAGCAGGCCGGCGCGACGGAATGGCTGCCGCCACTGCCCGATGGCCAGAGCTGGCGACTGGCCTGGAGCGATGAATTCGACGGTGACGCGGTGGACCAGACGAAATGGGAATTGTGCGGCGACTGGAAGCGCCGCGACGGGTTCTGGGTCAAAGAGGATGCCTACACGGATGGTGCGGGTCATTTGATCCTGCGGACGAAGAAAGACGGCGACCGCTACACGTGCGGATCGGTCCGCACGAGAGGCAAATTCGAGCATCGGTACGGCTACTGGGTCTGCCGGTGCCAGTTCCCCGAGCAGCAGGGGCATTGGCCCGCTTTCTGGCTCCATGCGGACACTGTCGGCAGGGTCGGCAACGACGGGCGCGACGGCACGGAGATCGACGTCATGGAAAAGCCCTGGCTCGATGACCGCACGACTCAGAACCTGCACTGGGACGGCTACGGCAAGGCCCATCAGCACGCCGGTACGAAGTTTGAAGTGCCCGGTTTGAGCGAGGGCTTTCACACCTTTGGCCTGCTGTGGACGCCCGAGGAGTACGTATTCTACGTGGACGGCAAGGAAACCTGGCGCTCCCGCGCCGGCGGGGTCTCGCAGGTGCCGCAATATGCCAAGCTCACCGAGGAGATCGGGACCTGGGCCGGCGATATCAAGCAGGCGGCTCTGCCCGACACCTTCGTCGTCGACTACGTGCGGGTCTACGATCCCGTCGGCGGATTCAAATCGGCCGCGGACAGTGAGCGACGGGACTTGATTCGCCGTGCGGCCGAGGTTCGTCCCTCGCCGCAACAGCTTGCCTGGCAGCAACTGGAGGTCATCGGATTCATCCATTACACCGTGAACGCGTTCACGGATAGAGAGTGGGGCGACGGCACCGAGAGCCCGGCGATCTTCAATCCCACCGCGCTCGATGTCCGCCAGTGGGTCAAGACGTGCAAAGACGTCGGGATGAAAATGATTATCCTCACCGCCAAGCATCATGACGGCTTCTGCCTGTGGCCCAGCAAGTACACGGAGCATTCCGTCAGGAACAGTCCATACAAGAACGGAAAAGGCGACATCGTCGGCGAGCTGGCCCGGGCGTGCCGCGAGGCGGGCCTGAAGCTCGGATTGTATCTGTCCCCGTGGGACCGGCACGAGCCCACCTACGGCGACACCGAGGGCTACAACAAGTTCTACAAGAACCAGTTGCGAGAAATCCTGACCCATTACGGCGAGATTACCGAGGTCTGGTTCGACGGCGCCAAAGGCGAGAACGCCAAGGACATGGAGTACGACTGGAACGGCTACTACGCGATCGTTCGGGAGCTCCAGCCCAACGCCGTCATCTTCAACGGGCCGGACCTCCGCTGGGTCGGCAACGAGCGCGGCTACGCGCGTGAGAGCGAGTGGAGCGTGGTCAACAGCAACGGCTCGCTGTTCGGCATCGTCAACTGCACCGCGAAGGATCTCGGCAGCCTCGAAGCCCTGGGCAAGGGCGAGCGCCTGGTCTGGTACCCCGCGGAGACCGATGTCTCCATCCGCCCGGGCTGGTTCTACCATGCCAGGGAGGACAACAAGGTCAAATCGGTCGAGCACCTGCTCGACATCTACTTCAGCTCCGTCGGCTACAACAGCGTCTTGCTGCTGAATCTGCCGCCCGATCGCAGGGGTCTGATCCACGAGAACGACGTGCAGCGGCTGCGCGAGTTTCGCAAGGTGCGTGATGCCATCTTCGACGAGAACCTGGCCGCCGGCGCCGCAGCGAAGGCATCCAGTGTCCGTGGGAACGATCCCGCCTTCGCCGCCGACAAGGTCAGCGACGGTGACAGCCGGACGTACTGGACCACCGACGATTGGACGACCGCCGCGACGGTCGAGATCGACCTGGGCAAGTCCTGCACGTTCAACGTAGCGGAGTTGGCCGAGCACATCGAGACCGGGCAGCGAATCTCCGCATTCGCCCTCGACGCCTGGGACGCGGGCGACTGGAAGGAGTTCGCGCGAGGCACGACGGTCGGCTACAAGCGGCTGGCTCGCTTCCAGGATGTGACTGCCGAGCGGGTGCGTGTGCGAATCCTGGACAGTCGTGTCTGCCCGACGCTCAGCGGCGTGGGTCTCTACCACGCCCCTTCGGTCAAGGAGGTCCGCGGCGGGCCGTGATCGGGGTGATGTTGTGCGTCAGAGGACCCGCTCAATCATCTCGCGGGTAATAATGACCCTGCCCTCATTGCAGACGGCGCACCTTCGAACGATCTGTGCGGGCAGGTCCCGGCCGGTGGCGATGGGCCCGCCGTAGATCACCACATCCGGCCCGATCACGTCTTCCAGATCGATCTCATTGTCGTGCTGCCCCGGCCCGGTGCACTGGACCTTGATGATCTTCGCCATCCATTCGCTCCTTTTCATGCCGTGCGTCGCGTGCAATCCCCCTTGGCCCGCCCACGATCCTCAAGATACTGCCCATCGCCGCCCATTCAAGACAAAACTCCCTTTCTCGCCCACCAGTCTCTCCTGGCGGGCTGACTCGCCCCCACCGAGCTGTGCAAGCCACTTTTTAGGACGACCAACCGCAGAAGACACATCGCAGATTGCCAAGGAATGTACTTAAGTGCATGTCATACAAGGGTTTATAGTCTGTGGCTCGCCGGAGAATGTGTTTGCGGCCACATGCCGCCGGACTCGACGCGCCACACTGACGTGGCTATATGAGGGCTTTAGGGTGATATGCATATGGAGTTTTTGTAAAAATAGCAAAGTTTTCCGTTGACTTTCTGAATTGCCAAGTGTAGGATACGGAAACATGAGGCATGGACTGTCGAGAGCAAGCAGCCGTGAGGATTGCAAGCTCGATTTGGGTGAAGGTGAAAAGAAGTTTGGAGGAGAAGGGATGAAAAGC
>JAFGJR010000205.1 GCA_016928975.1 Sedimentisphaerales bacterium | reverse complement strand
GTAGCCGTTCACGGTTTCACGGGGGGATCAGCGAAGGGATGGACTGGCCGCGCAGATGGGCGGTGATGGCGGCGCGGAGGTACTCAAACACGGATCGGCCTTGTTGGGTGCAGGTGGCGATCACCGTCCAGATGCGCTCACACCACTGCCGGCCGTGTTCGCTTCGCGTTCCCTGCGTGACACGACGATCGATGACGACGAATCGGATCGCCTGTTCGGCCAGGTTGTTCGTCGGCTCGATTCCCGGCGTGGTGATGAACCGGAAGTAAGCATTGCCGTGCTTGCGGAACCGATCGGCCAGGTTCCGGGCCTCTGATCGAGGTGGAGCGCGCCGGCCGACTTTCAGCACTTGGTTCCGCGCCCGCTCCAGCGCCCGCTGGAACTGCGGAGATGACATCTCCTCCCGCCGATGGATCACCCGGAACAGCTTCCGCAGCGCGTCCAGTAACCGCCGCCCGTAGTTTCGCGTCACCTTGTCAGTGAGCGTCAACAGGAACTTCACGTCCCGGATCAGGTGGGCGAGGCAGAACTGCACGGCCACGTGGAAGTCCTTCATGTACTTGCGGTAGGCCGAGAAGTAATCGCAGCCCAGTACCCCGTTGAACTCCTTGCCCAGCACGTCGATCAGAACATCCGAGCCGCGCGAGGGGGCGATCTTGAACAGGGTGAACATCTCGGCCCGGAAGCACCAGGTCCACAGCGACTTCCCGTTCTCCTTGTGCCCGGTCTCGTCCACGTTCAACTGCGGCTCGTTCGGTAACTGATCGCGCAAGGCCTGATAGGGGCCCGCCAGCGCCGAGCCGGCCTTGCGGATCAGCTTGGCCAGCTCGCCCCGTGAGACCGTCAGCTTCAGAACATCACGCAAGAACTTGCGGAGGGTCGAGAACGATGCGTGGCAGGCCCCTTTCAGGTACGCCACCAACGCGGTCAGATTCGGACCGGCCAGACCAGCCTTCACCACGGGCTTCGGCAGCACAGCGGTGTGTTCCTTCCGGCAACGCGGGCACCAGTAACGCAACCCCCGGTGCTCGGTAATCTGGATCGGCCGCTCGACGACCTCCACCTGCTGAATGATGCGCGGGGTGTCCTTGAGCGGCTTCAGCCGGCCGCCGCAGTTGGGGCACGCGTCCAGCTCATACGTCCGAACCCGGTTCACCTGATCCGGGCCGAACGGCTCACGCTCGTGCTTGGGATGCCCCGGCTGGCCGCCGATCCTGCGCCGCCTCTTGCGGTGCTTCCCCTTGGGAGCCGGGGGCTTGGGCGGCTTGACGACATCGCTCGACGGCGGCTTGGACGAATTCGACGAGTTCTTGGACAGCCTGGCCACCTGCTCCATTAGGCGTGCCACCTGCTGTTCAAGTTCAGCAATCCGTTGCTGGTACCATCGCTCGCGATCCGGTTCCACCGATCGCTCCTCCTGTGTGCGCTGACGTATTCATCGGCACCAACCCGCAACACGGGCCAGGAAGAGCGAAAAAGTGTGAACGGTTACGATGATCGGGTATGCTATCGACATTACAAAACGCAAGCAGGCAGAGGCGGCGATAAGGATGGCCGAGGTCGGCGAGCTCGCCAGCGGACTCGTACATGAAGTACGGAATCCGCTTAATGCGATGCGTATGCAGATTGCCATCATGCAGGACGGTCTGAGTCAACCGGATGCCGAGGGTGTCGCGCTGGCGGTATCTCAGTTGCGATGCCTCGAGAAGGAAGTGTTCAGGGTCCAGGCACTCGCGAATGACTTCCTCGCCTACGGACGGCCGAGTCCTGACAACCCCGAACCGCTTGATGTCCGGCAGGCGGTCGCGAGTATCGCGGATTTCGTGAAGCCGGAACTGGAGCAAAGCGGTGCAAGCGTGGAGGTTATCGCAGGCGAGGAAGACGATCTTATCGTGAACATGGACGCGGCCAAGCTTCGGCAAGTGCTGCTCAACCTTGCGGTGAACGCCAGGCAGGCCATGGGCACCGGCGGCAAGCTCACATTGAAGGTGGGCAAGGCGTCGCAAAGCGAGGCCTGCATCAGCGTGCGGGACACGGGTTGCGGGATTCCGCCGGACAGGCTGGCCCGCATCTTCGAGGTGTTCTATTCAACCAAGGATGAAGGCACCGGACTGGGACTGGCCATTGCCAAGCAGAACGTCGAAGCTGCAGGTGGGCGCATTCAGGTGGAGTCAGAGGCGGGCGTCGGGACCTGTTTCAGGGTGTTCCTTCCACTTGCGGAGGGGGCGGGTGCCGCTGCCAGCGAAACCGGGCCTGCCGGTGATGGGGTTCGAGTGGAGCCGTGACTTCGACAAACAAAGGAACCGTGTTGCTGGTTGAAGACGACGCTGCCAGCAGAGAAGCCACGGCGGTCCTGCTGGCCAGACGTGGTTTCTCAGTCGTCAAGGCGAGTCATGGTCAGCAGGCACTGACTCATTTCGCGGACGGCATCTCGGTGATCATCACCGACCTGGTGATGCCGCAGATCGATGGTATGGAGCTTCTCCGGATCGCACGCGAGGAGCTCCCCCACACCCCCGTCATCGTGCTTACCGGCCAGGGCAGCGAAGCCGCTGCCGTCGAAGCCCTCAAAGCCGGCGCATTCTACTATCTGACCAAGCCCGTGAATCCGGATGAGCTGCTGAGTCTCATCGGTCAGGCGGTGGAGAAGTACCGCCTCGCATCCGAGATCGCCGCCCTGCACCAGCATCTCAACAAGAAGTACGGATTCGGCAACCTCATCGGCCGGAGCGAGCCCATGCGCAAGGTGTTCGAGCGCATCAAGATGGCCGCCGATGCCAGGAGCACCGTCCTGATCCACGGCGAGAGTGGAACAGGAAAGGAATTGGTCGCTCGAGCTCTGCATTTGAACAGTCCTCGCCGCAAGAAACCGTTCATTGCGATCAACTGCGCGGCGATTCCCGAGGCCCTGGTGGAAAGCGAGCTTTTCGGGCACGAGAAAGGCGCTTTCACCGGGGCTGTTTCAGCTCGAACGGGCAAGTTTCAGGCCGCCGAGGGTGGCACGCTCCTGGTCGATGAGATCGGAGAAATGCCGCTCGACCTGCAAAGCAAGCTGCTGCGGGCCATCGAGACACGATCCATCAATCCGGTTGGCGGCAACCGTGAAATAAGCGTCGACGTCCGCATCGTGGCCTCGACTCATCGCGATCTCGAGACGCTCGTCAAGGAAGGAAAGTTCCGCGACGATCTCTTCTACCGCCTGAACGTGGTCAATATCTGGCTGCCGCCTCTGAGGGAGCGGAAGGATGATATCCCGCTGCTTGCTCGCGCCTTCATCGATGAAATCGCGGCCGAGAACAACCGTCCGGCGCGCGACCTCACCAGCGAGGCGCTGGCGTACCTCCAGGCCTACGACTGGCCGGGTAACGTCCGGCAGCTCAGGAATGTGCTGGAGAGCATCATTGTGATGTCGTCGCGGGATGTAGTCGACGTTGCGGACCTTCCGGAGGCCATCCGCGGGGCGCGTCCGCGCCGCTCGATACCGTCGGTTGTACGGCCTGGCATGACCATGTCGCAGATCGAGAAGGCGGCGATTGCCCAGGCCCTGGACGCCACCGATGGAAATCGCCGCGAGGTCAGCCGGATGCTCGGCATCAGCGTCCGGACACTCCAAAGGAAGATCAAGGAATACGGCCTCTCCCTCTCCTGATCTCGCCTCCCTGCCTGCAGGCATCCTGCAAGGATTGAGACAGTACGACGATCTGTCGCCTGGGCGAGCCTCCCGGCCAGATTGACGCCGCGCTTCATGTCCGGCGGCAAAAGCAATCCTCCTAAGTTCCCTCTGCTCATGGAGTTCGGAATCCGCCTTCCATCGGGCGTGTGGTCTCGCGCGTGCAGAGACGCCATCCGGGATGAAACGGATCCTTCGCCGCTACGAACATCGGTGGGAGAACGATATCCCGCGAGACAGGAGAGACATAGAAGGGCTGCTTCAGGATCCATAAGGCCGTTTCCTGTTTAGCGCTCTTCTTGAGAATCCGTGGAGCGGACGGAGAG
>JAFGJR010000204.1 GCA_016928975.1 Sedimentisphaerales bacterium | reverse complement strand
CCCAAGGGCGGGTACGCCGACCACCTCAAGGCCGGCGCCTCGAAGGTCCTGCTCAGCGTCCCGGCCAAGGACAAGATCGACGCCACGGTCGTGCTCGGCGTCAACGACGATACGCTGACCAAGGACGTCAAGTGCGTCTCGAACGCCAGTTGCACGACGAACTGTCTGGCCCCGATCGCCAAGGTCCTCAACGACACGTTCGGCATCGAGAAAGGCCTGATGACGACGGTGCACGCCTATACAAACGATCAGCGCGTCGCCGACATGATCCACAGCGACCTGCGTCGCGCCCGCGCCGCGGCGATGAACATCATTCCGACCTCGACGGGCGCCGCCAAGGCCATCGGCCAGGTGATCCCAGCCCTCGACGGCAAGCTGCATGGGTTGGCCCTCCGCGTCCCCGTCCCGGTCGGCAGCATCGTCGATCTGGTCGTGGAGGTCCAGAAGGAGGCCAGCGCCGAGGCCATCAACGCCGCGATGAAACAGGCCGCCGCGGGCCCGCTGAAGGGCATCCTCGCCTACTGCGAAGACCCGATCGTCAGCAGCGACGTCGTCAAGAATCCGCACTCCAGCATCTTCGACGCCCTCTCGACCATGGTTAAGGGCAACATGGTCAAGGTCCTGAGCTGGTACGACAATGAGTGGGGCTACTCGAATCGCAGCGTCGACCTGATGGAGCGTCTGGCCAAGCTGTAAGGGTTTACGAATTACGATTTATGAATGGGCGTTCGCAACGCAAATAGTAAATCACAAATCGTGAATCCGAAGAGGTGACTGTTATGGCCAAGAAGACGGTTGCAGATATTGATGTCAAAGGCAAGAAGGTCCTGATGCGGGTCGACTTCAACGTGCCGCAGGACGACGACGGCAAGATCACCAGCGACGACCGGATCGTCAAGGCGTTGCCGACGATCAAGAACGTCCTCGATCGCGGCGGCTCGCTGATCCTGATGAGTCACCTGGGCCGGCCCGAGGGCGCGAGGGACGATGCCTACACCCTTAAGCCGGTGGCACAGCGACTCTCCGAGCTGCTCAAGCAGCCGGTGATCTTCGCCAACGATACTATCGGGCCGGATGCGAAGGCCAAAGCCAAGGCCCTCAAACCCGGCGACGTCCTGCTCCTGGAGAACCTGCGCTTCAACAAAGAAGAGGTGATCAAGGACAAGGACGCCAAGGACAAGCCCGATCTGCGTACGGCCAAGGACAACTTCGCCAAAGAGCTGGGTGCCATGGCCGACGTCTACGTCGATGACGCCTTTGGCACCGCCCACCGGGACAACGCGTCCATGCTCACCGTCCCGGCGGTCATGCAGGGTAAGCCCCGCGTGATCGGGTTCCTCATCGAGAAGGAGCTCCAGTTCCTCGGCGACACGATCAATAAGCCGGTCCGCCCATTCGTGGCGATTCTCGGCGGGGCCAAGGTCTCCGACAAGATCGGCGTCATCGAGAGCCTGATCAACAAGGTCAACCGCATCATCATCGGCGGCGCGATGGCCTACACGTTCCTCAAGGCACGAGGCAAGGCCATCGGCGACAGCCGGTGCGAGGACAACTTCATGGACAAGGCCGCAGCCCTGCTGAACCGGGCGACGGAGTTGAACTGTGAAGTGCTTCTGCCTCCGGACAACGCTGTGGTCCGCAAGCTCGCGCCCGGGGCCGAGCATCGGATTCTTGTCGGTGACATCGATCCGGGCTGGCAGGCCGTCGATATCGGGCCCATGGCCGCCAAGGAGTTCTCGGCCAAGATCCTCGATGCCAAGACCATCGTGTGGAACGGCCCGATGGGCGTCTTCGAGATCCCGCCGTTCGACCAGGGAACCAAGGCGGTCGCCCAGGCCGTCGCCAACGCCACCCAGAAAGGCGCCAAGAGCATCGTCGGCGGCGGCGACAGCGCCAGCGCCATCGAGCAGCTCGGACTGCAAGACAAGATCAGTCACATCTCCACCGGCGGCGGCGCCTCGCTGGAGTTCCTCGAAGGCAAGAAGTTCAAGGCCATCGATATCCTCGATGAGAAATAGCCGGTAGGCGTAACCACCGCGCATGACGGACACAGCGGATGGCATCGTCACGGTCCGGAGTCTTGGCGATGCCGTCCTTCATAAGAGCTGCTGACACAATGAGCGAAAGGCGACAAATCATTGCTATGTCATTCGTGCGAAAGCACGAATCCACCTGCGCCGCAACGTTCCTGGACCCCTGCTTTCGCAGGGGTAACAAGAGGGATGCCACCCAGCCACCCTCTTGGCAGAGAATCCACGTGGGGGAAAGGCACGAATGACGAAGCGATTGCCCAAACCCGGAACGATCGAAATTGTCCCATCCATTCTCAGCGCGGATTTCGCGAGGCTCGCGGATGAGATCGCGCTCGTGGAATCGACCGGGGTCAAGATGATCCACCTCGACGTCATGGACGGGCATTTCGTTCCGAACATCACCATCGGCCCGCCCGTGATCGCCAAGCTTCGCAAGTACAGCTCCCTGTTCTTCGATGCCCACCTGATGATCAGCGAGCCGGCCCGCTATGCGAAGGCCTTCGCCGAGGCCGGCGCCGACAACATCACGTTCCACATCGAAGTCACGGACCAGCCCGACAAAGTGATCGACAAGATTCACGCGCTCGGCTGCACCGCCGGGATCTGCTTGAACCCGGAGACTCCGGTCGAGGCCATCGAGAAGGCGGCCCCCCTGTGCGACATGGTCCTGGTGATGACCGTTCATCCGGGCTTCGGAGGCCAGAGCTTCATCGACGCCGCCGCCCGCAAGATCGTGCGCACCCGCGAGATCGTCGGGCCGGCGATTCGCGTGGAGGTCGATGGCGGCATCGATCCCCGGACCACGCCTATCGTGGTTTCCTACGGCGCCGACACCCTGGTCGCCGGCAACGCCATCTTCGGAAAGCCCGACCGTGTCGCCGCGATCAACGCGATCCGCGACGCCTGCAAATAGTCTGCAATCTGCAATCCGAAATCCGCAATTGACTCATCCCAGCGGCTCGACGCTGTGGCTCATGTCTTTGAGATCAAGGACCACGCAGTGGCCGGAGCCGGTGATCCAATCCGTCGCTTCGCCGGGATTGATGACGAGCGTCTTGCCCTCCTGGCGGATGTCGGGGTGATGTGTGTGGCCGTAGATGACCAAGTCGTACATCTGGCTGCGGATCGTTTCCTCGGCGAAGTGGTCTTTGTGCATCATGCAGATTCTCCGACCCTCCAGCTCGCCCTTGTAACAGTGCTCGTGAATCTCGCCGCCGAAGCCTTCCACCGTGCGCTTCAGAAAGAGCTTCTCGCCGTCGTTGTTCCCGAAGACCGCGATGAATTTCGCACTGCGCAGCTCGCCAAACGCCAGCGCTGTAAACGGCGCCACGATGTCTCCCGCGTGAAGAATGCACTGTACGCCGTGATGGCGGAAGATCTCTATCGCTCGTGCGACATTGCGCCGGTTGTCATGTGTGTCTGAGATGATCCCGATTCGCATCGTTGTCCCCCTTTACAGTGGACCCAGTACATGCTCCCCCACGATGGCCCCATTCTACCAGACCACACCGCTCCGAGGCCAACATCGGGTTGACATTCCTGCCTCCGCCTGCCTATAATGTCTCCCGGATGAGAAGGAAAGAGCCGGGCCATTGCCCGAGATAAGGAGGACTGAGATGAGCGGATTGATCTGCCTGGCGACGATGGAGTTGCTGATCCAGACACTTGCACTCTCGGCACTCGCCGACACCCCCACGCCGCCCGACGCGAATTGCATCGTGATCGACGACTTCGAGTCCTACACCGATGAGTGGGGTCACCGCATCTTTCAGACCTGGATCGACGGCTGGGAAACACCGGAGCCCGTGCCCGGCTGTCTGAGTTATGGAAATGGGGCGACTGTAGGACACCTTGAGCCGCCATATGCAGAGCAAGACATCATTCACCGCGGCAGACAGTCCATGCCGGTGGAGTACAACAACGTCTGGCCCCCCTACTACTCAGAAGCACAGCGATGCTACTACTGGGATGGTCCGCAGGACTGGACTGTCCGAGGGATGAACACACTGAGCCTGTGGTTTCGGGGTGAGGCGAACAACAGTGCCGAGCCATTCTATGTGGCTCTGGAGGACAGCGAAGGCTGGACCGGAGTGGTCAAACATTCAGACCCGAACGCTTTGTTGGCCACCGAATGGCGCCAGTGGCAAATCCGCCTGACGACGTTCGCTTTCGGCCCGGTCGATGTGACTGCCGTCAAGCAGTTGTACATCGGCATCGGCGACCGGGAGAAGCCCCAGCCCGGCGGCGCCGGCACCGTGTACATCGACGACATCCGCCTCCTGCGATGTGCTCCGCTGCCCGAGCCCATCGAGCCCGACTTCATGGTCATCGACGACTTCGAGTCCTACACGGACGAGTGGGGCCACCGGATATTCGAAGCCTGGATCGACCGCTGGGAAACACCGGAACCCATACCTGGCTGTCTTCTCAATTGCGCCGGCGCAACCGTGGGACATCTTGAGCCACCGTACGTCGAACAGCAAGTCGTTCACGGAGGCAAACAATCCATGCCCATGGACTACAACAATGTCGTGTCCCGGTGCTTCCCAGGTTGCTCTGAGACGTATCATCAGTGGGCAACGCCTCAAGACTGGAGTCATTTCGGGATGACGACACTGAGTCTGTGGTTTCGGGGCGAGCCGAACAATAGTCCCGAGGCGTTCTACGTCGCACTGGAGGACTCCTGGCGCGAGATCGGCGTGGTCAACCATCCGGACCCGAATGCGCTGCGCGTGACCGAATGGCGGCAGTGGCAGATTCCGCTGATGGCGTTCATACGCAACCGGGTGGACATCACCGCGATCCAGCGGATGTACATCGGCACGGGCGACCGGCAAAAGCCCCAGCCCGGTGGTGCCGGACACATCTACATTGACGATATCATGCTCATGCGAGGGAGCCCCTATTGATGGTTGAATGACCAACTGAACTACAGAACCGACCCTGTCATTCCCGCGAAGGCGGGAATCCAGTATTGTCCTGGGTTTTCCCCCGCTTTCGCGAGGGCAAGCTCTGGACCCCCGCCTGCGCGGGGGTGACATTACTGCCTGCATCTGACCATTCAATCATCAATAAGACGGCGGTTTGCCGCTGGATCAGCGAGGTTTTCTGGGGGCGATCTTGTACAGGTGAACGTCCCAGGTGTCGAAACTGTCGTCGAAGACTCCATTCTTGGATTTCAGGCTCCGGGGCTCGCCGAGCACTTCGACCGGCAGCTCGCCTTGAAGGCTGGGGATGGTGAACTGGGCCCGCGTCTGGCCGTCGCGCATGATGACGGCGAAGAGGTACGTCGCACCCTCGTACTGCTTGACCATGATCGCCACAGGCATCTCGGCGTTCTGTGTTGCGACGGTGGCGGCATCAGGCACAGTGGGACTGTTCAAGACCGGCGCCAACTCGTGGATCTGGAGGTTGGTCCGGGTGACTTCGGCGAGCATGTTCGGGTCGCTGAGGAGGGCCGACTCGTTGAACTTGGGCTGCCACTCGTGGACGAAGTAGATCAGGCCCATACTGCCGTGAATGAGCGACATCCAGACCTCGCAGCGCACCTGGTGCGGCGTGGGCTTCTGCGTCGGATTGCTGATCCGCGTGCACTCGATGCAGTTCCAGACCCGCCGCTGGTCCCCCGCCCACTGTCGAAGCCGCTCGACGCCCTGCGCCACGAACCAGAGCTTTCCCGCCACGGCGGGCTTGTCGTGCGTCACGGGGTAGATGTCGAACGATGCAATGTCACAACCCTTCACGTACTCCAGGTAGTCCTCCGGGTGATTCGTGCGAACGCCCCGGCCGTACCAACCGTCCCACGCCACACCCTGGCCCAAGTTCAGCAGCACCGGCCGGTTGGGGTCGGCCGCCCGGATCCGCTCGTAGTCCGCCACGATCTTTTCCGGAGGAATCGGCGGGCCGTAGCCTTTGCCCTGCCCAAGCGACTGCGCGTTATCCGGCTCGTCCCCGTGCATCCAGCCCACGATCGTCGGATCGTCCTTGTGCGCCAGACCCACCTCGTTCTGGCTGCAAATGACGCTCATCCCCGCCTGTGCCAGCTTCTGCAACTGCTCTTGCGTAGGGCCTCGCCATAGTCCCATGTAGACATTGATGCCCGCCTCGCGATATCGCGTCGCCTTGCCCGGGTCCTGCAACCACACGCCGATGGGAAAGAAGCTCTCGTCCGCGCTCGGGCCGTGACTCCACTTCGCGTAGAAGTCCCCCGCCTGCACGCCGGCACAGGGGGTCGCGACAAGAATCCCAACAATCGCTATGAGCCGCTTCGAGATCATTCGGCACCTCCCGGAGAAACACCAGACCGATTCTCGCCCATCATCATACCGCCGCTCGACAGGGCTTTCCAGGGATTCTCCCGGGCGAGGCACACATCGTGTCTGTGCAAGGTTCAGGGTACTGTGCCGGAAATTTTCACAAACACCACACGTCTGCGCAGGCGCAGACATGTGTATGGTATCCGGCCGGATTCCGGCATGTGTGGGAATGCGATGCTGGCGGGTGTCACACCGTGACTGCGTTGGAGGCTTTCAGGCGCCGATTAGCGATATGCGCCACCGCCAGGGGGCTGCATGAACATCATCTCGTCATACATGCCTCCCATGCCCTCGTATCCGCCCATCATGGGCTGGATGCGACTGCGCATGCCGCCTTTCTTGAAGGCGCGGAAGGGTTGTGGCTCCCGGCGCATTTCCGTCTTGACGTATTGATAGGCCGCTACCAGGTCCTTGGGCCAGTTCGTCGTGCTGACGGGCATGTGCTCGATGGCATGACCGTCGCCGGTGTACAGCATCTCATGGTACATGCGGGGCCGCAGATTCGGGGCCTCGCCCCAGTCGCTGACCTGAACCAGATCGAGGAGGACCTTGCCCGTGCGATAATCGACCCAGTCAGGCATTGCTGCCTTGTCCGCGCCGGCGCCAGGGGCGGCACCCGGTCCCGGGATTCCGCCCTGCCCATAGGGCGTATTGTAGGCCGCATACATCGGATCGGTGATCCGTCCGCCCACCATTCCGGGCAGACGCTTCTTCTCTTCGACCTTGGGCTTCATCCCCTTGCCGATCGCCTCGCCCGGCTTGACCTCGAAGTCCTCGCTGCGCCAGTAGCCCAGAGTGTAGCGGGCAATCTCGACCGTGGCGCTCTTCTTCGCCTCCTGCACGTCTTTGGCAAAGAAGTACATCCGGTCCTGGATCTCCACCGGCTTGGTGACATCCGAGAATTCGCTCCAGAGGATCACCTGGTCCTTCTTGCTCAGGTCCTGCTCGGCAATCTGGTTGGTTCCGGCCACCGGATTGAAGACCCCCAGGCGAATGCGATATTCGTAGGTAGAGCCCGGCTGCACCGTGTCATCGAACGCCCAGAACAACAGGGGCTCCTCCAACTCGTCCAGCTTCATCTGGTACTTGATCAGCGTATCGCCGAACTCCAAGTACACCTGGTTGAGAGAGGCCTTTGCAGTCATCTCCATGCCCGGCCCGTACATCATATCGCCGTAGAGACCCGCCTCATCGGGCATACCTCGCGTCCGCCCTTTCGAGGCGCCTCTCCTGCGCGCGCTGGGGTCGCCAGCATAGCCGGGGCCGTACATGTTGTCCTGCTGGGATGTCCCACCGCGGCGACGGCCTCCGTACATGGAGTCACCGCCTGCGCCCCCCGTGCCGGGGCGATACCGACCGCCGGCGCCGGCCGCCTGGCCGCCGCCCGGTGTGTTGCTGCGATACCGACCGTCGTCGCGGGTCTGCGTCGTGTTGCGATCCTTCTGTCTCTCGTCTCGCTTCTCCTCCATTTCCACCTTCTTCTGCAGGATCTTGTACTTGCCGTAGAAGCTCGGCGGGAACCACTCCTCTTCGGCGGAGGCAATCTCGTAAGCCTGTGGCTGCAACAGGTCCATCCGGACCATCTCGGGCTTGAATTGCATCATCCGGATCTCGAGACCGCCGGGAGGCAGATCCTCGACCCGCTCAATGACTTTGAAGAGCTCCCGGTACGGCTCCACCTGGCTGCGCGGCACTTCCTTCCATTCCTCCCAGGCGCCGTTGCTCAGCAGCTCACGCCGCTGCAATTGCACAGCCGCAAAGACCGGCTCCGCCAGGCACGGGTCGCGCCAGTCCGCCCGGGCCACCTCCTCGCCGGCGAAATGGGCGCGGAATTGCCTGTACAACTGAACGGTGTCGAACTTCGCCTCGACGGTGACGAGATCGACATCGTTCACGTCGATCCCGACCTTGTCGTACCCTTTCTCCGGGGTCAGCTCCTCCAGGGGGATCCAGGCGGCGGCCCGGATGTGATTGGCCGCCACCTCCGCGACGTTCCCGATCCGCGGAGGCAGCTTGAACCGGCGAAAGCTGGACGCCAGGGTGCGCCCGGGGGGCATGATCGGCGCGCCTTGCGTGATATAGCTCAGGGGCGAGCGAAACAAGCCCATGAATCCCTGCGGCAAAGCCCTGTCGAAGAGGCCGGCAATGACGGGATTGTTCGCGTCGATAGGGCCGGTGAGCACGGATCTGTACGGCGGGGCCTTCCGGTTGTCACTGGTGCTGTTGAGGCTGCGCTCCAGCTCTTTGGCCCGCTCCAGGATTTCTTTGTCGATCCGACCGGCGCTAAGCGTCTTGCGGTCGAGTTTCACAGCGGTGGGGCTGAGGATCACCCACTTGAAGAACACCACCACGCACGCCAGGCCCACTACGACCAGCACGATCTTTTCGATGTGACCCTCGATGAAACGTCCGACTTTCTTGATCAGGTCCTGCATAGCTCATCCCGCCCTACAAGGGGTCAATCCGTATGATGATCCTACCTCTTCTTGGTGCCACTTTCGATTGCGGCGGTGATATCATCCTTCACCTGTTGTGGCTTGATGCTCTCGTACGCCGCCTTGCTGAAAATGTACTCACAGATCAGGTCCAACTCTGTGACCTGGGAGTTGCCGTACTTGTACGCTGTGTGCTCGATGGCCTCCGGATCAACCGGGGCCATGCCGCTTTCCAGGATCGTGATCTGGTTGTGCAAATACGTTCGAGGGGGCTCGTTGCCCTTCCAGCCGCTGAACTTGTGCGGCTTGGCGGTGCACAACTGCTTCATGAAGGCCAGCGTGTCCTTGGCGTCGACGATCACGCGAACATCGAACTGCATGACATCAAGAGTCTCGTTGGAGTATCGTTCGGTGCACGGGGTCGTCATGGCATCCTTCGCGCTGGTGACGTAGGCGGGGTTCTCTCCCTCCTTCTTCGTCCGCATGGTGCGTCCCCGCCGCCGGATCGACCGGCCCGTCGTGCGCCCCAGGACAAAACTCACGTTCATCACCCGCTTGACCGGAGCATCCAGTGTGCTCGTCGAGCCCTTGTTCATCTCGCGAACCGTCGTGAACACGTCTTCGATCATCCAGTAGCCCATTTGCCAATACCAGCAGTCCTTATAGGCGGCGTCGCGGTTCTCGAAGACCCAGTCGTTCCAGTACAGGTAGCCGGCCACATCGATGGGGCTGGCATACAAGCCTATCACCTGTGCCTTTTCCCTGCAAATAGTATCGAAAATCTTCCGTTGCGTGTCGGTCATCGCCATCATGGCGGACATGCCCACGCCGCGCCCATATGGTGATGACCTCGGCATCATCGGCGACGTCGGACGGGCAGGCCCCTGGCCATAGCCACCATAGACCCCGCCGTAGGGTCCCATCGCCTGCGGCGCCTTCTGTAACGCGGCCATGATCTCCGCATCGGTCGGCGGCACGCCGGCTCTGACGCTCTGGAGCATGGCGTCCACGCCGCTGTGGTACTGGCGGCCGAACTCCTCGTACAGCAGGGTCGTCCTCTCGTTCGTGTCGGGGAAGAGCCGGTAGCTGAGCAGCTCGCGGAGCGTGGCCTGCTTGATCAGGTTCTCGATCTGGTTGGCATCGCGAGCGTAAGCGTTGATGTACGGCTCCATCCGCTTGGCTCGAGCCGCCTCCTCAAGCTGGTCGCCCAGAGCGGCGATGGTCCGCCCGGTCTGTACGCTCTGCTGCTCGATCGTCTTGCGCAACCGGTTGCCGAAGATCCGCGTCGGGATGAACAGCAGCAGCGCGACCACGGCAATGAGGATAGGCACCAGCAGCGAGAGGTTGTTCTTGAAGAAGCTGAGCTTTTTGAAGATGTCTTTTGCGTTGATGTTCGCCATGATTCGCCTGTCCTACACGCCCCCTGTGGATGTCTGTCCGGCCGCGTCGCCTTTCTTCCAGAGCAGCTTGAACTGCAGGGCGAACCAGTGATCACGCTCCCTGAGCTTCGGCTTGCCCGTGGCGTCGACCTCCGGGTGGCCGTCCGGGCCCAGGATCGTCTCGGCGCCGATCTCTTCACGCGTCATCGAGTCCACCAGGATCGGCTTGCCCGTCCGGATCCCGCCGTAGCCCATCATGGTCCCCGGCGTCCTCGCTTGCGGATTGGCAGGGTCCTCGACGTACTGGATCTCGCCGACGCCGGCCGGCATCTCCTGCGCCGGGTCCACCACCCCCTTCTCCAGCAGGAAGTGGTCGGCCTGCCGGCTGTACAGCTCGAACGGGGTGCGGCTGGGGTCGAGACCCAGGAATTGGTCGAGGTGCTCGATTCGCGTCACGAAGCCCCACTTGCCCCGATCGTTCTCCACGCCCATCGGGTCCAGCAGGTTCTCATACTGCCCGTATGGGCTGTACCCCGCGATGGTCACCACGAAGCCGGACTCCTTCGTGGTCTGCTCGGTCTGGCCACCCATCATCTGCTTCATGTACTCGGCGCCATAAATACTCTCCAGCTCAGCCATCATCGCCTCGTCGTACAGCGAGCTCTCCTCGCCCATCATCCCCTGCGCCTGGTCCCGGCGCATCAGGGCCGTCTTGTTGAACTGGGCGGTGGCCAGGTTGTCCGCGAAGTAGATGGACATGTGAGTAATAAAGAGCTGCTCCCTCTTGTTCCTGGGTACCGCCATGACTTTGGCCACATCGCCGGCGGCGAACGCCTCGTGGAGCGATTCCTGGTCCGGATTGTTCTTCGCGTTCGGCAGTGCGGAGACCAGAAGCTCGTGCAGTCTCGCCGTGATGTCGCGGTATTCGAACAGCTCGAACTGCTTTCTTGCCTGATCCTGGATGCTCGTCTCCTTCTGCCCGATGTTGTCCTTGCTCTGGATAATCTCCTGGGCCTGGGCGACCACGCGCTGGGCCTTCACCCGCGTGTCCCTCTGGCGGGCATAAACGGTGCGGTCCCATCCCACCCGTCCCAGGCACATCAGCGAGACGGCCAGCAGAAGCACCGCCGCACCGATGAAGAACTTCCTCTTGCCCGCCCAGGCCATCGACCGAGCGACGCTCGTGGGCAGCAGGTTGCTCTCGATGCGGGCCATCCCCAGCCCTTGCAGACCGAGCCCGTACACCACGCCGAAGTCCGATACGTTCTCATGAAACTTCGCGCTCGACAGGCCGGGGGCCAGGGCCAGCCGCTTGAACGTGTCCGGCTTCTCCACCGGAATCTGCAGCGTCTGCTGCAAGTACTTGAGCAACCCGCGCAGTCTCGTCCCGCCGCCCATGGCCACCACGCGCGCGATCTTCACATCGGGATTCGAGCTGGTGTAGAACCCGATGGACCGCTGCACCTCAGAGGCCCAGTCGGTGAATACGGGCCTCATGGCCTGGAAGATCTGGCGAGCGTACTTGCTGACGGGCGCCGTACGCTTGAGCTTCTCCGCCTTCTCCGGGTTGAGCTTGAAGGCGTCCGCGATGGCCTGTGTGAAAGCGTTGCCGCCCATGACGATGCAGCGCTGCCACACGTTCGACGCCGTGCATATGACCAAATCGGTTGTGTCGGCCCCGATGTTGACGACCGCTGTGGCCCGCTTGTCGGAGTTGACCAGGTCCGCCCGGTCGAACAAGAGGTAGTTGTAGAGAGCCATCGGTGCCATCTGCACGTAGCTCACCTGCAAGTCCTCCCGTTCAAACTGCTCCAACGCCGAGCTGACCACCTCATTCTTGATCGCAAAGATCCCCACCCGCTTTTCTGGACTTTCTGGATCGCTCATAAGCTGATAATCCCACTGGACCTCACTGATGTCGAATGGGATTTGCTGAGCGGCTTCGAACTGGACAATCTCCGGGATCTTCTTGGTTTCGACGGGCGGAAGCGTGACGAACCGGGCAAAGCTGTTCTGGCTGGGCACCGAGATGATCAGCGGGTCGTACTCGATCTCGTTTCGCTGCACGAACTGCCGCAGCGTGATGGCGATCAGTTCTGCACGCTCGGTCGGGCTGACGCCGGCGCTGGAGACGATCTTGCCGTGGGGGATGTGATCGAAGCCGATGACCTGGACCACGTCGCCAACCCCCACAAGGTGCAGGGCCTTAAGGGAGTTATTGCCGAGGTCAACCGCCCAAATCGCATCAGATCCTACTGCCATGATGAACCTCCCATCCGGTCCGGTGGGCACTCTGTATCCATCTTGTAAACAGGTCTCAACAAGCTTAGATTATACCATATGCTCGGAAGTTTCGCCATATTAACTCTCGGCTGCAAGGTCAACCAATACGAAAGCCAGCAGATTCGCCAGTTCCTCGAATCGCAAGGCCTTCGCCAAGTCGATCCGTCGCAGCAGCCGCAATTGGTGATCGTCAATACCTGTTGTGTCACTCACACTGCGTCCTCAAAAAGCCGCCATTTCACGCAGTTAGCCCAGAAGCATCACCCCGAGGCTGTGGTAATCTGCGGCTGTCTACCCTTGGTCCCCACGGGCGAACTGCAAGCCGCAGGAGAGAACGTCCATGTTGTCAAGGACCGACGCGACCTTACCGCCACCCTGCGCTACCTGGTCGCCACTCAAGCAACCACCCCAGATACGCGATGCGCCAAGCACTGCGACTCTTCTATTAGACCACCAAGTGACGACAAAGTCAAGTCCAAAAACGACTTACAGCCGCAGGAAGAGTTGCCCTCGCTAACGAGTTTTCAAGATCAGACCAGAGCGTTTCTCAAGATCCAGGACGGCTGTGACTCGTCCTGCTCTTACTGCATTATACCGACGGCGCGTCCGGCTGTTCGTTTCAAAATGCCCGCAGAAATTCTCGCCGAGGCGGCCGCCCTCGTCGCCGCTGGCCATAAGGAGATCGTCCTAACTGGCGTCCATCTCGGCGCTTACGGCTACGACACCACCCGCCGGCGTAACTGGCCGGACCCGGAGAACATCCACCTGCCCGCCCTGCTGGACAGGGTTGCCCAAATCCCCAATCTTGCCCGCATTCGCCTCAGCTCGCTTGACCCGGCGGACGTCACCTCCCGCCTGATGGACGTCTTCACCGCCCATCCCAATATCATGCCGCACCTGCACCTGTCCCTTCAGTCGGGCTCGGGCAGCATCCTCCGCCGCATGGCCCGCCCCTACACCGCCGACGACTTCCGCGACAAGGTCGCCCTGATCCGGTCCCGCTTAGACCGCCCCGCCATAACGACTGATATTATCGTGGGCTTCCCAGGTGAGACCGACGCCGACTTCGACCAAACGGTGGCTCTGGCCAAGGAAGTGGCCTTCGCGAAGATGCACGTCTTTGTCTTCTCCGCCCGTCAAGGCACGCCCGCCGCCAAGATGCAGCCCAGAGTCCCCGCGGAAGTCAAGAAAGCCCGCTCCCGCACCCTCCGCGACCTCGATCTGACTCTCCAGACGCAATTCCGCTCGCAATTCATCGGCGAAACCGCCCAAGTCCTGATCGAGACCACCGCCCCCCGCCCCGCCGGCCGTGCCGAGCGCTACTTCATGGTCCAGGTAGAGCACAGGACCAATAGGACGAACGGGACCGATAGGACCTATAACTGCGGCGATCTTGTCACTGTCAAGATAGAGAAGAACAGGGAAGATACCGCCGTGGCCACGATGACGCCATAGAAAGGCTTCGGCTCAGGTCGGCGGTCGCTTTCTTCACGTTGACAGCAGGGAGTCGCAAACCGATAATGAGAGTGGTTATCGGTTACACAATGGAGCGTGCAGATGGCTGTAGACCTCAAGAGGATCTACCGAGCATTTGATCCGGCCCCTTTGTCTGGCGAAGACAATGATCTCTACGTCCCCCTCGACGACGTACGCGGCAGTTCGGACCTCGTGCCAAGACTGACCAAGCCGATCCGGCTCTCGGAGAAAGCTACGTTCCACCTGCTCGCCGGACATATCGGCAGCGGCAAGAGTACCGAGCTGCGCCGGGTGCAGAATGAACTCGAAAGCGCCGAGGATCGCTTCTTCACTGTCTTCTGCCAGATTCTCGAAGACATCGACCCGAGTGATGCCGATTTCCCTGATGTGCTGATAGCGATCATACGACAGGTGGCGAGCGAATTTCGGGAGCGTCTTCACATCACCTTGAAGCCGGGCTACTTCAAACAGCGACTGGAGGAACTGAAGACCCTTCTGGGCACGGAGGTCAAGCTCGAATCGCTTGAACTGGAGAGCGGCCTCGGCAAGTTCACGGCAGCGATCAAAAGCAGCCCAAGCACGCGGGATCAGATTCGAAAGGCCCTTGAGCCAGTGACCGATACGTGGATCACCGCGGCCAACGAGGTCCTCGGCGAAGCCATACAGCACGTGGCGAAGAAGGGGTACGCGGGTCTGGCGATCATCATCGATGACCTGGACAAGCTTTCAGTAGTGCCACGACCAGAGAGTGGCGGCTCGGTCGCGGAGCGACTCTTCCTGACGAGGCACGCGCAGCTCACCGCCTTCAAGTGTCACATGATCTACACCATACCTCTGGCACTTGCCTATTCCTGCAAAGAGCGGGAGATCGCCAATCTGTATAGCATGACAGCACCACCGGTCGTCCCGATGACCAAGATCTTTGACCACGACGGCGAGAAGCACGCGCCAGGCTTCGAGAAGTTCAGGGCGATCATCGCCCGCCGGCTGCGGAAAGCCGGCGTCGAGGAGAAGGACGTATTCGCGAGCAACGCCGTGAGAGACAAAGTCGTAGAGGATAGCGGCGGACAACCTCGCTTTCTCGTCACGCTCATTCGCGATTCACTTGTCGAGGGCGATTTGCCTCTCACCAAGTCAACCGTGGACACGGTGGCAAAGAAGGCTACACACTCCTATGCACGACAATTGCGCGAGGAGCACTGGAAGATCATCGAGCAAGTACGAAAGACCCACGAGCTCAAGCGCAGCGCAGACAACGATTCGTTCTGCATGGACCTGCTTGCGAATCGCGCGATCCTGCAGTACTTGAACGATAAAGAATGGTACGGGCTCAACCCTCTGCTGCCGAAACGAACGAAGCGATGACCACGAAGAAAGCAACACCCCGTCCATTCGAGCAAACCGCCTATCAGCGAGCCGAGCTCGACGCCTTTCGTCGAATGCTCACCATCTCAGAGGGCACCTTCTCGCTGAGTCTCGCGATCTGCAATAGCCCCGCGCTGCGCGACCATATCATCGAGCACATCATGAGCGAAGTGAAGAATATCACCGTCGTCCGAGTCCCTGACGACGCGCTCGACATCTTCGATTTCGCGCAGCATCAGACGGCAGATACCAATCCGCGGGCAGTTTTTGTCGTGAACGCGGAGAAGACGCTCGGCTCCCACAACGCAGACAGAGTGCTGCAGGGCCTCAACGTCAGCCGAGAGCTATGGCGATCCAGGTATCAATGTCCGGTAGTCTTCTGGCTCCCGGATTACGTCTCGCGACTGCTATCGACCCGCGCCCGCGACCTGTGGTCCTGGGTGAGCCACCACTTCGAATTTGTCTCCGAGCAGAGTACCGCCCTGGCCGGCCAGCAAGACAGTTACGCCGGAGACATCTTGCTCGCCGGCAACCTCGATGTCCATGAGAAGCACTTTCGAATCGCTGAACTTGAACAGCGGATCGCAGACATCGGCGAGCAGCCGAAAGGACAGTTGGCAGACCACGCCCTTTTATGGCTGAACGAGTTGGCATATCTCTATAGGTCACTCGGGGAGTTGGACAAGGCCGAGAGAATATGCAATAGATCGCTCAGAATCAACCAGGAGATCGGGTCGCTCAAAGGCGTGGCCGACGCGTACAACAAGCTCGGCCTGATCTACCGAACACGCGGCGACCTCGACGCAGCCGAGCAGATGCACAACAAGGCACTCGAAATCAACCAAGAGCTGGGGCGGCTCGCAGGTATGGCCAACGCTTACGGCAATCTCGGCGTAATCCAGCTAAAACGCGGCGACCTCGACGGGGCCGAGAAGATGCTCAACAAGTCGCTCGAAATCCACCAGAAGATCGGGCAACTCGAAGGCGTAGCCATCACCTATGGTAATCTCGGCCTGATCTACCAGATACGCGCCAACCTCGACGAAGCCGAGAAAATGCACAGGAGAGCGCTCGAGATCCACCAGAAGATCGGGCAACTCGAAGGCATAGCCAGCGACTGCGGTAGTCTCGGCCTGATCTACCAAGCACGCGGCGACCTCGACGAGGCCGAGAGGATGCACAACAAGTCGCTCGAAATCAACCAAGAGCTGGGGTTGCTCGATGGCATGGCCAACCAATATGGTAATCTCGGGCTGATCTACCAAGCACGCGGCGACCTTGACGGGGCCGAGAAGACGTACAACAAGGCGCTCGAAATCGACCAGAAGCTCGGGCGGCTCGAAGGCATGGCCTACCAATATAGCAACCTTGGCCGAATCCAGCGAAAACGCGGCGACCTCGACGGGGCCGAGAAGATGCACAAGAAGGCCCTCGAAATCCACCAGAAGATGGGCCGACTCAAAGATATAGCCGACCAATACGGCATCCTCGGTCTGATCTACCGAATGCGCGGCGACCTCGCGCAAACGCTAGTGTACTGGGAGAAGGCATTGGCCCTCTACCAGAAGATCGGGGCGACCGACGATGCGCATGCCCTCCAGGGCCTCACTGATGATCTGCCGAAGGATGGACAATAAGCCAGAATCCGCGTGGGCGGGGGACCCGCCCATCCTGTGCACTCGGGCTGGGCGTGTCAGGGCGGCCGGGCCATCGGCAAGCTCCGTGGGCTTCGCTTGCCGCTGCCACTCGTCGTCCGATTCATCCTATCCGTCCTATCAGGCCAGTGACTCCCGTGATCCTGAGTGACCTTGATCTGCCGAGCCACTGATTGCGGTTGGGTCGGGCACTCGTGCTCTTGGGGCAGGTTCAGGCGGGCGAATTGGCCGAAGAGTTCGAGGGCCTTGGCGTCGTAGGCTCGGGCAGCCTCGATAGCTGTGTCGAATGTGCCGAGACGAGTGATCTTGCCGTCACGTTGGATCTGGGCGGAGTACTTCCCGGTCTTCTTTGGAAATCGGCATGTAAAAGGGCCCCACGTCGGCGCCGAATTGGGACCCACCTATGGCATACTATACACCCTTACGTCACGCCGT
>JAFGJR010000203.1 GCA_016928975.1 Sedimentisphaerales bacterium | reverse complement strand
TGCCCGGAAGGCTATGGGCGTATTTCGAGCTCGATTCTCTGGGCCAACAAGGATACCACGGGCTCTGGACAGGCCGCCCAGATCTGTGGCAATCGCGTGCAGGTGGTCTACTGCTGCGTTCAGGACGGCAATCCCGGCGATCTCCGCATCCCCTTCAACAATGCGCAAGGCCATCACAACATCGACGATGACCCGCTCCTGGTGGAGTGGCCCAAGCCCGGCCAGACTCGCCGACGCAGTGTGCTTGGCGCGCTGGCGACCGATGCAGCAGGCAACGAGAGCTTTGCCGACCTGCACCTGCGGCCGGAGTCGCCTTGCATTGGGGCGGGGGACCCCGCGGCCCTGGTTTCATCCGACGCCGTGGACGTGGACGGCCAGCCACGCAAGATCGATGGGATTATGGACATCGGGGCGGATGAATACTCGCTATCGCCAATCACCCTCCTTCAACCTCGAGGCGGCCAACTCCTTATCGGCGGAACAACCCAGTCGATTGCATGGCAAGGCCGGCCGGCCGAGGGCCAGCTCCGCGCGGAGCTCAGTACCGACGCGGGCACCCGCTGGCAGATCCTCGACAACAATGTCACTTCCGCCAATAGCCTCTCCTGGCAGGTCCCGCAAGCCATACGATCCGATGTCTGCCTGATCCGCCTGGCGACGGCTTCTCCCTCGGAGTCCGCCCTGCAAGTGGCGTACACAGGCTTCTTCTCGATCTATCCCGCCGCATCTGACCCCAATATCCCCTCCCGGTGGAGGACGTTGGGAGGCAACTTCCAGCGAACCGGGCGAAGCCGCGACTCGGGGCCGAAGCTCGGTTGCATTCGGTGGCGCTTTGAGACACCCAGCATCATCGCAGGCGGAGCCGTCATCGGCTGGAACGGACGAATCCACGTGGCGACCTATGATGGGCAGGTCTGCACCCTCGATCCCGGTGGCAGACTCCTCTGGACCTGTGACATCCATGATTCGATTCTCGAAGCTCCCACCGTCGGGGACGATGGGACCCTCTACGTAAGCACGCAGGGCGACGGCCTTCATGAGATCGCGCCGGATGGGCAGTTGAGAAGCTCCTACCACATGGGACCGATGGCCTGCGCCCCGGCGATCCTCCCGGACGGCAGGCTGATCGCAGCCGCAAGTGTCCTGGACCCTCGCGACGGTCAGTTCCGGAGCTTCTGGCCTTCCGAGTACGGGATGAGCTTCGCCTCGCCGGCGGTAGGACCGGACGGCGCGGCGTACGTGTTGGATTGGAGTCAAGCCAGCCTGTGGGCGTTTGAGCCAGGCTCCTTGAGACCGAAGTGGGAGGCCGCCTGCGACCCGGAGGCAGGACCGCTGGCCGGTCCCGTCGTCGGCGAGAACGGCTTGGTCTATCAGACCTTCCTCGACGACAGCCACCTCTACGCCATCGACGCAAAGACCGGCTCAATCGCCTGGACAGCGGATCTGGCTGACCCCGGCACTGTGCCCTGCGGGCGAAGCTGCCTCGGGGTCGAGAGCTGGTCGGAGCCGGTCGTGGGACCGGACGGGACGATCTACGCCGGCCTGGATGACTCGTTCGTGAGAGCGGTCGATCCCAACACCGGCCGGATCAAGTGGGCCACACAACTGGGCTCTGCAAGAAGCTTCACGCTGGCTGCGGATCGTGAGGGATACCTTTACGCCGCCAGCGATGATGGCTGCCTGTACGTCGTCGATGCCCAGGGCCGGCAGATCGCCCGATTCGCGAGCGATACGCCGCTCAATTACCCGGTGATCGCCTCGCAGGGTCTGCTCCTGGTCAGCGGCGTGAAGGGGGCGGGTCTGGACTCGTCCACCGGCATCTTGTACGCCATCGTCGAGGACCCCACCTCCACGACGCCGGATCTGCGACCCCCCGAGGAAACGGCGCCACCCAAACGACGATAGACCCCGTCCTTCGCCGTGTCATGAAGATGACGCTATGCCACACGCAGGCAGGCCAACCGACAACGTGGGTGGTCGATGTGCTCGGAACCTCTCACGCGTATAGACGTTTGGCATCGTCGGTCATGTACTGGGTACAGCACGTGGGGCAGTAAAGGTAGTACTCGTAGTAGTAGGACTGGCCGTGCTTACGTTTGTGATGGCGTGGGGTGCGTTTGACTACCGGCGTGGAGCATTTTCGGCAAGGCTGCCCTTCTTCAGTAATCTTCGCCGTCGAGTGGATCTCTGTCACAGTGAGTCGCCGCCGGGCTTCTACCTGCGGCTGGGACTGCTCCCTGTAGCCTTCGTCCGCAGGGAGATTGGGTTGTTGGGCGGCCTGGACGGCGAGGTAGTCGCAGCGTTCGTTCTCGCGGTGGCCCGCGTGGCCCCGCACCCAGACGAACTGCACCTCGTGCGTGTCACACAGGGCGATCAAGCGCTCCCACAGGTCCGGATTGACAGCCTTGTCGTGACGGTTGCGTTTCCAGTCGTGGGCCTGCCAGCGCCGGGCCCAGCCCAGCGTCATGGCGTTCACGAGATATTGGGAATCGCTGTGCAGCCGGACCTTGCAGGAAGCCTTGAGCGCTTCGAGTCCCTTGATCGCCGCCAGGATTTCCATGCGGTTGTTCGTGGTCCGGGCGAACCCACCCGCGAGCTCCCTGCGATGGTGGCCGCAAATCAGCACGACCCCATAGCCGCCCGGTCCAGGGTTCGGCTCCGCCGCCCCATCCGTGTAGATCGTCACGTCCTGCAATCAATCCCCCGAACTATGCCTTGGTCGTCCAGCCGCCTTTCCCTTCGACACAGTCGGTACTCTGACCGGCTGCCGTTGGCACCGGTGAGCCGCAGATCAGCACCGACCAGCAGTTCAAACAGGTCCGTCCGCAGGAGGCGCGTTGAGAAGAACGACACCTCCAGGTTCTCGACTTCTCGGGTGTCGGGGTTGAGCCTCGCGATGATCTCATCCGGCAGCTCTTCTGACTCCTGCTCCACATGCGGCGGGCACTTGTCGATATGGAGGATGTCGGCCTCACGATCATATTTGAATGTCAGCTTCGCTTCCACTCTCTGGGTCCTCGGTGCACTCTGTGGCTATCCCCTTCAGAACGCCTTCTGCTCGGTGCGGGCGATGATTTCGTTTTGGAGGTCTTTGCCGAGATCGACGAAGTAGTCGCTGTAGCCGGCGACGCGGACGATCAGGTTCTGATATTCCTCGGGCTTGGCCTGTGCCTGGCGCAGGGTCTCGGCGCCCACGACGTTGAACTGGACGTGGTGGCCGTCGAGGCGAAAGTACGCACGGATCAGGTCCTTGAGATTCACGAGGCCGTCGTCACCTTCGAGGACCTGAGGGGTGAATTTCATGTTGAGCAGCGTGCCGCCGGTGCGGCCGTGATCCATCTTGGCGGCGGATTTGAGGACCGCCGTCGGGCCTTGTCGATCCGCGCCCTGGACCGGGGAGATGCCTTCGGATAGAGGCAGACCTGCCTTGCGGCCGTCGGGCGTCGCGCCCATGACGGCGCCGAAGTAGACATGGACGGTGGTTGGCAGCAGATTGATGCGGTAGCGGCCGCCCCGGGCGGTGGGCCGGCCATCCACGGCCTGGAAGTATGTCTCAAAGACCGACCGCATCACGTCGTCCGCGTAATCATCGTCATTACCATACTTGGGAGTCCTCTGCCGCAGCGTTGCGTGAAGGTCTTCATAGCCCTCAAAGTCGGCTCGAAGCGCGGCCAGCAGGTCCGCCATCGTGAATGTCTTCTTGTCGAAGACGTGGTACTTGATCGCGGTCAGGGCGTCCGTGATCGTCCCCAGGCCGACGCCCTGGATGTAGTTGGTGTTGTAGCGGGCGCCGCCGTCATGATAGTCCCGGCCATTGGCGATGCAGTCGTCGATCAGCACCGACAGGAATGGTGCGGGCATGTGGGTCGCGTATAGACGCTCGATGATGTTGTTGCCCCGCATCTTGACGTCGATCAGGTAGTTGAGCTGCCGGCGATAGGCCTCGAAAAGCTGCTCGAACGAGCCGAATTGCGTGGGCTCGCCGGTTTCCAGGCCGATTCGCTTGCCGGTCCTCGGGTCGATGCCATTGTTCAGAGTCAACTCCAGCACCTTGGGCAGGCTGAAGTAGCCGGTCAGGATGTAGGCTTCCTTGCCGAAGGCGCCGACTTCGACGCAGCCGCTGGAGCCGCCGTTGCGGGCATCGGCGACGGACTTGCCCATGCGGATCAATTCCTGCGCGATCAGGTCGCAATTGAAGACGGAGGGCTGGCCGAAGCCGGTGCGGATGATCCGGGCCGCACGCTGGATGAACCGGTCGGGGTTCTTCTTGCTCACCTGGATCGACGAGCTCGGCTGCACCAGGCGCATCTCCTCGACCACGTCCAGAACCAGATACGTCACGTCGTTGACCCCGTCGGAGCCGTCTTCCTTCATGCCGCCGGTGTTGATCTGGGCGAAGTCCGTGTACGTGCCGCTCTCGGCGGCGGTGACGCCGACCTTCGGCGGGGCCGGCTGGTTGTTGAACTTGATCCAGAAGCATTGTAGGAGCTCTCTGGCCTGCTCGGTCGTCAGAGTCCCCTCTTCGAGGCCCTTTTTGTAGAACGGATACAGGTGCTGGTCCAGTCGGCCCGGGCAGAACGAGTCCCACGGATTCATCTCCGTCGTCACGCCCAGGTGCACGAACCAATAGTATTGCAGCGCCTCCCGGAAGTCGCGCGGGGCGTGCGCGGGGACGTGCGAGCAGACCTCGGCGATCCGCTCCAGTTCGGCCTTTCGCTGCGGATTCGCTTCGCGAGCCGCAAGCTCTCTGGCCTTTTCCGCGTGGCGCTCGGCAAAGCGGATCAGGGCCTTGATGCAGATGAGCATGGCTTCGAGCTCCTGCTCTCTGGCGTAAGCCTGCGGGTCATTGAGGTAGTCGAGATTGTGGAGGCTTCGCTGGATATCCTGCATGAAGTCGAGCATGCCCTTGCGATAGATCTTGTTGTCGAGCACGGTATGGCCGGGCGATCGCTGCTCCATGAACTCGGTGAACATCCCGGCCCCATACGCGTGGTGCCAGGGCTCGTCCATCTCGCGGAAGATCTTCTCCCGCATCGTCTTGCCCGTCCAGAAGGGGATGATCTTCTCGCGATACACCCGGCGGACGTCCTCCGAGACGGCAAACGGGATCTTCTCGCGATCGTTGAGGATTTGCAGGTCCTGAAGACTGTGACAGCATAGCTCCGGATAGGTCGGGGTAGCCTTAGGCGCCGGGCCTTTCTCGCCGACGATCAGCTCGCCCTCGTTGAGGCAAATCGTCTTGCGCTCCATCAGGTACTTGAAGGCCAGCGCCCGACAGACCGGCACCGACTCCCGCAGGGGGACATCGCTTTGATAGAACGCGGTCATCAGTTCCGCCCGCTCGGAGGAGATGCAGGGCTTGGCCTCGATGCTCTGCTGCCGCAGCTTCGCCACTCGTTCGTTCATCATATCAACTCCACGCAACCGCGGGGAAATCCGAAATTCGAAGCACGAAATCCGAAACAAGCACGAATGACCAGAACTCGAAATCCCAAAGGGCTCCCACCGCACAGCGCCAGCGTTTTGGACATTTGAGATTCCTGCTTTGAATTTGTTTCAGATTTCGGATTTCGATATTCGTACTTCTCCTCAGCCTCCTATCTTGACCTCGAATCCGTACCCTCTGAGGGTCTCTGCGATTCCCGACATTGTATCATCGCTCGGGACCTGGGCCTGCATCAAATCGATCTGGCCGGTCAGGCGCACGGCCTTTTCCAGGCCGCCGCGATTGTAGGGCAGGATATCGACCCGGCGAACCGTCTTCAATGACTGCACGAACCGGGCCGTCTGCTCGATGTCGTCCCGGCCGCTGTTGAAGTCCGGCACGATCGGGATCCGGATGTGAATCTCCTTCGCAATACGCGCCAGCATCTGGACATTGCTCAGGATTCGCTCGTTGCCCACGCCGGTGAACCGCTCATGCAACCGGCTATCCACGTGCTTGATATCGCAGAGCAACAGATCGGCGCTCTCCGCGACCCGCTGGACGACCGGCGGCTCCCCATCGCACGTCGTATCGACAGCGGTGCGAATCCCCTCGGCTCGACAGGCGGCCAGCAGCGCCAGCAGAAACGCCGGCTGCATCAGGGGCTCGCCGCCGGAGAAGGTCACGCCGCCGCCCGACTGGTCGTAGAAGATCGTATCCTTCCTTACCTGTGCCATTACCTCATCCACCGTCATTGCCCGCCCGATGATTTCCCTCGCTCCGGCGGGACACGCGGCGATGCACGCCCCGCACAGGGTGCACCGTTCGGGGTCTGTCACCGGCCCATTCTCCAGGAGAGATACGGCCTCCTGCGGGCACAGTTCGACGCATCGCCCGCACCGCACGCAACGACTGAGCCGTAGGCTCATCTCGGGGGCCGGACGCCAGCTCTCGGGATTGTGGCACCATCGGCAGCGCAGCGGACAGCCCTTGAAGAAGACCGTCGTGCGAATCCCCGGCCCATCGTGGATCGCGTACCGTTTGATATCGAACACGCATCCGGACACGACCTGGTCCCGGCTCACCAGTTGATTGCGAACGCGTAGCTCTTTTGGATCTGCCACTTCTACTTGTCCAACGGAACACAGAAATCCTTGCCCACGTTCAGAATACCCAAAACAGGGCCAAAACGCAAGGCGCGAGCTTTACCGGCGGGTCACAGTGGATTACCATATTGGTTGTCGGCTGAAGCCACACGTGACCCGAAAATGGAGATTCGAGGTGCATGCCATGAGAACACTGAGGCTGCTCGCAACAGTCATTTCCATCATCGGTTGGGGGACTGTCATCACATCGGCGCAATCGCCCGTGGTCAGCGCGGAGCTGATTTTCCCGCTGGATGGTGCTCCGACGCCGGGATGTCACGCCTCCACGATCGTCGAGACGCGAGACGGCCGACTGCTGGCCGCATGGTTCGCCGGGACCGATGAAGGCGAGGATGACGTGGGGATCTGGGTCTCCCGCTGGGACAAGGGCGCGTGGTCGAAGCCCGTGGAGGTAGCCAACGGCGTCATGTCGCCTCAGAAACGATTCCCCTGCTGGAATCCGGTGCTCTTGCAGCCGAAGAAAGGGCCGCTGGTGCTGTTCTTCAAGGTCGGGCCCACGCCATCCCAATGGTGGGGCGAGATGGTCACCTCCAAAGACAACGGCAAGACCTGGCAAGGCCGCCGGCGGCTGCCTCCGGAGGTCGTCGGGCCGATCAAGGACAAGCCCGTCCAGCTCCGCGACGGCCGGATTCTCTGCCCGTCGAGCAGCGAGAACATGGGCTGGCGCATCCACCTGGAAGTCACGAAGGACCTGGAGAATTGGACCGTCATCGGACCTCTCAATGATCCCAACAAAATCGGCGTGATTCAACCAACGATCCTGCAATACGCGGGCGGCCGGCTCCAGATGCTCTGCCGCACACGGGGCACCGGCTTCATTTCCCAGTGCTGGTCGCAAGACGAAGGCCGGACCTGGAGCGAGTTGACCGCCACAGACATGCCGAACCCGAACTCCGGGATCGACGCCGTGACCTTGCAGGACGGCCGCCAACTGCTGGTCTTCAACAACACCCCCAAAGGCCGCACGCCC
>JAFGJR010000202.1 GCA_016928975.1 Sedimentisphaerales bacterium | reverse complement strand
GTCTTGTCGTCCTTCGGCAGGAACATGTTCATGCGGACCTTGTTCAACTCCCAGAACCGGTCGATCGCTCCTGTGTCCTGCGCGAACGTCTTGACTCCCAGGGCACCGGTCTTGACGTCCTCAACGTAGGCAAGCGCGCCCGTGGCATCGCCGAGCTTCCTGAAGGCGAAGATCATGACGATCGCTCCGCCGACAATCAGGGCGCTGCCTTGAATCAGGTCGGCCCACGCGCAGGCCTTCAAGCCTCCGGCTACGACGTAGATCATCGCGATAATGCCAATGACGAGCGACGCGGTCAGAACGGACACGTCGTAGCCCATCTTTGCGGCCATCGTATGGGCGGTCAACGCTCCGGAGTAGGTGACCGAGCCCAAGAGCAGCATGTAGACGAGCAATGTCAGGACGGCCATGATGGTCCGGGCCGTCGTGTTATAGCGGTATTCGAGGAATTCGGGCATGGTGTAGATGCCGGCCCGCAGGAAGTAGGGCAGGAAGGCGAAGGCGACAACGACGAGCGTGATGGCTGCCATCCACTCATAGCTGGCGATGGCCAGACCGATGTGACTGGCCGCGTTGCCGCTCATGCCGACCAACTGCTCGGACGAGATGTTGGCGGCGATCAGGGAGAAGCCGATCAGCCACCACTTCAGCCCTCGCCCGGCCAGGAAGTAGTCTTCGCTGGTCTTCTCGTGACGGCTCTTGATCAGGCCCGTCGTGATGACCGCGACAACGAAGGCAATGAACACGGCGGTGTCAAGGAAGTTGAACTCCATACCACATCCTTTCGTTGCATTGCTCCCGGAACACGCGTACCACACACATGGAGGGGCATTATAGCCGTTGAGGGGACGGCTGCAACAAAATCGTGAGTAATCGCACGTGGCGTGGAGACGAAGGCGGGCAGCCGCCCCGCGGAGGTTGAAATCGCCGGGTGCGGCCTACTCGACGCGCGAGATCCTGATCAGGCCCTCACACCATTGTCGCAGGTCCCACGGGCCGAACTGGACATCGGCGGTGATGACATGGATGGAACCGGCAGGAGAGTCCGGCACCTTGACCTGGAACCGGGCCTCCACCTCTTCGCGTGGATTCGCGGCGACGCTTTGTGCCCCGGGTTCACTCTCGAATCCCGGCGGGACGTTCAGTCGCACCGTGAACACGGTGCGCCGCGGAGAGTGATTGAGCAATTTCACAGCGACCTCTGCCTGCCTCCCCGGCGCTGCCTCCTGGCCGTAGGGAAAGACGCGGGCCCACTGCTCATCGATCCCATAGTCGACATCGTCCCACGGGAATAGCTCGCTCAGAAGCGACCTCCGTTGCTCCAGGGCCTTGGCCATCAGGCCGATCTGGTCGGCGTCGAATCGAAAAGCCTCCGTCACGTGCTCGTTGATCAGCAGCGCCTCCGGCGGGACCTTGCTCCTCAGGCAGTCCAGACAACAGAGGTACCCCGTTCCGTCACGGAGGAAGTTGCGATTCTGGAGACAGTAGTCATCCATGCCGGACGGCGTGAAGGAATCGCCGATGAAGAAGACCTTCTCGCCGCCGTCCTTCTCCACGAGCAGGGCGTCGTGGTAGATCGTCTGCCCGGGGTAGTCGTGGAACGTCAGGACGAATTCCTTCCACCGCATGCGATAGCCGTCGGTGACGACCTTCAGGCGAGTGATCGGCTTGGCCGTCATCGCGGGCAGCCGGTAGGCGCCGGGACGCCGCAGGACATCCTCCATCACAGGCGTGACGTAGACGGGGCAATCGAATCCGCTCAGGAACTCGTTCACCCGGTCCGTGTGATCGTCGTGATAGTGAGTGATGAAAAGCCCGTCCATAGAGATGAACCGCCCGGTCTCCTTGAGCTTCTGCACCCGGTTGAGGATGGCCTGTGAGCCGCAATCGATCAGGAAAGCGCAGCGGTCCCGCGACAACAGCAGGCGTGAATTGTCGATGGGGACAATCCAGTCCGGCGGGGTTTTTTCGATGGTTCTCGCATATGGCATCCAGTCTACCTTTGCCGTGTCTGCCAGCACCCGTGACGCGAGGACATCGTAGTGATCCTTGAAGTACCAGCGTCCTGCGCTCACGGAGAGGTAGTTGGCGTACGCCGCCTGGACCCTTTCGATCAGCCGGCTGATCGCGGCTTGTGGCTGCTCGATGACCGGGCCTCTGGCCGGAACGAGAATATCCGGTCCTTGGGCTGCCACCTTCCGCAAGCTCTGGATCAACAGTCCCAGCCTGCCCGCGTAGCCGTGATAGCCTCCTATCTTTGCCTCGGTCACGGCGTCCTGCAGGCTGTACAGGTCGAACAACTGCCCATCGCCGCAGACCAGGTCGCCGACGAACCCGTACTTGATCCCGTTAACGTCCACGAAGTAGGACGCCGCTCCCCTCGTATAGCCTGGCGTGTCCAGCACTTGGATCTCCAGCCCCTGCAAGTCGATCACGTCGCCTTCCCGCACGGCGCGACTCACCTTCAGTGGTGAGGTCAGCCGCTTGGTGCTCTGCTGCGCATAGTCGTGGTGCCGCTTGTCCCAGAAGTCCGCCCAGAACTTCTCCGCCTCGGTGAAATGCTCGACCTCGCCGGCCGGGACGATGCACTGAGCCCCGTTCTGCACGAGTGACTGGCCTGCCCAGACGACGTCGCGACGCCCATGCGTGAAGAGCACCATATCGGCCGTCTTCCATCGCTGCAACGGGTCCCCGTAGACGACCACCCTGCGGCCGTCGCGCTCGATGCAGGCCCCATTGACCGCTCCTTGAACGACGCTCACCAGGGTGCTCTGCTCCTGTCCGGCCCCGGCGAGCCGGCTGCCGGCACTCAGGGCGACGACGAGGCAAGCCATCAACGTCACAAGCCGTGTCTGGGTGCAATGGCGTGATATCCGATCTTCTCGATGCATGACGGAATCTCCATCCAAGGGACCGAAGCGTCGCTTGCCATCATAGTGGCCAGGGCACAATAGGTCCAGCATCGACCAGTACCCCGGCCCTCAACAGCCGATTGGCTTTGTTTCGCACGTCAGGCCGGCCGTCCCTCTCGACCCGGCCTGTGCCGCAGGACCTCGGTGCCTGCCGATTGGCTTTGTTTCGCACGCGAGGTCCCGTCCGCAGGGCGTGCCATGCACACTGGCCGCTCCGGCCAATTGGCTTTGTCTTGCGCACACATGGTTCTCGTCATAACTGCCTTTCCAGGCGAGAGTTGTCGCCCACCATGCCCCAGCCCATTGGCTTTGTTTCGCGCGGCAGGACGCCCGTTCCCGCCCACTCAGGGTCGTTCCACAAGACCCACATGCCTGCCCATTGGGTTTGTTTTGCATGACCGCTCTCGATGTCCATGGACCACCTGTGCCGATTGGCTTTGTTTGACGCCTGCGTCAAAAGTCGGGACATTGCAAGAAGATGTGATAAGTGTTTATTTTGTATGGATTTATGTTACT
>JAFGJR010000201.1 GCA_016928975.1 Sedimentisphaerales bacterium | reverse complement strand
GTGGTGACCGGAGGTATGGGCAGCGCCGGAGGGGGGCGAGGTGGCGATGGGGCAAGTGACTCGGCGACATACTGGGACGGCGGCGGCGGTGGTGGCGGAGGGGGAGGGCCCTTCGGCGGCGATGGAGGTTTCGGCGGGGATCGCTCACATATCGATGGATACCGGGGAAAGCCAGGAGGCTACCTTGCCCCCGGGCTCAACGGGGATACCTCTACAGACTTCTCCGTGTTCATGGGGAGCGGCGGTGGCGGAGGTGGGGGCGCTGACCAGGGAGGTCAGGTGCAGGACCCATGCCAACCTCTGGCAAAAGGTGGTCCTGGCGGCGTAGAGGGAGGCAATGGCATTCACGGTGCCAGTGACGGCGGCGGCGGGGGTGGCGGCGGAGGGGCAGCCGGTGGGGGCATGATTACCCTCGAAGCTACCACACGTATCGACATTGCGGGCGAGCTGGATGTGGATGGTGGTGGAAAAGCTGAGTTGGAAGCCGGCTACGGTGCCGGAGGTGGGATCCTGCTCGCAGCACCGACTGTAACCATTGCGCAAGGTGCCATTAGCTCTCTGGGGGGGAACATGACCGGCATGGGCACCTCGTCAAATGGGGGCAGCCTTAAGATATTTGCCGACCATATAGTCGGAGCCGAAGGTGTGGAGGCGAACGTGGGGCGGGTTCTCACGTGTCCCTACTCCACCACCGGTGCGGACCAATACACGCTGACCATTTCATCCACCGAAGGAGGAACCGTCGAGCCTTCGGCGGGGACATACCAGTACGCATATGGCGCAACCGTGCAGATGACGGCGACAGCCGATCCCGAGTATACTTTCAGTCATTGGTCGGGCAACATCTGGTCCAGCGACAACCCAACGTCGGTCACGATGACTTCGGACATGGAGATCTGCGCCAATTTCGTGAGTGCCGCATCCCGCCAGCACACGTTGCTGATCTCATCGACGGCCGGCGGGTCTGTAACCGAACCGGGCGAAGGGACTCTCCAGTATCCCGAGGGTACTGTCTTGACGATTGCCGCGGTGGCAGACGCAAGTTGGTCCTTTGGTGGCTGGACCGGTACGGCCGTAGACGCCGGGAAGGTGACTGACCCGAGTGCAGCGACCACCACCGTCACGGTGGACGGCGACTACACCTTGCAGGCGCTCTTCCAGGCAGTAGGTCCGCAACCTCCTCTGACCGCACATGATCCTTCGCCTGCCAACGGGGCGCAAAGTGTGGTGTCGAGGACGTTGCGTTGGACGGCAGGGCAGACCGCTTCTTCACATAATGTGTACCTGGGTGTCAAGGCCACTCTTGGTTCTGGCGAGTTGATCGGTCGCAGGACGACGACGGAGTGTCTGATCCCCTGTGCGTTGGTTCCCGGCACGACCTACTACTGGCGGGTGGACGAGGTGGAGCCGGACGGTACCACCACATATCCGGGGGAGGTCTGGAGCTTCACGGCGGGGGAGCCGGTGATGCAAATCCTGACGGTCTCATGCTATGGAGCCGGCTCGGTCGTGGCGCCGGGGGAAGGGCAGTTCGAGATCCCGCACGGCACGGTCTTGACGATCGAAGCGGTGCCGGCGGACTCCGCGAGCGAGTTCCAGACGTGGACAGGCACGGCCGTAGAGCAGGGCAAGGTCCAAGACCCCAATGCCGCGCAGACGACGGTGCTGGTTGACGACGACTACGAGCTGACCGCTGTCTTCGCCCCGAGGGCTGAGGGGCCGGCCTTGGGCTTTTCCTTGGGCGAACTGACGCTGGATGATGCTCAAGCGTTCGAGTATCGGGTCTCGACGAACAACACGGCGGAGGCGACGTTCGTTGAAGTGGTGACGGGCCTGGCTCCCGATCCGAACGGGATGATGCGGATGCGGGCGGTGGCAGGCGAAGCGGCCCGGGCCAAGGCGCGTTTCGGCAAGTGCCAGGGCCCGCGGGTGCTGGTGCGGTTCACGTATTTGTTCGAGGTCCCTGGCGCGGACCTGGAAATGGTGGTGTACCTGTCGGATGTGCCGGAGCTGCTGGGACATGATGATCCCGAGCGAGAGGTCCATTACGTGGAGATCGGTCGCGTGCCGGCGCCTCCGGCGGGGCGTCCGGGTTCGTTCGGCAGCGGGCGGCTCGGCACGTTCGAGGTGTGGGCGTGGACCCAGGGCTTGGATTTGAGCAACGGTACGTGGGTGGAGTTGGAGCTGGTTCAGTACGGCCAGCCGGTGTACGCCGCGTCAGTGGGCCTCGGTGCCAGTCAAATGCGGGCGTTCAACGGTTCCGACGGTCCCTCGGTCTTGGTAGGCGGTGAGGCGGCGGAGATCCACTGCGACGGCATCTGCATGGACCTCAGTGGGGACGACGTGGCGGATGAGGAGGATTTCATTCGGATGATAGCGGCGTGCGGCCGGCGGGCGGAATTGCTCAGCGACGGCGAGGACAGTCTGCGCTGTCTGGATGGGGTCTTCAGCCGGGACGGGTACGTCGATTCACGTGACATCGACTCCTGGGCTTGGGCGTTGGGTGACGGGAGGCGCAAGAACCTTTGCCCGGAACTGCCTTTGGCGGATGCTTCCGAGGTGCGGACGGGCGGCTCGCTGTCTTCTTTTTCACTGCCTTGGCCCTCCGGGCCGCCGGTCGTCCTGGGAGCGGCGGCTTCGTTGCCGGGAGAGCTGATGGTGATGGGCAAGTGTCGGATGACGAGTCTTTATGCCTTCTCGCAGCTCCGCGAAGACTGCATCGGCCTCTTCAAAGCGGATATGACGTTCGTGCTGGACTATACCCAGACTGGTCTGCCGACGGAGTACAATGTGCGGCTGGTGCGTGGACCGGACCAATCGTTATATCTGGTCAACTCCGCCCAGGGGGTCCTGCGTATCGACGGCGTCGTCGAGCAGGTGATCCCGCCTGGGGCGACCACCTATGCCAGTGATCCCCGCTATCACGAGGCCGCGACGGTGTACGTGGGGCTTCACGGAGACGGTCCCGACGCCTTTGGGCGTCCCGTTCTTGATGTGGCTCTGGACCAACAGGGCAGGGCCTATGTTGTACCGGTGGTCGTGGCGCCGGCCGGTCGGGAGGCTTACGTGGCGGCCGCGGAGCTTGCCTTGCAGGCGGGCGCGGAGCCGCCGTACCAGGTGGTTCGGATCTTTGACGATCCCCCGCCCGCCAACGACAACCAGGACCGCGACCAGCTTCGGGAGATCGAGGTCGACGGTTTGGGGAATGTCTACGTGGCGAACGCCCATGCGTTGAATGAGAGTGACATGGTGTGGAAGTACGGCCCCGACGGGGTTCTGTTGGATCGGTTGGGCCTGATGTCGCCGGACGGGGAGGTTCGCGTGCGTGATCCGCTGGCGTTGCAGGTGAGCGCCGATGGGCGGACGTTGTATCTGGCTTCCGGGCAGTGTGACCTTGCGAACCCGGACGAGGCGATAATCTACAAGATTTCCACGGCCGATTTTTCGGGGGCCGGTACGATCCGGATCACGCAGATGCGGCAGGTCACGAGCCTCAGCGAGGACCCGGCCACGGGGGACCTGTGGGTGGCGGGTATTCAGATGCCCGACATTCCGGAAGAGCCGAGCCTCATGGCCGAGCCGTTCTATATGCCCTATCTGGCGCGAGTGCCGCCGGGGACGGAAACGGTCCAGGCCGTGTCGATCTCCGATGCTACTGTGCACGACCTGGCTTTGCCCACATCCATCGTCTACATAGGGACAGCTCAAGAGTGAAACGATCCGACAGGACTACCATAGGAGGCCCTGAGGGCAGATTCAAGACCACGCGGTGGTCCGAGATCGATAGCATCGCAAAGCCTAACGCAGACCAGCGCCGGGCGGCGCTGAATGGGCTGATTCAGCAATACTGGAAGCCGGTCTACTGCTATCTCCGGCGGAAGGGTTGCGACAACGAGCAAGCCAAGGATTTGACCCAAGGGTTCTTCCACGAGATTTTCTTGGGCCGGCGACTCATCGAACAGGCCGACGCGGACAAGGGGAGGTTCAGGACGTTCCTTCTAACGGCGTTGGACCGATATGTCACCAGTGTTCATCGGCATGAGGCCGCGGCCAAACGCCGGCCGAAGGAGGCGATTGCGGCGCTGGAGGAGGTCGGTGAAGGCTCCATATCGGTTGTAGCCAGGGACATGAAACCTGAGGACGCCTTCACGTATGTGTGGGCGAGCGAGCTGCTGCAGGAGGTGCTGGCCGAGGTGAAGCAGGGTTGCGCCCAAGACGGAAAGGGTGTTCATTGGCAACTGTTCTACGCGCACGTCCTGGGTCCGATCGTTGCCGGTCAGGAGTCACCTGGGCTGGCCCAGCTTTGCAGGCGTCTCGGTGTCCCTGGCACCACCCAGGCAGCCAACATGATCGTTACCGTCAAACGGCGCTTCCAGGCGGCTTTGCGCAACCGGATGCGGGACTACGTGCGATCGGACGAAGAGGTAGACCAGGAAATCCGTGATCTGATGGAGATCTTTTCGAGATAGCGCAAGGTAACGGCGTGATCTGCGTACCAAGAGGTAGAACGAATCGACGGCCGGGCAAGTGACGGCGCTGAGGTGGTCACATGGAGTACGGAGCAGTATGATGGACAAAGGCGCGATCCGGGATGTGCCGCCGAAGAGGTTGGCGCAGCTCCTGGGAATAACATTCGATTCAGATGATGTTGGCCGGATGGAGGGCGATGAGGCGGCGGCCGAGCTGCTCCGGAACTGCCTGGATGAAACGTGGCAAGACGGGCCCCATCGACAGGCGAACGGTTGGGTGCGGGTCATGCGGCGGTGGGTGGGCGATCTCGGGCGTCGCTCCGAACGCCTCCGATTGGGCGATATCCTGACCGACCCGAGATCGGACCTGGCTGCGATGAGAAACATTCGCAGACGCGCCAAGAGAGAGGTGGGCGCCGCTTTGCCCGAGGCAAAGCATGCCGTAGCGGTCACGGTCTATTTTGCGGCGATTGCCAACGCCTTACTGTATCATGGCACGAAGATCTCTACATATTCATACGAGGCCCTGGAGCAGTCGTTTGCCAAGCTGCTGGACAGACCTTGGATGCCCGCGCGACTTGTCCGACTCTTCCGGGACGCCGAGAAGCTGTGCCGAAGCATGCGGTGACGCCGGCCCTTGTCGGGGTGAGTCTCTCCGACGTGCGCCGGTGGCGGAGTGAAAAAGAGATGTCCGGGCTTTTCGCTACGCAGTCGTGCGGACGTCCGGGCCTTTGACGGGTGTTCTTGTTCGGTCGTGCAACATGAGAAGATGTCTGACGCAAGATCTGATACTCCAATACGCCAAAGGGCAATGCACCGAAGCAGAGAAGCAGATGGTGGACGAGCATGTTGCCGGCTGCCGCCGGTGCCATCGGCGTGTGGAGCGTGCTTGCTCGCAGGACGATGCCTCCGCAGGCGCCCGCCCAGGCCCAGGCACGTTGCCCGCCGGCGAGAAGGACCAGTCAGAAGGTCAGCGGCAGGCTCAGATGCCGACCCAGTCGATGCCGGACGCCTCGGCGGATTCCTTCGACAGAGAGGGATCGGCTCAATCGGCAGAGATTACCATCGAAGGTTATCAGATTGTCCAGGAACTCCCCGCCGGAGGCCAGGCCGTGGTCTACAAGGCCTTGCACAAGGCTACCAGGTCGAAGGTGGCCCTCAAAGTGTTGCTTCCCAGCCTCACCGCCTCGGCGAAGGCGCGACGCTACTTCCGACAGGAGGTCGAGCTTGCCGCCAGTCTGAATCATCCCAACATCGTGGCCATCCGCGACAGCGGAGTCACTCACGGCCAATACTACTTTGCCATGGAGTACATCCACGGGCAACCCCTTGACCGTTACGTCCAGGGCAGGGTCCTGGCGGTGAGAGAGAAGATGGCCCTGTTCCTCAAGATCTGCGACGCCATGTCCCATGCGCATCAACGGGGTGTCATCCATCGGGACTTGAAGCCTTCGAACATACTGGTGGACGAACGTGGCGAGCCGCACGTGCTGGATTTCGGCCTCGCCAAGACGGCTACCGGTCTGGGTGACGTCTCGGAAGACACCGTCATGCCCACCATGACGGGTCACATCATGGGGACTGTCGCCTACATGTCGCCGGAACAGGCGGTCGGTCGGTCAGACTTGATCGACGTGCGGACAGACGTCTACTCGCTGGGTATCGTGCTTTATCAGATGGTCACCGGCAAGTTCCCGTACGATATCACCGGCCTGGCGGTTGAGGTTCTGCACAACATTCAATATGCTGATCCGATCAGGCCGCGACAAATCATCAGCCGGTTCGATTCCGACGTGGAGGCCATCATCCTCAAGTGCCTGGCCAAGGACCCTGATCAGAGATACTCATCTGCTGCCGGACTGCGCGACGATGTCCAGCGGTGGCTCGAGGGCTTGCCGATCGTCGCCAAGTCCATCAGTTCGATTTATCTGTTGCGTAAGATCGTTGCCCGGCACCGATACACGACTACCGTAGCCGGGTTACTGCTTCTGATTGTGTGCAGTTCTGCTTATATCGGCTTCTACCTGTACCGACGGGCGGACGATGCCCGCCGGGACGCCGAACAGATCGCCCAACAGTGGTCCGTCGAATCTGCGAGACAATTGGCCTTGTCACGGGAAATCGCCTTTCGCAGGTTTTTGGCGATATGGCACAGTGACGACCCCAATCGCATCGCTCCTGCGGAAGGGATCGCACGCTTGCTTGCGTCCGGCTCCCTCGAGAGACAAGGAGCCGATTTCCTGCTGGGCCCGAGCGGGAGCAAGGACATTGAGGCATTTCGAGACAGCCTCCCGCAAGAGTCCCGTTGGTTCGCCGACCTGATTGTGGGCGAAGCATATTTGAGAGACAAGGACCGCGCCCAAGCCCTTGATGCCTATGAGCGGGGCTACCAGGCAGCGAAGGCACGAGGCCGGATGTCTTTTGGCGAGAGCACCCTGAGAGAATATCTTGAGGCGCGGCTCTATGAACTGCAGGGCGGAAGGACGAATTGGACGCCGGACTTGCCGCCTCCACGTGATGAGGACGAGAAATGAAGCGAACCGCACCGACACCGATGACGGAGCACAAGACGCGGCTCAGTGATGAGCTTGCCATCGGCACGAGGGCCGGACGCGCGGTTGGTGGGAAGGTGGATACCGTCTCCTCCACTCCGGGAGCCTTCACTCTTATCGAGCTGCTCGTCGTGGTGGCCGTCATCGCCGTGCTGCTGGCTGTCTTGCTGCCATCATTGAGTCAGTGCCGGGCCCTGGCCTCACGGCTGAGGTGTGCGAGCAACTTGAGACAGCTCTGGATGGCGTGGGACGGCTATTCGTCGGCTCACGACGGAGACTTCTATCAAGGGATCACTGCCAACCTTAGCTACGGTGGCTGGCGGGGGATCAAGAACTGGTGGCCCCGGCCGCTGAATCGCTACGTTGGGTTTGCCGATCCGAACAGTGTCACGGAGCAGAGCGCCAAGGGGATCTTCTGCTGTCCGGCGGACCGCGGCGGCGTCCCGGGCAGCTTCTTTCGGGAGAAGGCCTATCGGGTCCACGGGATGAGCTACCAGACCAACATCTTCCTGATCGGCCCGGACGCCTGCCAGGCGTTCAGCACCGACACCGCGGAGCTTGACGCTCTGATAAGCGCCAAACTGCCGCATCTCAACATTGGCAGTGTGGCAAACCACTCGCGCGTACTCCTGATCGGCGACTACGGTTGGATCAACCAATGGAAGCCAAAACCTCATTCTGATCCTGAGGAGAAGGAATTGGCGGAGTGGCATCGTCGGGCCGATCGTCACAATGCGGCCTTCCTGGATGGCCATGTCGAGTTTCTGGAAATCCTGAAAGGGTACTATGTCACCAGCAAGTACTGCGTGCTGCCCTTCGAGGACCTCTTCGGCCTGGCGCGAGAAGTCCAGGGACCGGCGCAGTAGCGCGTGCGTAGGTCTCTAAGGTCTCCGTCCGGAATCAACACAACACCTTCAAGATAGCTGACCGGCACTTGCAGAAAGACACTCACAGCGAGGTGCGGACGCCGTCAGAGTCCTCTGTGTGGACGACACAGAAGCTGCCATGACGAGAGATGGCCGCCTTCATCCGTCACGCTCAGCAGCTTGTCAGGGCCAACCTGCCCGCCAAGCCCTAGGGTGACATGTCCGTAGGCGACCGTTGGGGAAGCTCCTTGCGCGTCCGGCGTCGCCGTTCTTGTCTTCGGGCTCGGCCATTCCGACCGGTTCCGTCAGAACGAGGAACCGCCAGTATTCCAGGATCAGGTGTGGGTGGCCGCAACACTACGGACCCCGAATCGCGAGAATGCCGTTCTTGCTGGTATCTGCCTCCGCATGAAAGAGGGTACAACATAGGCAAGAATACGTACTCTCCACAATTGAAAACCCGCAGCGTAACGGTATACTCAAGCGAACCATCAGTGGTGCAGGATACGCTAAACGAACGCGTGGCGTGGAGCCGGCTTCTCATGACTCCTTGCACCGATCCACGCCCGCAGGCATCTCAGTGACAACGCAATAGCCGTCGCATTCACATCGTCGCGTTGCCCGGGGCCAGAGACGGAGATGCAGGATGCCAGGCTCTAATGATTCGACCAAGAAGATCGCCGTGCCGACTGCGGCCGTTTGTACCGAGAGAAAGACGTCACGCAAAGTCCCGCCCGCATGGTTTCAGGCTATGCCTGATCCCCGTCGGCCCGACCGGCTTAGAGATATGACCATCACCGCCGCCTTCCTGTATCAGGCGCGGCGTCAGCCGGACAAGGTGGCGGTGGCCGACCAAGTCTCCGGGATCATGACCTATCGCGACATGGTCTTGGCGATCATGCTCCTGAAACACCAGTTTGCCCGGCTGGAGGGCACGTATCTCGGAATCATGCTGCCGGCCTCCGTCGCGGTCAGCTTGGTTTATCTTGCCGCCTTGTTTGCCGGCAGGATTCCCGTCATGGTCAACTGGACTCTGGGACGGCGCAACCTGCAGCATGCCTTGGACTCACTCAGTGTCAGACACGTCATCACCGCTCAGGCACTGCTCTCCCGCGTCCGAGCCCGTGGCGTTGAGTTGGACGATCTAGAGGGCCGCTTTGTGCTGCTTGACGACATGCGCAGCCGGATCCGCGGACGAGAAAAGCTCATCGCGTTTGTGAAAGCCCATGCGCGGTGGTCTGAGTTGTCCCAGGCAAATCCCCCAGAAGCAGCGGTTGTTCTCTTCACCAGTGGTTCCGAGAGTGTCCCCAAGGTGGTGCCGCTAACGCACCGCAACATCCTCACCAATGTATCCGACGCATACGAGTGTTTCACCGTCTCCGGCGCAGATAGCTTCTTGGGTATTCTACCGCCGTTCCATTCCTTCGGCCTGACGGTTTCCCTGATCCTGCCACTGTGCCTCGGCTCTCGTGTTGTCTTCTACCCCAATCCAACACATGGTGGGACCCTAGGGGAGATCATTGAAGAATACGGACCCACGCTGTTCTTGGGGGCTCCAACCTTCTTGAACGGCATACTGCGGGCCTCCCGACCGCAACAGTTGCGCAGTCTGCGCCTGGTTGTGTCCGGTGCCGAGAAATGTCCGGAGCGGGTGTACGACTTGCTTGCCGATATGTGTCCTCAGGCCAAGGTTCTGGAAGGCTATGGTGTCACGGAATGCGCGCCGGTCATCTCGGTCAATCACGAGGACGATCCGCGCCGCGGCACGATCGGCAAGGTTATGTCATCCTTGGAGTACGCCATTGTCGACCTTGAGTCTGGGGTGCGTCTGCCCACAGGCTGCGAGGGAATGCTGTTAGTTCGCGGTGACAGCGTTTTCGGCGGCTACCTCCACTACGGTGGTCCGTCACCGTTCGTCGAATGCGAAGGCAAGCTATGGTACCGGACTGGGGACCTGGTCGTCGAAGATTCCGACGGCACACTGACCTTTCGCGGCCGGGTGAAGCGTTTCATCAAGTTAGGTGGCGAGCTGATTTCGCTGCCGGCGATTGAGTCCGTCCTGGAGCAGCAAATCGCCCACCCCGATGACGAGGGTCCGGTTCTGGCCGTGGTCGCGACGCCGATCGAGCCCAAGCCCGATGTCGTGTTGTTCTGTACGCGGGAGATCACGTGCAAGTCGGCCAACCGTATTATTCGCCAAGCGGGTCTTTCGGGTCTGCATCGCATTCGTCACGTCAAACGCATCGACAGCCTGCCTGTCCTGGGCACGGGCAAGATCGATCACAGATCTCTCACCGCTCGACTTGCCTCGGAATTGAACACGTCTCGATACTCGGCGGTATGATGGCCGATCCGGGCAGCTCCGGCCAGACTCGGACGCCGCTCTTCGCAGATGCCCGCCACCTTCTTCTGGGGCCTGATCGACGACGCTCGCGTCTACACCGCGCCGTCAGGCCGCAGGCCTTGCTTGGCGGACAAACCGGGATTGGCGACGCCGCCCTCGTCATCGGTGTCCGCCGGCGTATATCGTCCAATCCTGGGCCCGAAGGCTACAAGACCATCTCTAACAATGCTACAGCCTCAAAATGAGGATTTACAGAATCCATTTTTCAGTGGACAATTCTGCCAGATAGCATATACTCACGATGGTCTGCAGTTCGTTCGCAGGAACGACCGTATTCTTGACACCTTGCTGTGCAACACCGAATGCGACGCACAGGGCAGGTATGACTGTAGTTGCCAAGATCGGGCAATTGGGTGGCCAGCCGTGCTAGCGTAGTGCCTGCATGTCCCAAGGCAGTCCTTGGGCTGCAAATGGTGCGGCGGCTGCTTGGCGAGTTCTGATGGGCAGAACAGACAACCGCTGGGGTTGCTCTGAGGGGAGGCGCATTTCCGAGCCACTTCTGGCCCGTTCGTTGGCAATCAGGAAGGCAAGTACGGCCGGTTCGGACCCCGCACGCCCTGGCAAGCCCCGGGGCGTGCTGCCCGACACACCCTTGCGTCCTATCCATCGGAGGCCAAACCCACCGGATCGGGCCACTTCTGAGAGGAGAGAAACAATGAACAGACGAGGTATGATCCTATTGGCCGTGACGATAACCACCTTTGCCATCACGTGCCGCGCAGCGGACTACGACATGACAAGGCTCTCCCCCACGGAAGCTTCTCTCACGCTGCCGACAAGTGAGGAGGGTATCGTGTTGGTGGGCTTCAAGGCCCTTTTTAGCCTCCATTGGGGGTACGGTTGGAACAAGGCAGAATGGTGGGTGGATGGCGAATCCGTGTACACAGACACTGCACTCGGCGCGAATGACGGCATCACGTGGTATGCGTTTTCGTGGTCAGATCTCGGAACTCACGTGGTCAAGGTTCGTGCCCAATACGATAGCATCCCCTTCGGCGTTGACGTGTGGACCAGCTATCTCTCCTGGACTGTCACCGTTGTCAGCCGCAACAGCTACACGGTAGAGAGGGTGGAGCCGGCTGAAGCGTCCTGTTCGGTGCCGCTGACTACGTACCCGGTGTTCAGAGCAAGTTTCGGCGGCCTCGTGTCACAGGCCGCCTGGGATGAAGCTCGATGGTACGTGAATGGCGAACTCAAACGCACGGAGGCCCTGAGTGGACAGACCGCCGAGAGCTTCTATTACCCGTCTTTCACCGCCGTGGGAACGTACGAGGTCAAAGTCAACGGCCAATATACCCTCGGCGGCGTCACCGTGACGACCAGCGATCTCACGTGGACTGTCGAAGTCGTTCCGCACCCGCCCACCGCCTCTCGCGTCAGTCCGGCCAGTCCCGTGACCCTGCAGCAGGGTGGCACACAGGCCTTTACCGCCCGCGGCACCGACCCGGGTAGTGAGGAGGATACCTTGGATATTGCCGGCGTCAGGTGGTATCTGGACGGCGTGCAGCAGGGCGATTTCGAATTCGGGACGATCGTGCACTCCAGCATCGAGCACACCTGGAACCACACGTTCGATACTGGGGGGACCTATCAGGTCGAAGCCGTCTTCTACGATTATGAGGGGTATTCCTCGGCCGGCGGCCAAGCCGTCTGGACCGTCGTGGTCGAACAGCAAGCCCACCCCCCCAGCGCCACCATCGTGAGTCCGAGCAGTCCCGTGACGGTCTATGCGGGAGCTTCAGTGACATTCGAGGTGACGGGGACTGACGCCGGCAACGATCTGCGGCTCTGTGAGGTGCTGCTCGATGATGTGCACCAAACGGACGCCTCTTTCAGCGGTACGGCCAGTGGCAGCACCGCTGAGTGGACCCATACGTTCAATACGCCAGGGACGTACCACGTTGGATTCATTCCCGTCGATTTGGCTGGCGACCATGGAAGCGCCTGCACGTGGACCGTTAAGGTTGAGGGCCACGACCCCAGCGGGACTATCGTCAGTCCGAGCAGCCCTGTGACGGTCAACATAGGGGTTCCCGTGACATTCACCTTCGAAGGTGCTGATCCAGCCGACGATCTGTGGCTTTGCGAGGTATCCCTCGACGGCGTGATCCAAACGCATGCCTATTTCAGCGGCCCGGCCAGCGGCAGCACCGCCGAATGGACCCATGCCCTCGATACGCCCGGGACATACTACGTCGGGTTCACCCCGCTCGACTCGGCCAACAAATACGGAACCGCAGAAGTGTGGACCGTTGTGGTTGAAGACTACGCAAGGCAGGCTGGGCTGAGCGGTGTGGTCGTCGAGCTCGACGCTCAGGGCCGGGCCCAAGGGCCTTTGGCCGGCGCAAAGGTCGATCTTGCGGTCCCGGCTACAGGGACTGCGACCACGGATGGGCAGGGTAAGTTCGCGTTCACCGGGTTGAACCCCGGCACATACACGGCCAACGTGAGCAAGACCGGGTATTACACACAGAGCCGAGGTGTTTCGTTGGGGGCTGGCGAGACAAAGGATGAGGTGTTCCAGTTGACGCCGGAGTCGCTCGAGCCGGTGGCATTTGATTTCAGTTCGCCGGGGGGCAAGCACTTCGTGGAAGGATTGCCGGGGGACCTATCGTTCTCCGTCATGGTGGCGTGGAACGGCTCACCGGGTTTGGTCCGTTTCGATGCGGCGGGGACCTGGCATACCGCGACGGTCACCGACCTCGGGGCAGACAAGGCACTGGCGAGTCTGTCCATCCCAGCCCCAGCCACCATTCCCGAGTGCAGCGAACTGGAAGTCGAAGTCTCCAATGGAGAAGGAAAGAGAGTGACGGTGAACACGGGGGTGTACTTGTATCCTTCTCCGAGTAACGTCAGCGCGTGGTTAATGAATGCCGCGGACATTCTTCCCTGGGAGGCATCGGCAGAAACGAAGTCCTTTAGTTTCAAGATGGAACAATCGCATGCTCTCTGGGACATTTCCACCAGCTCCGGAAAAGTCTCCTCGGAAGCCGTGTTAGGGTATGAACTCCAACTGACTTTTGATCCATGGGCGGGGAAGCTCAGTGGTTTGACCGGCGGATTCGGCAGGACGAAACTGAAGATGGACACTTCTTCGGTGGAGCTGCTGGGCGAAGGGCGTATTGACCTGACTGGAAACTTGGCGATCACGTTCGCTGGATCCAACCCACCGACAGTGATACCGAGTTGGAGGCTGTCTTATGCGGGGAAGGCAGGAGTCGGAGCCCCGGTTGTTAACGCGATAAGTATTGTCTTTCCCCCGGCAGCTCCTGCGATTGAGACGCTGAAGAAAACCCCGGTTGTGGGGGACCTTGTTAAGAGCTTGAAGGTGCGTCTGTATTTGATTGTGGGAGGAGCACTCATAGGGGAATACGATCCTGATGACCTGCCCGCGGAATGTTGGTTCGGGACAACTTCCGTGTCGGGTTCGATCACTCTGGGACTGGAAGGCCAAGTGGTAGTTGCGTTCAAGAGGTGGGGCTGGAAGCTGGAGGCAGGTGTCTATGCCGGTGGGACGGGAACACCGGAACTGCAAATCTGCCCGGAATGGGAATTCGAAGGTGTCACGCTCAGAGCGTACGTCGGAGTGTTTGTATCTTCCTGGTCGTATCGGTTCTCAAGAGAGGTGGCGATGACAGTCGTGCTCGGCGACGGTGGGCAACAGAAGATTATGGCCCTGTCGGCGCTGCCCGGGTCAGACCTGGAGGGCGGGTGGCAACCGATCGGTGACAGTTGCTTGCGCTGGGGAGAGATGAACGTTCTGGCAGGCGAAGGCGGTTCGGGCGGGCGATTCCATGCTCTGTCTGTTCAGGGCGAGATCCCCCAGGAGACGAGACTCGTGGAGAACGTCGTACCGACCGCGAGTCCTGTCCTGCTCTCCGGGCCTTCAGAACGACTCATCCTGTTCTGCCTGCACGATCCTAACAAGCCGTGGTATGCAGCGACGGATATTGGCACGTTACGTCAGATGGACGATCAGCCGTGGGAACTCGATCGAATCACGGATGACCAAGCGGCGGAATTCGGCCCGAGTGTCGTCGCAGCGGACTCCGGCACGAGCCTGGCGGCGTGGGAGCGGGTTTCGGGTGATATCTCGGATACGAACGAGCCGGGGCAGATTGCTCCTCACATGGAGATTGCCACCGCCTCGTTTGACCGGAACACGGGTACTTGGAGCACGCCGGAACAACTCACCTCGAATGCCGTGGCTGATCATCAGCCAGTACCGATCACCTTGGGCATGACGCGTGGCATCCTGTGGATTGCCAATGAAGGAAGTGCCGCAATTGGGGATGCCAATTCCGGAGACCGGCTGATGTTTGCCAAATGGTCGGGCGGTGGTTGGGACGAGCCGCAGACGCTGTGGTCGGCAAGGAAAGGCATCATGGATTTTGCATTCCTAGCTGACAGCTTCCATGAGGGACACTTGGTCCTCACCGTCGATGAAGACGGAGACCCCAATACCACGACGGATTGCGAGCTTTACCTGCTCTGGACCGCCGAGGGTGCGTGGCAGACGGCGATTCAGTTGACCGGTGATTTTGTCGAAGACGCGATGCCGACGCTTGTTGCGCCGAACGGTGTGCCGATGTGCGTATGGAGTGCGGATGGGACGCTGGTCTATTCGGAATTGTACGACTGGAATCCAAGACCAGTGTACAGCGAATACACGCTCGCTAACGAGGCGCCATCGCTCGACGGAGTCACCATGCCGGGTGGTGCCGCTATCGCCTACACGGTGCAGGGCCCTGACGGCATGGATATTGTCGCGTCTTTCTATGATGCTGACCTGGACTGTTGGTCTTTGCCACGACAACTGACCGCCGATGAGCATGCGGAGACGGCACTGTCGCTCACCTGCGATGGCGGCGAACTGGTCATCGCCTACCTAAAGACGCAGACGCTGCGGACCGACATGGAGGTGGAAATCGAGGGCCAAATGCATCGCCTCGAGAATATCCCGCAACCTGGCCGTACAGACCTGTACGTCTTGCGACACACGCTGGCCGACGACCTGGCCGTGGTTTCCGAATCCATGGTGGTCGAGCCCGCGAATCCTGTGCCCGGCACGGCGGCGACGATTCTCGCGGCCATCGAGAATCGCGGCGATCTTCCATTGCAGGATGTCGAGGTGGTCTTCTACGACGGCGATCCTTCCAATGGGGGAGTCGCCATCGGGGATAGACAGGTCATTTCCGGGACTCTGATTGCCGGCGGCAAGGAGAATGTATCCGTCTCCTGGAACGTGCCTTTGAACCAAAGCTCCCACGAAATCTTCGTTGCCGTTGATCCATGTTTGGTTGTTGAGGACAGGGACCGCTCGAATAACGAGCTCTTGGTGCGCACGGTGTTGCCGGACCTGGCCATTGAGACTTGCTGGAGCACCGAAGTCTCCAGCACCACCATGGCCTTGACCGCGAGGGTTGTGAACACAGGCGTTGTCCCGGCGAGTGCGTTTGATGTCTCCTGGCGGCTTGGAGCAGCCGACGGTGAGGAAATCGGCACAAGTACGATCGAATCGCTTATCGCTGACGGAGCGCATGAGGTTACCTTCATATGGGATACCGATGGTCGTTTGGGCCCCGGCCAACAAGCGCAGGTATTCGCAGTGGCGGACTCTACGGGCAGCGTTCCTGAATTTGATGACACCAACAATGTCTACAGCCTCGCTGTTTTTCATCCGCCGGGTGCACCCTAGCGCTGCACACAGAAGGTGTAGGTGGTGACGGCGTAGCCGTGGCTTGGCAGGGGCCCGACACCTTCTGGTCCGGCCTGATCGACGACGTGCGGATCCATAATAGAGCCGTGAGGCCTTGAGTGTCCCGCCCGGTCATTGATACGCGAGATGGCGGAGCGATGGTGTTGGCGGGGTTCGATAGTGTCACGGGTGCAACTCAAGGGCCTTCTCCAGCACGTCCTGGTATTCGCGATTGTCGGGCTCTTCTGTGACGGCCTTACGGGCCAGCATCAGGGCCAGTGGCAGCAGCCGGTCACGCTGTTCACGGGGCCAATCCAGGATTCGCCTGGCGTGGCTCGCACAGCCCGACGCATCGCAAACGCTCAGGACACGGTCGAATTCGTGAAGATACTCGGCTGCCTTTTCGTCGCCCGTCCACAGGGCACAGTCGGCCCGCTGGTGGTAGGCATAGATCAAGCCTGGGTCGGCCTTGATCTCACGCGTAAATTTCTCGATCAGCGAGTGGTTGTGTTCCCGCGGCGTCCGCACGGGCTCGAAGGATCCCGCCGTCGGTCGATCCGCCGTTAATTCCGCCAGCCAGATCGCAAAGAAAGGGGGGCCCAGACAGGCGGCCAGTTGCCGTCGGTCGGGGGCCCAGCACGCCGAGGCCCCAGGCCCGCGCAGGATTTTCGTTGCATTGTGCGACTTGAGTGAATAAATCCACAAGCCCATGTTGCTAATGAAGCCACCGATGCTCAATTCATCTCCGTCCGGGGACCACTGAACATTCAAGGCGTCGCG
>JAFGJR010000047.1 GCA_016928975.1 Sedimentisphaerales bacterium | reverse complement strand
CTGCCCATCCAGTTGCCCGCGAGCATCACCAAGCCCGAGGAAGTGACTGATGCGATCGTGGACGAGACTGCCATTGTCGTTGATACTGCGCTCGTCTCGTCGTTTGACCGTTGGGTGTACTATCCCACTCCCGACCAGGCGAAGGGCACGAATTGGTTGTCCATTTACGTCTCGAAGACCAAGGTGCCGCCTCAGTATCATTTCCGGCCCAAGGTTTATATACCCGCCCGACACTTCGCTACTCCGGCTAGAGCGACTCCGACGGCCCCGAGTCCCTCGGCGCAGGCGCTAACGAAAACCATGCCTCCCTCGGGCCTACAACCCACTGCGGAGGACTTCGCGGCTCGCGGTGAGCCTGAACCGGCCCCGTCGCGGCCCTTATGGCCCTACTTGCTCGGTTTTGGAGCAGCGGGGTTGGGGCTGGCCGGGCTGATCATCTACCTCGTATTCCGTCTAGTCGCGCCCAAGACGCCGCCCGAGGAGTACGAAGCCCCGGAGATCGAGATCGAGACTTTCGAGAAGCCAGGACTCGTGCCGGATTTAGACGCCATAGAGGCAGCGATGTACATCGGCGACACAACCAAAGTGATAACCCTGGTGATCATGGGGCTGGTGCAGCGCGGGGTGTTGACCGTACTGAACCGCAAGCCCCTGCAAATGGAAGTCACGAACCCAGATCTTGAGATGGCGGATTATGAGAAAGCCTTAGTGGATGGCATCGCCGACGACGGCGCCCTCCCGCAGGGAACCATTGACAAGATTTTGAGGCTGATTTCTTCTCGGCTGCAGCTCAAGATGTGGAACGCCGACCCCCAGGCCACCCGCGAAACCTACCGGCGCAGAGCGGACGGAGCCTGGGAGGAGTTTCGCCGTCTGGAGCCGGCCCGGCGTTGGAGCTGGGATCATCCCGACTCCTCCTGGGTCATACTCTCGCGCGGTTATGAAACACATTACCCTGCGGCGGCCGCTGCCCCCGCAGGCCCCGGGCCGTTGGAGACCTTGCGCGAGTCGCCCCTGGTGAGTGCGGCCGATCAGATGGCCGGCATCGTGGAAAGCGTAGCTTCGGACTTGGCTAAGAAGGCTGAGGGGGTGGCTGCTTCAGCGGCGGACATCCTCGATCGCCTCGTGGGGCGGGCGGATGCCGGGTACGATGCCTGCCATTTGGGTTGCCACTCGGCGTGTCATTCGGCCTGCGTTCATGACGCCTGCCACAGCGCGTGCGTCCATAGTGCCTGTCACAGCGCCTGTCACAGCGCCTGTGTTTCCCACAGCGCCTGTCACTCGGCGTGCCATAGTGCATGTGTGAGTAGGTTCTAAATGGAAGACCGGTTTCAACAATTCGTCTCGTCGTTCGTGGAGAGTACCCGGCAATTTGTGTTCGTTCGACCAGAGGATAAGTTGCTGATTCTTCAGCCCAATCGGGTCCACTACTTGAACAACACGGCCGTGACAATTCTTCATGCCCTGTACAATCAGAAACAGGTGGACGTATCCTCCCTGGTGGCACAGATGGCCGTCCGCTACCGCGTCTCTGGAGAGAAGATTGTGCAAGACCTGGACAACCTGCTGCACAGCCTGATGCTGGTCCTTCAGGACAAGATTTCCTGCGCGCCCGCCGTGAAGATCACCTCCTTCGGCACACACCGAGCCAGGTACCCGGTCCTGTCCGAGATCGCCGTCACCTATCGCTGCCAAAACCGCTGCTTCTTCTGTTACGCCAGCTCCCCTCGCCGTGGACGCGTCGTGCCGGAGATGAACACGAACGAAGTGAACGTTGTCCTGGACAAGATCGTAGACCAGGCGCGCGTGCCTACAGTCTCTTTTACCGGCGGCGAGCCGACCTTGCGGCGCGACCTGCCGGAGCTCATCGCTTACGCTAAGCGTCGGAGACTGCGCGCCAATCTAATCACTAACGGGCTGAAATGCGCCGATGAAAGGTATGTAGCCCTGCTCGCGGAAGCGGGCCTGAGCTCCGCGCAGGTCAGCCTGGAAGCCGGCGACGCGGCGACGCATGATGCGGTCGTGGCTCATGCGGGGGCGTTCGAGAAGACAGTGCAGGGCGTCCGTAACCTCAAAGCCGCCGGTATCCACACACATACCAACACCACCATCAACGGCCGTAACCGTCATGCCCTCCCGGCGCTTATTGACTTCCTGGCCGACATGGGGCAAGAATACCTCTCGATGAACATGGTCATCCGCACCGGAGGCGCGGTTGGCGTACAGGACATCCGCTACGATGAAATCGGCGAGGTTGTTTTACCTCTCAAGCAGCATGCCGAGGAACGAGGAATGCGATTCGTCTGGTATTCACCGGTGCCCTACTGTCTCTTCAATTCGGTTGCCCACGGTTTGGGTTCGCAATCTTGCGCTGCTGCGGATGGTCTGCTCTCCATCGCCCCCGACGGCCAAGTATTGCCCTGTTCCAGCTTCGAGGAAGGCATCGGGAGTCTGCTTAAAGAAGAATTTGCCTCGATATGGAATCGGCGGGAGGCGCGTTACTGGCGAAATAAGGATTTCCTTCCGCCAGGCTGCAAGGGCTG
>JAFGJR010000046.1 GCA_016928975.1 Sedimentisphaerales bacterium | reverse complement strand
GGGCAGGGCCAGAAACCGATCCTTGATGGTCTGACTGATCTGGCGACCGCGCTGGGCATCATAGCCTGGAGCGGAAAGGTCCAATTGCACCAACAGCTTGCCGTCAAAATCGAAATACGAGTGGGCCTGTAGCGTATTGATGGCATTGCGGGTGAACAAGGCCGCGCCCATGACGAGGATAACTGACAGGGCCGTCTGCGCCGCCAAGGACATACCTCTGGGGGCCCACGCTTTCTGGTGTGATGATCTGACGGCATCCTGGCCCGACTCTTTGAGATCCGTAACCACATCGCGGCGGGAAATTCGCAAGGCCGGCTTAAGGCCGAAGAGGATGGTCGCCACAATACAGAAGCCCAGGCTCCCCAGCAGGACACGGCCATCCAGAAGTGAACGAGGGATGTCGACCAGAAACAGACGGGGTCCAATCCAGGCATTCACGGCACGCAATCCCCCGGAGGCCAGGAGATACCCCAGCACACCCCCTGCCAAAGACATAAGCAGGCACTCCATGAGCAACTGCTGCACAATACGAAGCCGACCGGCCCCCAGAGCCAGACGAATGGCGATCTCACGCCGGCGTGACGACCCCTGCACGATCATCATGCTGGCCAGGTTTAAGGAGGCAATGACCAAGACTACCCCCGAAACCGACGTCAGACAGAGGATCAATCGGGAGAAGGCGGATCGAAACTCCTGCTCGAAGTAGTCCATGAGACTCATGCGTCCCGGTCGCAGCAGATTGAGTTGGCCTTGTCCGGGCCACCACTGCGGATGACTCGCTTTGAGGCGGGGCACCACGGCCTGCAACTGCGCCTGGGCGGCAGCCAGACTCAATCCGGGCTTGAGCCGGCCTATAGGGATCACGTTGGGATACGGCTCGGGGCCTCGGGCCGCCCTCCACTTGGATGGCATGAATAGAGCATACTTGCCTAACGGTAGCCAGAGATCAGTGCCTGCCATGGTAGCTCCGGTAAATCCCCGGGGGGCCACCCCCACGACCGTAAACGCAATGTCATTGAGCAGGATTTGCGATCCCACTATGTCTGATTGTTGAAAGTGATTCTTCCAAGCCTCATAACTCAGAACCACCACGGGCTCGGCCGCGTACTGTTCTTCTTCCGGCAGGAACCAACGCCCCCGAGCCGGGACGCTTCCTAACACAGAGAAGTAGTTGGACGATACGCAGTAGGCAGCAGTCTTTCGAGCCAGCCACGGCCGGTCGGTCCGCGTGAAGGTTACACCGACCGTCATCACGCTGACGGTCGCCAAGTCCCTGAACACGGGATTGTTCTCACGTAAGGTCTGGTAAGGGGCATAATTGAAGAAGAACTCTACATTCTTCGCCTCACACACCGCCAACTCCTCGATCCGCTCCACCTGCACAGGTCTCAGAAACAGTAGGTTGGCCAGGCTGAACGTAATGGTATTGGCCCCAATACCAATGGCCAGGGTGACCAGGGCAATGGCCGTGAAGCCGGGGTTCTTCGCCAACATTCGCAACCCGTAACGGATGTCCTGCGCTAGAGTCGTCATTGCATGGCTCCAGGAATCGACTGGAACACCGGAACAGTGCAATGATGGAATGCTATAAGAGCACCGACTTTTCCACCTGCTATTCCCAAATTCCAGTACTCCATCATTACAGTCCTATTCACACCTCAGCGCCGCCATCGGGTCGATCCGCGCCGCCCGGCGGGCGGGGAGATAGCAGGCCGCCAGGGCGACCGAAATCAACACGACCACAACAAGCGCAAGCGTGATCGGATCATGGGCCGTCACGCCGAAGAGGAGACTGCGTATGAGCCGATTCAAAGCCAGCGATCCTGCCAGACCGATGCCCACGCCGATCAGTGCCAGCTTCGCCCCTTGGCGCAGGACCATGTGCAGGATGTCCGCGACACAAGCGCCCATCGCCATGCGGATGCCTATCTCATTGACCCGCCGGGACGTGGAATAGGCCATGACGCCGTAGATACCCAGAGCCGCCAGCAGCAGGGCCGTCAAGGCGAAGACACCCAGCACAGTGGTTGTCATGCGGCGCATGAAGGATCGCTCCGTGGCGATGGCCTGTAGAGTCCGGGTGTCGTCCACCGGGACATCGGGGCCGATCGCGGAGATCGCCTGGCGTATCGGCGTCACCAGGCCCAAGGGGTCCCCCTGCGTGCGCACCACCAGCGTCAGGTCATGGGAGATGCTCTGGTACATGGGCAGATAGATGGATTCCCGGGAGAAGTTGTCTACTCCGTAGTGCTTGACGTGGCGGACCACGCCGACCACCTGCGCCCACGCCGCATTCGGGTCGGGACGGTTGTGGAAGACCTGAAGGCGTTTGCCCACCGCGCTTTCGTTGGGCCACCATTTGTGGGCAAACCTCTCGTCCACCACGACGACCGACGGAGCATCCCGCGTGTCCGATTCGTCGAAGAAACGACCCGCCAGCAACGAAATGCCCATCGCCCGGAATAGACCGGGACTGGTCTGACTGTACTCGGCGAAGACCTCTTCGCCGGCCACGGGGATCGCAGCGCCCTCGACGCAATAGCTGGATTGCCACTGTCCAAACAGGTTGGAGGTCAGGCCGACATGTCTCACGCCGGTCATGGGTGAAATGCGATCCAAAATGGACTTGTAGAAGGCGGATTTCTTCTCGTCGGTATCGTACGCCTGGCCAGGCAAGTGGATCTCGAGCGTCACGGCACTATCGGGATTGTAACCCGGATCGGCCTGCAGGTAGTGTACGAGACTACGGAGCATCAGTCCGGCACAGGACATCAGCACCAGAGCCAGGGCAATCTCCGTAACGACCAGGGCATCGCGCAGGCGACTGCGACTCTTTGTCGAGGTAGAGGTCCGGGTGCTGTCTCGAGTTACGCAGGCCGCCCAATCACCCAGGCAATGCCAGGCCGGGGCCAGGCCAAAAATGAGGATAATGGCAATCGCCATTGCGAAGACGAACAAGACTATGTTGGCATCAAGCTCCAGGAGGCCGCCTTGAGGTCCGATGGCACGGTCGCCCAGCAGCGTGCCCATCAGGTCGATCCCCCAAGTCGCCACCGCGATTCCTGCTGCCACTCCCGACAGGGCAAGCACCAGGTTCTCCGCCAGCAACTGTCGGACCAGGTGCAGCTTGCCTGCCCCCAGGGCTCGGCGCATCGCGAACTCCTGGGTCCGCGCCGAGGATCGCACCAGCAGCAGGTTTGCGATGTTCACACACACAATGAGCAACACGGCCAACACGGATGCCATCAATATCAGCAACGCAGGCCTCGTATCCCCGACAATCCACCGATGAAACGGCTCGGCTGCAACACGACAGCCTGCATTGCTCTGGGGATACGCTTGTTCGAGTTGCCCGGCGACGTGATTCAGATCGGCTCTGGCCTCGGACAGAGTGACCCCCTTTTTGAGTCTTCCGATGCCTTCGGTACCGTTGTGGTTCCTTCGGCTGGTGAACCACTCATACTGCTCCAGCAATCCGATGGGTGTCCACAAATCTGGTTGCGCCCGGCGCAAGGGAGGGAACGCGAACGACGACGGCAGCACGCCGATGATCGTGTAGGGGTCGCCGTCCAGCACAAGCGTCTTGCCAATGGCATCCGCAGCACCACCGAATCGCCGCTGCCACAGATCATGACCGAGAACGACTGTCCTCTCCGCCCCCGCGCGATCGTCGGTGTCGTCGAACAGCCTGCCCAGCATCGCCTTGACGCCCAACATGGGCAGCAGGCCGGCGGACACCTGGATGCTTGCCAGGCGTTCCGGCGTGTCCGCTCCTTTCGCCGTGACCCGGGCGCCTCGGTAACAGGCCATCTGCTCGAAGGTCTGGTTCTGCTTCCTCCAGTCCAGGTAGTTCGCGTACGAGACGGACATCCGGCCAAAGGTCGCGTGCGTATCCGTCAAATCCACGAGCCGTTCGCCACCGTCGTAAGGCAGGGGACGCAGCAGGTACGCATTGACGAAGCTGAACATGGTGACGTTCGCACCGATCCCCAGTGCCAACGATAACACAGCCACAGCCGTGAAACCCGGGCTCTGCATCAGCATCCGCAAGCCGTGTCGAACATCCTGCCATAGCGCTCTCATTTGACTCTCCTATTCACACCTCAGCGCCACCATCGGATCGACCTTCGCCGCTCGGCGCGCAGGGAAATAGCCGGCCAAGAGTGAGGTAATGCCGAGCAGGGCAATGGTCACGGCAATACTGACAGGATCGAGCGGACTAACGCCATAAAGCAAGCTACCAGCCAGGCGCGCCACGGACCAGGCCAGCAGCAATCCCAGGCACAGGCCAATAAGCGTCAGAATCCCACCCTCACGCAAAACCATGGCCAGCACACGACCCCGAGTGGCACCCAGGGCCATGCGCACACCGATCTCAGGGGTGCGTGAGGCAACCATGTAGCCCTTGACCGCGTAGATACCCAAAGCCGCCAAGAACAGGGCCATTGCCCCAAAGATAAGCGAGAGCCGGGCGCCCATGAGCCGGAGCCAAACCGGTAAATCGTTGCGGTGACAGTCCATCAGGGTCCTTGCTGACAGGACCGGCAGATATGGATCCACTTTGCGAATCTCAGCAGAAATCATCTGCAATAGGGTGGCCTCAGTATCGAGGGCGTTACTTGCCAAGCGCAGGTGTATGTATGCGGGTCTGTGCTTCGGCCCGATCGGCTCATAGATATGGCACCGTTTCTCTGGGTTATGCAGCGCGCTATGCAGGGTCGGCACAATCCCGACAATCCTGTGGGGTTCTGATAGGGAACGCCAGCCATATTGAATCAGGCAGCCCAGGGCGTTTCCATCCGGTCGCAGTCTGCGCGCAAGCGGTTCATCAATGATGAGGACCTTTTCTGCATCGGGGACACTATCGAGACGACGAAAAGTGCGACCCTGCAACAGGGGCATTCCCACTGACTCGAAATAATTCGCACCGACCGGGCATACAAAGGGATCTTTGGCCAACAGATTCCCAGACGTATCACTTTCCACGCCTGGTACGTATTCAACAACGGAACCGCCAAAGCCACCGTCGCAGGACAAGCCAGCGATCTGAACGCCCGGCAGCGAATTCAAGCGCTCGGCCACGGCTTCGCAGACTTGGACACTACGTGCAGGATCATAGCCTGCCGACTTCGCGTCAATCTCGATGGGCAGCTTGCCTTCCAGGTTGAAACCGGGGTCGGTCTGAACGGCCTTGCGGGCACTACGCGTGCACAGGATGGCGGCCATCACCAACACAACCGACAAGGCGGTCTGAAAAATCACCGATAGACCACGCGGCATGATCCCGCGCGTGCTGCGCGTGGACCTGAACCCACCACCGGCAGATTCCTTTAAGTCGGCAACGACATCGCGTCGCGACAAACGCCAGGCAGGCTTCAGGCCGAATAGCACAGTCGCAGTCAAACAGAAGCCCAAAGTGGCTGCCAAAACGCGCAGGTCGAGGCCGGTCGTAAGAACCCTGGCCAATTCCAGGGGGAATTGCAGGGCAAGGGCTGCCACCCATGCATTCAAAACTCGCATACACCAGATCGCCAAGACGATGCCCAACCCCCCTCCGAGCAGTGCCAATAGCAGAGATTCGATGAATAGCTGACGTACGATACGCCGGCGACTTCCTCCAACGGCCAAACGGATGCCGATCTCCCGGTGACGCGTGATCCCATGAACAACGATCATATTCGCCAGATTCGTGCAGGCAATGAGCAGGATCACAGCGGAGACGCCCATCAGGAACAGACTGGCCCCGGATAGGTAGGCCCTCTCGCCCTCGACGTGTTCGATGTGGAGCGCCCTCGGCAACAAGTTGAGACTCAAGGTGCTGTGACTATTACATGCCTGGGGGAAATTCTCCCTGAGCCGAGGAATCAGAGACTGCAACCGGGCTTGGGCCCCAGACATACTCAGACCCGGCCGGAGGCGCCCCATGAGCTGCAGAAAAGGGTACTCTTGGAGTTGATACTGTACGAGCATTCCACTTCCCAAGGGCAGCCAGAGGTCAGGACCAACGAGCGTTGCGCCGGTAAAGCCCTCCGGTGTAACACCAACAACCTGTACCAGCATGCCGTTGACGGACACCCGCTGACCAATGATTTCGGGATCTGCGCCCTGGCGTTGCCAGAGACGATGACTGAGCACTGCAACCAGCTCAGCGCCCAGGCGTTCCTCCTCGGGCAAAAAGTATCTTCCCCGAACCTGGGCCACGCCCAAAGCAGAGAAGTAATTGGATGAAACATACATCACGTAAGCGCGCTTGCCAACATCACCCCATGCCAGGGTGGCAGCGGCAGGCGCCGAATCAAGGGCTACTAGATCGCTGAACACCGGATTATTGTCACGCATATAAGTATACATCTCATAGGAAAGGTCGAGGCGATCGACTTTGCACGCCACCAATCGATCCGGATCCTGCACATGCACGGGACGAAACAACATCGCATTGACCAGACTGAACATGATCGTATTGGCACCGATTCCGATCGCCAGCGTGACCAAGGCGATAGCCGTGAAGCCTCGATTCTTCATCAGCATCCGAACGCCGTACCTGATGTCTTGCCATAAGGTCGTCATTGCTCAACTCCGATTCTCAGTTCGCAGTTGTCAGCTCCCAGGTCACAGTTCACGCCTCTCGCTGCCCACTGCGAACCGTCAACTGCAACTCAGCCTTATTCGCATCTCAGCGCCACCATCGGGTCGATTCGCGCCGCCCGGCGGGCGGGGACATAGCTCGCCAACAGGATCACCGCGGCCAGGAAGACCGGGACGGCCGCGAAGATCACCGGGTCCAGCGGCTGGACCTGAAAGAGGAACGTCTTGAGGAGGCGAGCGAAGGCCGCGGCCCCAGCCAACCCGAGACTCAGGCCGACGGCGACCAGCCAGAGCGCCTGCCTCACGACCAGTCGGATGATGGTTGCCTCGCGCGCGCCGAGGGCCCGCCGGATGCCAAACTCGCGAACTCGCTGCGCGACCGAGTAGCTCACCATCCCGTAGACGCCTACCATCGCCAACAACAGACCCGCCGACGCGAACACCCCGAGCAGACGGGTCCGCAATCGCTGCGGCAACACGGACCTGTCGATCCGCTCCTGCATCGTCCCCACCGACAGGATGGGCTTGTCCTTCTCTACAGACCGGACGATCTGACGGACGGACGCCGCAAGGGACATCGGATCCGACACCGTCCGCACGACCAGGTAGGTCGCCGGGAGGGTCCGCTGCTCTTGCAGATAGCAATGGTAGACCTGCGGCTGAGTCTCCTCGTCGAGCCCGCCGAGCTTGACGTCCGCGACCACCCCGACGATCGTGTGCCGCTTGCCAAACGTCAGCCGCCTACCAATCGGATCGGCTCCCCCAAGCAGGCGCTTCACGAAGGTTTCATTCACGACCGCCACGGGCAGAGCCTGTTCCGTATCCTCCGCCGCAATGTCACGGCCCTTGAGCAAGGGGATGCCCATTGCACGAAAGTAGCCGGGCGTCACGGAATTGTAGTGAATCCGAATCTCTTCGCCGGGCGTCCGCGGCAGTTCGCCTTCGACGGTCGGGTTGTCGGCCCGGATCAGGGCGCCGTCGGAAATCGGAATGTAACAGACGGCGCCGGCCGCCTGCACGGCCGGCAGCAAGGACAAGCGGTCCATCAGCTCAGGACTCAGGGTCCGTCCCATCGGGCCAAGCTGCACCGTCAGCACGTTCCGGGGGTCCAGTCCAAGTCGTACGCGGCTCAGCAAGAGGAAGCTCTTGATGAACAGGCCCGCGCCGATCAGCAGCACGAACGACAGCGAGATTTCCCCAACGACCAGCCAGCGCCCCAGCGGCCGGCTACGCGACGATATGAGCCTGCCTGTCGTTCCACCCTCCTTGAAGCACTCGTTCAGGTCCACCCGCATCGCGCGAAGGGCCGGCGTCAGTCCGAAGAGCAACCCACTGGCTATGGAAATCGCCAGAGCGAAACCCAGCACATGACTGTCGATGCGGATCTCCTCCATACGAGGCAGAGAACCGGCGGCCCAATACCCAAAACCGGCCAGGCCCCAGTGAGCCACGAACAGCCCCAGGCCTCCGCCCGCCAGGCCAAGGAGCAGGCTCTCGCAGAGCAACTGGCGCACGATCCGCCAGCGACCCGCGCCCAGGGCGGCGCGAAGCGCCATCTCTCGGCCTCGGGAGGCGGACCGCGCCAGCAGGAGATTTGCCACGTTCGCCGTGGCCACCAGGAACACCAACAGGACGGCGCCCTGGAACACGTAGAGCAACAGGCGCACGCCCTGAACGAGGTGTTCGTGGAGCGATGTCACCGTCACGCCAAAATGCTGATTCGATTGAGGGTATGCTTGCGCCAGTCGCTCCGCGATGATGTCCATCTCCGCCTGCGCCCGGGCTCGCGTGACGCCGGGTTTGAGCTTGGCGATCACGTTGGCGGACCACCCGCCTCGCTCTGTGAGCTTGATCCCGTCCGTCGCGTAGGGTTTCCACAACTCCACGCCCTTGGGGAACTGGAATCCGGGGGGCAAGATGCCAACGACCGTGTGCGGCACGCCGCCGAGAGAGACCGTTCGGCCGACCATTCCCGGGTCTGCGCCATAGAGCCGTTGCCAGAGTCCATGGCCGAGGACCGCCACCGGCGGGGCGCCGTCCCCGGCCTCCTCCATCGTGAACGTACGACCGAGCAGCGGTTGGACCCCGAGAATGGAGAAGAACTCGGGAGAGACGCTCTCCATATCGACCCGCGCCGGCTCATCCGTCCCAAACAGAAGGCCGGTCCCGCGAAATCCCATGATCGCCATCTGCTCGAAGACGGTGCTCTGATTCCGCCAGTCCATGTAGTTGGCGGGAGAGACCGTCCAGAGCTTGCCGCTCTTTCTCTCCTGCTCCCAGATCATGACGAGCCGGTCGACGTCTCTGAAGTGCATGGGTCGCAGTAGCACGCCGTTCACGACGCTGAAGGCCGCCACGGTCACGCCGATCCCGAGCGCCAGCGACAACACCGCCACAGTCGTGAAGCCGGGGTCCCTCGCCAGCATGCGAAGACCATATCGAACATCTTGCCACAGAGTGCTCATCGTTCCTCCTACTCGCATCTCAACGCCGCCATCGGATCGATCCTCGAAGCCCGGCGAGCGGGCAGCCAAGCCGCCAGGGCCGCGACGGTCAGCAGGAACAACACTGAACCCACCAGCGTGACCGGATCGTGGGCATCGACGCCATAGAGCTGGCTCTTGATAAGCCGCACCAGGGCCAGAGCGCCCGCGCCGCCGAAACCGATGCCGATCGCCACCACCAGCAGGGCGCTGCGCACCACGGGCCAGGCCACATCCTTCGGCCGCGCGCCCAGCGCCATGCGCACACCGATCTCACTCCGGCGCCGCCCCACGTTGTAGGCCGTCAAGCCGTAGAGGCCGATACAGGATAGCAGGACGCCCAGCAGAGCCAGACTACCGCACAGGTACGCGAAGAGGCGCTCAGGGGTGATGGATTCCTTCAGAAGCTGCAACTGGGTCGATACGTTCTCCAGTGGGATGGTGCGATCCAGGTCCGTCACGACCTTGCGGACGGCCGGGACCAGGACCAAGGGGTCGCCCGTTGTGCGGACTTCGAAGTGCATGGCCCCCGGAGTCGCCTGTCGATGCGAGAAGTACAGGGTGGGCTCGACCGCCCGCTGGACCCGGTCGTACCTGGCATTTCCGCACAAACCCACAATCTGATAGTCCCGCTCGCCCAGGCGGATCGACTGCCCCAGGGGATCCTCATGGGGGAAGCAGGCCCGCGCCAAGGCTTCGTTGACGATGACGACCCGAGGCTGAGACGGGCTGTCCGTTCTCTCAAAGGCGCGCCCGCGCAGCAGTGGGATCTCCATCGTCTGCAAGAAGGTCTCGCTGACGTTGAGGATGTCGGCTTGCAGATGCTGATCTCCCTGCGGGAGGCGTCCGGGGATTGAGAACGCGCTGGCTGAGCGGCCTCCTCCCAGCAGACTGTAGCTGGAAAGAGCGACGTGCGTCACGCCTGGAAGCGCCGCGATGCCAGCTTCCACCTGATCGTAGAACCGCACGGAGTCGGCGTCCTGGTATCCGCCCTGGGAAGGATTGACACCGAAGACCAGAATCCTGTCCGTGGTGAATCCGAGATCGACGCGATAGAGGTTCACGAGGGTCCGCATGAGCAGGCCGGCGCCCACCAACAGCAGGACCGACAAGCCCGCCTGGGCCGCCACCAGTCCCCCACCCAGGCGCAGGCCTGAAACGCCCGGCACTCGCTGGCTCTTGAGATTGGAGATCAGGTCCACCCGCGTGGTACGCAGAGCGGGAAGCAGGCCGAACAGCAGCGACGTTCCCACGGCCACACCCAGAGTAAACAGCAGGACACGCAAGTCCGTGCTCGTGTCCAGGTGGAAACTCTCCAGCGAGCCCGGCAGGAAGCCCAGCATGGCGGCTTTGACCCAGACCGCCACCAGCAGACCCAGTCCCGCTCCGGCCAGAGACAGGATCAGGCTCTCGGTGAGCAACTGGCGAACGAGGCGTCCGCGTCCGGCACCCAGGGCCGCGCGGATGGTCAATTCCGGTCGGCGTGCAGCACCCCGGGCCAGCAGCAGTCCCGCCAGATTGGCACAGGCAATCAACAGGACCAATCCCACCGCGGCCATCAGGACGGTGAAGCCGAAAGCCATCTGTCGGCGAATGCCCAGCAGACCCCGGCTGCCGTCGACCAGGGCGATGTGGGGATTATCCGCCCGCGTTCCCTGTCCCGGCACAGAGAGGGTCTGCAGAAGGAGGCCCTCCATAGCAGCCTGGATCTGGGCTTCGTCGGCTCTGGGTCGCACGCGCACCATGATACTGGCCCACCAGTGGTCCCGCGCATCCACACGATGTCCGGGGGACAGCACCGGCTGGGCCGACATGGGCACGTAGATTCTGGCCATATCGCCGATTTGCGGGCCGCAGTAGGAACGGGGCAAGACCCCCACGATCGTGAACGGATGCCCGTTGATGCTCATCATCTGGCCGAGAACCTGCGGATCGAGATCGTATTCCCTCTCCCACCACCGATAGGTGATCACTGCCACGGGGTCCGCCTGCGACGACTCATCCCGGGGCTGGAGCGTGCGCCCGAGGGCCGCTTCGGCCCCGTACCCGTTGAAGAAATCGCCCGAGACCATCAGGACATCCGTCGTGGCGGCTCCCTTGGCGCCGATCACGGTCATGCCCGGCAGCTCGAAGAACGCGAATACCGCCGAGCAGCCTTCCACCTGTTCCTTGAAGTCACGATAGACTGGATAGGGGAAGGACGCCGAGACTGCAGCCCCGCCGCGACGACTCCTGCCATCGCCCGCCGTCCCCGTGAAGTGAGAAAACGTTGCGTTGTGACCGCTCCAGTTCACCACCCGCAGCGCGTGAGGATCGCGAACCGGCAGCGATCGCATCCAAACCGCATTGAGCAGACTGAAGATCGCGGTATTCACTCCAATGCCCAGCGCCAGCATGAGCACCGTCACGGCAGTGAAGCCAGGGCTCTTCCACAGCATTCGGACGCCATATCGAATGTCTTGCCACACGGTGGTCATGGTTTAATCTCCAATTGAGGGATCAGAGGCCAGGGGTCGGGGGTCAGGAAAGGCTATCGCCCATCTGCTGACGCCTGAACCCCGATCCCTGACCCCTGTCTCACGCCACGTCGAATCCGTGCTGCTTGAGCTCGGTGGCCTCCTGCTGCCTCTGAGCGGCCTCTTCCTCTTCCACGATCCGGCCGTCGAACATGTGGACGGTGCGGCCGGCGTGGCGGGCATAGCGCGGGTCGTGCGTCACCATGCAGATCGTGGCGCCT
>JAFGJR010000045.1 GCA_016928975.1 Sedimentisphaerales bacterium | reverse complement strand
GCCGGATGCGGGAAATCCGCACGTCCGGTTCGACGAGGGGGGACTGAGCGGTTCTGTCGCTCAGTCCTCTACTCTACCGGTTCCCCTGACTCTTCGTGGTCTGCGACCCCCGCTTTCGCGAGGGCAGGCTCTCGGTAGCCCAGATTCAGTTCCCAGTGCTCGGTTCGCAGTCGCCAGTTGTAAGTCCATGTCATACAACGGTTTATCTCTGTTCCACGCAATGCGTCGGTTGCCCGGATTTTCCTTGACAGGGAACGTTCGCGCCTGTATGATTAGCATGCAACTGAATAGAGGACCGTAGACGGCCATTCGGGCGATTCGGTCACGGCTGGCGGGCAGGGCTGAGGCCGACCCGCATGAAGACATGGAGATCGCGGACATGACCCCATCATGCAAAGCAAAGCCAATCTCCAGGAGGTGGGAGTGCGGATTGCTGATTGCGGAATGTGGATTAGAGGGTGGAACGGCAGCCGTGCGAAACAAAGCCAATTCACCAAAGGAGCATTGCGAAGTGGGGATTGCGGAATGCGGATTGAAGGACAGGTGCGAGCAATGACAGGGATGGGCGGTCGGCGAGACAAAGCCAATTCACCGCGACGCGAATGAGATCTAAGGGTGTAGAGACGCAAGATCTTGCGTCTCTACGGCATGACGGTGAGCCAGACCCGTCGCGCGAAACAAAGCCAATTCGGGCGGTCTGGACTTGACGGGAGTCAGGGTTCCTGCTATGCTGGTAATTGCCGACAAACAACCAGCGTGGAATTATGGGGTTTCAGAGCGTGGTGGGGCTCTTCTGTCTATAGCCATGCTCCGGAGCACTTGGGGGCATCTTGATTCCGCGAGGTGTCGTTTGAAGGTCGTCCAGCCTGTCTGTGTGTCCCTGCACTGTAGCTTCATGCCGGGGTGGTTTCTCGGACCTGCCTGGCGGGACTTACGATCTGCCCGCTTATGTGCAGAGTGTGAGTGCAGGCCCCCTGTCCACGAGCAGCCCGGTCGTTGGGCCACTGACATGGGGTCAAACCTGCGGCTCGCTTATTCCCAGGCCGCATCGATCCGACATAAGAAGGAGGAATTTCCGCCTGGAGTGTGCGTCTAATGGTAACAGAGTGGTAGAATGAAGCGGTCCTGGCGGGCGAGGCGCATCTGTCGCGACTTGCCCGCAACGGGCTTGTGAGGTCGGTATGAAATCGAATCGCGGCAGCAAGAAGAACTCGACACCGTCGCCTTCCAGCGGGCCCGACCGGCGAGTGCCTGGCAAACGATTTGAATGGCCGCTCTTGATCTTCCCGGCGGCCTTGCTGGTCACGCTTGTCGTTCTGTACCTGCTGAACCAGTCCATTCAACAGGCGCCCATGCGGCCGTCCGGCGAAGGCGCGGTGTCACACGAGACGCGTGGCTCTGCCGCCAATCAGTCCGATCAGGCGACCAGCGCCGACGATACGGAGCGACTACCCAGGGCGAGAATCGATACCGAGCCGCAGGGTGAGCCGCCGCAAATGAAGGAACGCCCGCCGGTGACACAGGTAGAGGACAGGCCGGCGTCCAAGTTGCGCAGGGCCATCGCCAGAGAGGCAGCCAATCAGAGTACGGGCACACCGGAGGCGGACGCAGTGGGCGGGATTCTCCTGGTGCTCCAGGAGGCCATTCAGGATAACGACCATGCAAGGATCAAGCAGTGCCTGGACGATCTGGTCGCGCTGGGCGACCAGGTTATCGCGCCGCTGACCCAGGTGATTGCCAACGAGCAAGGCGAGGCGGGCATGTGGGCGGCGGAGGCACTGGCCCGGATCGGGACGCCGTTGGCGACCGAGACGCTGCTCGACACGCTCGCCCAGGTCAAGGAAGGGCCGTACAAGGTGGAGCTGGGCAAGCGGGTCGCGGCGATCAGCAACCATGATAGCTGGCCCGTCCTGCTCGACAACATCATGACCACCGCCGATTCCACGGTCTTGCGGTCGGCCAGCGAGTCTCTGTCCCGCATGGCGGATACGCCCGTCATCGACGAGCTGATCGCGCGGTACGACGGGGCCACCAATGAACAGGACGCCGAGCGAATCACCCAGTTGATCAGCAACATTCACTCGGCGAAGGCGACAGACTCCCTTATCTCGTTGGCGGGCGACGTCGCGTCTTCTCCACAGGATGCCTTGTCGCGAGCGGCCATCGAAGGTCTGGCCAACAGCGGCGATCCGCAGGCGATCAGCTACCTGATGCGAAAGCTGGAGGCCTCGCCTCCCGGTGAGAGCGGCTATCTGGTCAACGCGATCTCGCAGATCAAGGAGCCCCGGGCGCAGGATGCTCTGCTCTATGCGGCGGCCGGCAACAAGGAGGTCTCGGCGGAGAACGGCCGGACGGCGGCGATCTACGCGTTGCGGAACTATCCGAACGGCAAGACGGTTGCGCTGCTTGAGCAGATCGTGGCGGAGGAGGAGAACGCGCGCGTCTCTGCGGCGGCCACGAGGACGCTGGACGACATCCGCCGGACCTCGCCGCATGTCGTGGCGAATGCTCAGTCCCTGGTGAAGAAGGATTTGTACCGCCCGGAGGAACCGATCGAGAAGTGAGACGCCCGATTTTCATTTGACATCGCCGGCCTGTCGTGCTTCAATGGAGTGCCGTCGGCAACGAAAAGCGATTTTGTGAGAGTTGAGAACCACCTCTGCTCGACAGCGAGTCAGGAGGATCGAAGATGAGCAGAAGAACATGCCAGGTGACGGCGATGCTCGCCGTGATCGTCCTTTTGTCCGCGACGACACATGCGGCGGACCCCAACGCGCCCTCTGTGAAGAAAGACAGCGCGCAGAGCGTAACAAAGCCCTCTGCGAGTAAGCCTGTGGCGAGCACACCGGCGATGCCCGCCAAGCGAACGCCGGCCTCGTTCACGCCGGAGATGCCCTTCAGCGAAGCGGTGGACATCCTGAGAAACTGCACGACGCCGCCGCTGAACATCGTCGTGCTCTGGAGAGAGATCGGCGAAAACGCCGGGATCTACAGTGAAACGCCGATCGGGATCAGCGGGGTGTCCGGCGTGGCGGTAAGGCAATCCCTGGAGTTGCTGCTGCTTTCCCTGTCGGGTGGTGCCGCAGCCAAGCTGGGCTACATAGTCCGTGGCGGCGTGATCACCATCGGAACGGTTGACAGTCTGCCCGCCCCCCGGAAGGTGACGGCCGTCTACGACATCACCGACCTGTTGGCCGAGCCGGCACGGTATATCTTCTCGCCATTTGGCTCTGGCGGCATGTATGGCGGCCCGATGATGGGCGCGGGCGGCGGTTACGGCATGGGCTCAACTCCCGGCCTGTCGAACGTCATCAACAACTCGCTGCAAGGCGCGAGGCGGTCCGGCTCGCGTCGCCGGTAGCCGACACCGCGCAGAAAAAAAATGTGGTGACGCATTTTCCCAGTTGACAGTCCTTTCATGTCCTCGTAGCATCGGCGTAGCTCTTTGAGAAGTGCATACCCAACTGCAGGTCTCGCCAGATTGGGATACAAAAACGGGAACGCGGTGAGAATCCGCGACGGTCGCGCCGCTGTGAGCGTCCGCTCCGATAGCTGTCGGAAATCCGAGAGGCGTTGTCCACTATTCGCACGGGCGAATGGGAAGGAGCCTCGACGTAGGACGTGAGTCAGAAAACCTGCCTGTGGCTGGATGCATATCGTGTCGTGTTCTCGCGACCTGGAACGCACGAGGTATCGAGCTGGGATCCTGCAGGCTCCGTTTGCAGACTATCGCCAACGATAACCGTCGTTTCTCGCGTGGAGACGACGGTTTTTTTGTTGGCACGCTCCCGCGTCAGGAGCCATGTCTCGGAAAGGAGCCATGCAATGAGAAGGAACATCTGGGCAATTGTAGTTCTGGCAGGTCTTGTTGTGAGTCAGGCGATGGGGGATTCGGAGGACTGGACGCATCTGGGACGGGATGCCGCCCGGCAATCGACGGCGGTGGATGGGCCGAACGTTGCGGACGCCAGCACTCTGGCGTGGGAGGCGGCGACCGATCCGCAGGATGCGAGCCGGCAGGTCGAGTTTGAGGGGTCCACTGGTCCGGTTTTGTACGCCGGCACTGTCTTTGCATACGCCAGGTGCGTGGAGGAGCCCAACAGCCAGGTGGCGGCATGGGATGCAGACTCCGGCCTGCTGCTCTGGTCCGCTCGGATCGATCCGTCACGCGACGGGTCGTCTTCCACGCCGTGCGTGGACACGAAACACAACGCCGTGCTGATCGGCTCGGGATCCAGGGTGTTCGCTCTCGACGCGAACGACGGCACGGCGGTCTGGAAGTCTCCCACCCAGCTCGACGGGCCCGTCGTCAACGCCTCTCTGTGCACGGCGCTGGACCTGCCCCATGCCCGCGCCTTCATCACCGACACCAGCTACGGAACCGACGACGGCCAGGGACATCTCTACTGCATCAACCTGGACGCCAACGAGCCGAACAACCCCTACGAGCCCGGCGAGGTCCTGTGGCGCTGTGACCTCGGCGGCACACTGGGAAACTCGCCGAGCTACCTCCACGGGCGCCTATACGTCGCGACCTCCGACGCACGCGTCTATGCGTTCGACGCGAACGCGACGTCGGAGCCCAATGAGCCGGTCTGGGCGGCCCCCGGTCTCGACTCGACCGGCGCCGACTCCCAGAGTCCCATCGTAGGCCAGTTCTGGGGCGGCGTGACAGTGACCGCGGACGGATTCCTCTACGCGGCCACCTACAATTACAGCCTGGCGACAGGCCAGAACAACTCCACCCTCGTGAAGATCGACTGCAACGACGGCCGGATCGTCTGGACGACGGCGGTCGAGCGCACCGATACGATCCCGGTTGCAGTCGGTGACATGGTCTTCGTCAGCGGTGGCCTGCCGGGCGACTTCAACTCGAAGCCCAAGGTCCAGGCGTTCCGCGACCTTGGCGACCGGGCGCAGCTTGTGTGGGACACCGCGGCAGATCTGCCCGAGATGGCAATCGGAGGCTGGACCGCTCAACCCGCCTACGCGTCGGGCAAGCTCTACGTGGGCGCGCAAGATCAGCCGTATGATGCTCTGTGGCGCCCGAACGGCAACAACTACCTCTACGTCCTCGATGTCACTCGACGCCCGAGCGAGGCCGGGTTCGTGATCAGCCTGGTCGAAGGGTGCGGCAACAGCCCGATCGTGACGCGCGACAGCGTCTACTCAGCAGGTCCCAACGCCTTGATGAAATTCCACCAGCCATGAACAGGATGAACCGATCTTCCCGCGAGGCAGCCTTCTCGCTCGTGGAGGTGCTGGTATCCATCGGCGTGATCGCTCTGTTGATGTCCCTGCTGGTGCCGAGCCTGGGCAGGGCGAGAAACGAGGCCCGGTCGGTCACGTGTATGAGCCGCATCCGGCAGCTTGGCCTGGCCTTCCACGCGTATGCGCACGACTACGACGACTACGCCCTGCCCACCTGCGTCAACGTGAGGACGTTCTGGTGGGGCCAATTGAATCCGGACGGCGTGGACCACGCGAGCGGACTGATGTGGCCGTACCTGGCCAGCGAGCTTCGCGCGCAGGGCGTCTACGAATGCCCTGCCCAGTCGTATGGAACGTACAGCCTTCAGGGCAAGCCCTTCAACGAGCCGGACGACCCCAAGTGGATCACCAGCACGTACGGATACAACGGGTACTTCCTCAGCCCGGCGCATAGCGGCTGGCCCGGAATTGGACATCGGCCCTGGCAGAAGGTCTGCTCGATCCAGGGCGCCGACCGGGTGCTCACGTTTGCCGATACGCTCCTGAGCTGGGACGTCACCGGCAAACGCCTGAACGTCGGCAACACGGCGATGCTGGACCCGCCCTGCCTGTTCAATGGAAAGGCGTGGCAGAAGAACGTCAGCCCGACGACCTGCTTTCGGCACCTCGACCGGGCCGCCGCCGCATTTGTGGACGGACACTGTGCGATTATCGCCTCCGAGGTCCCCTACGTGCACAAGCTCGCGAGAATCGGATCGGTCGGCACGTCCAACGCCCCGCACTATATCCCGGACTATCTCGACTGGAGCAGCACAGGGCCATAGGCGGCTTTCGGTTGACGGACCGCCGGACCGCGGAATATAGTCTGCGCGATGGCGACAACAAGACCCCACCTCATGGGCAAGCGCGTGAGACACGTGTCCGGCTTGGTCTGGCAGGGTGTCAACCATCTGCTCTGGCCTGCCGTATGCGCCAACTGCGGCGACAGGATCACCGAGGCGCGCGACGACCTGTGCACCGCGTGCTGGGGTGAGCTGCTGACCTGCACCGCCGGCGATTACTGTCCGCGCTGCGGGCGTGACGCCAGCAGATACGGGCTCGTCGCCGGCGCCTGTGCCGCGTGCCGACAAGAGGAGATCCACTTCGATGGCATCGCTCGCGCGGGCGTCTATATGGATGCCCTGCGGCAGATGATCCTGGCCTTCAAGCACGACCGGACCGAGCTCGCCCGGATGCTCGCGGTTCTCGCCGATGCCGCTTTGCAGGGCAGCCGCTTCTACAATGACATCGAGCTGCTCGTCCCCGTCCCGCTGCACTGGACCCGCCGGCTGTTGCGAGGCTACAACCAGTCCCACCTGCTCGCCAAGCGTCTCAAGCACCCGCACGCTCGAATCAGCACCGACCTGGTCCGCATTCGCCGGACCAGGCCGCAACCCCTCGCAAATACCCTTTCCGCCCGCGAGAAGAACGTCGCCGGCGCGTTCGCCGTGCGTGAGGATCATCCCTTCACGGGCAGGAGGGTGTGTCTCCTCGACGACATCAAAACCACCGGCGCCACCCTGAGTGAATGTGCCAGGACATTGAAAGAAGCAGGAGCCGCGCGTGTGTACGCCCTTGTCCTGGCTGTGGCTGGCCAGAGGACCGCACTGCAGGAGCCGAAGCTACAGGCCGCGGATGGTCCTGAAACGGGAGGAACGCATGATTAGAGTGGGCACACTGGCATGGGCCAGTCTGATGACATGTATGGCGACGACGATCCTGCGAGGTGAATCATGCAAACTGGATTGGCTGGTGACACGTATCCAGACCCCGGCGACGGTCGCCAGGAGCGAAGACGGCCGCGAGATCGTGCTGAGCAATGGGCTCATCCGCCGGACGTTCCGTTTGCAGCCGAACGTTGCAACGGTGGCCTTTGACAACCTGATGACCGGGGCGTCTCTCCTTCGCGGCGTCAAACCTGAGGCGGTTGTCGAGATCGACGGACGAAAATTCAACGTCGGCGGGCTCGTCGGACAGATCGAGTACGGCTACCTGCGCCCCGAGTGGCTCGATTCCTTCGCGAGCGATCCAAATGCGTTTCAGCTCGTCGACTACCAGATCGGAAAGACAGAGGCAAGATTTCCCTGGAAACGGAAGCGCTACTGCGCCGACCTGCCCTGGCCTGCGCCGGGGATATCGCTGAGACTGCGTTTCAGACCGCCGTCGGGTGCGCTGGAAGGGATCGCCGTCGATGTCTGCTACGAGACGTACGAGGGCATCCCCTTGCTCGCCAAGTGGCTGGAGGTTCACAACAGCAGCGACGAAGCAGTCCGTCTCAACACGTTCATCAGCGAGGTGCTTGCCGTCGTCGAGTACGAGTCGCTGGTCAATGAGCCGAACCACTGGAAACCGCCCAACATTCACGTGGAGAGTGACTACGCCTTCCACGGCGATGACCCGCGAACCGCCAACGTCACGATGCACTGGGTACCCGACCCGCAGTACACGACGCAAGTCAACTACGTGCGCAGGACGCCGGTCCTGCTCGAATCGAGACCGCCGCTCGGGCCGGATGTGACCATCGAGCCGGAACAAATGTTCGAGTCGTTCCGAACGTTCGAGCTCGTGCATGACAGCACGGAACGGGAGCGCAAGGGCCTGGCGGTGCGGCGGATGTACCGCGCGATCGCCCCATGGGTGACGGAGAATCCGATCCTCATGCACGTTCGTCACGCGGACCCGAAGTCGGTCCGGCTCGCCATCGATCAGTGTGCCGAAGTGGGATTCGAAATGGTCATCATGACGTTCGGCAGCGGGTTTGACATGGAGAATACCAACCCCGCGTACATGGACCAGATCAAGGAGCTCGTCGACTATGCCCACAGCAAAGGCGTCGAGCTCGGCGGTTACTCGCTCCTGGCCAGCCGGCGAATCAGCGACGAGCACGATGTCATCAATCCCGCGACCGGCAAACCTGGCGGGGCCGTCTTCGGCAACTCGCCCTGCCTGTGCAGCGAGTGGGGTCGGGAGTACTTCCGCCGACTCACGACGTTCGTGGAGCACACCGGCATCGACGTGATCGAGCATGACGGCTCCTATCCCGGCGACGTCTGCGCCTCTGCGTCGCATCCGGGCCACCGCGGGCTGAGCGATTCGCAGTGGAAACAATGGAAGACGATCTCGGACTTCTACAGGTGGTGCCGAAGCAAAGGCGTGTACCTGAACGTCCCCGACTGGTACTTCCTGAGCGGCTCGACCAAGTCCGCGATGGGCTATCGCGAGGTGAACTGGTCGCTGCCTCGCGAGCACCAGATTCTCCTGGGCCGCCAGAACATCTTCGATGGCACGTGGTGGAAGACGCCGAGCATGGGCTGGATGTTCGTGCCTCTGACCGAGTACCAGGGCGGCGGCTCGGCCGCGACGTTGGAGCCGCTCTGCGAGCACCTCGACGCCTATCGGGCCCACCTCGCCCAAAACTTCGGCTCAGGCGTCCAGGCCTGCTATCGCGGTCCGCGACTCTACGACACGCAAGAGACGAAAGCAATCGTCAAGGGGTGGGTCGATTTCTACAGGAAGCACCGGGCGATCCTCGATTCGGACATCCTCCACGTCCGGCGCCCCGACGGCCGCGACATCGATTGCGTCCTGCACGTCAACCCGGATTTGAAGACTAAAGGGCTCGCCATGATCTACAACCCGCTCAGCCGCTCCGTCACGCGAGACCTGGAGCTTCCCCTGTACTACACGGGTCTGACCCAGACCGCCGGAATCCGCCAGGAGGACGGTAAACCCGGGACGTACGAACTCGACCGACGGTACAACGTGACCGTACCGGTGACCATCCCGGCGCAGGGCAGCACATGGCTGACAATCGAGTGACATCAGGCTCGGGTACGTCGATCAGAGCTTCTCGTAGCGGCTGACGGCGCGGTAGATGCCGTCGATGCGTTTGCCGTCGAGGATCGCCGGAGAGTACAAGTCGTTTCGCGGCTGCAAGCGAATCTTCTTATCCGCTTCGAAGAAGACACGTTTGAACGTCGTCTCGTGCGGCTGCGTGAAGCGGATGAAGCAGTCGTCACCGTTGCGGACCTCCGCGGCGGGCGAGAACACCACGATGTCCCCCTCGTGGAACCGCGGCTCCATCGAGTCGCCCACGACCCGGACGGCGAACGCGTTCGGATCGTGCAGGTCGGGACAGCGCACGTAGTCGTCCGCCACGCCGACGGGATAGTCGAGGTCGTTGAAGTCGGTGGGATAGCCCGCCGTCACCCGGTTGATGATCGGCACGAGCCGTCCAGCGGACAGGGCCGGCTTGCCGTCCCCTACGTTCAGCTTGGTTCCCGCCACGAGCGCATTGAGCCTGCCCTTCTTCTTCCCCTTGGGCATGTGTTTCTGCAGATACTGGCGCAGCTTCTGGTTCTCCGCCTCTTTGGCCTCGTAGGCGCCCCGGATGTCGGAGGGCATGCGCTCGACATGGGCCATGTGCAGCAACTGGCCGGACTCAAACCCCAGGACCCGTTCGAGCCGGGTCAACAGCTCGTCGCCCGGCGGGTTCTTCACCTTGCCCGTCTCGATTGTGGACAAGTACGGCTTGGAAAACCCCACCTTCCGGCTCACTTCGTCGAGGGTCAGTTTCCGCTCTTCACGCCTGTTTCTGATGATTTGTCCCAGAGACATAGGAATTCGCACCTCAGTTCAATGAACCTCTGCAAACTCGAAATTCGGCTAACGCACGTCAACGAGCTCATACTCGGCACTGCCCAGCCCGATCTTCACCGCGTGCTCGATTTGCCACCGCCAGTCAAGCTTGCCGCTGCCGATCAGCCGGCCGAGCTTCTTTCCGCCACTGGCTTCCACCAGATCGATCGCCGCCTTGTCCACGGCCACCGGATCGGTCGACGCCAGGATACCGAGGTCGTCGACCATTGTAGGCATATCCGCCCTGTCAAAGCAATCACAATCTTTTGTAACTGACATAACAAAATTGAAGAAGGCGGCCCGCCCCTGCTTGCCCTGCAGGACGCCCAGGGCATGTTCCGCCACGCTCTGTTGCAGGATCTTGTTCTCCTGCTTCCAGTCGTACTCGACGGCATCGAACCGGCATACGGCCACGCATTCCGCACAACCGATGCACTGGGTCTGGTCGATGTGGGCCTGGACCTCGTCCAGCGTGATCGCGCCGGCAGGACAATGACGACAGCATTCGCCGCAGCGCGTACATTTGCCCATTTTGACATGCGGCTTCAGGGCTGAGTGTTGGCGCATCTTGCCCTTGCGGCTGGCGCAGCCCATGCCCAGTGTTTTGAGAGTAGCCCCGGCGCACGTGGCACAATGCCCCGTGAAGTGGGCGACCGACAGGATGGACTGGCAGCGGACAATGTCGGACGCGATGAAGACCTCCTGGTCCAGCTCCCCGTCGATGCGCACGGCGGTCTCGGCGGTCCCGAACAGGCCGTCGGGAGCAATGAACGGGGCTCCCAGCTCCGCGACGTTGAACCCGCGTTCGGCGGCAAGAATCGCGTGGTCGATGGCGTTGTGTCTGCGGCCGATGTACAGCGTGCTCGTGTCGGTGATGAACGGCTTGGTCTTGAGCGCGAGAAGCTCCGCGACGAGCCCTCTGAGACACGGCGCTTTGATATACGTCGTGTTGACATCTTCTCCAACGTGCACCTTGACCGCGGTGAAGTCGTTCGCGTGGAAGCACGCCTTGAACCCGCCGGCTCGAAACAGCGCCTGCGCCTTGGCCGAAATCGCCGGCTCTCCTTCGCTGACCGCTGCCCGGATGAAATGCACTCTCGAAGCCAATCGACCTCCTTACGCGAAACAGTCATTCCCTTCCCATGCCTTCTGTCGCGCGCGACAGATCAATGGTTGTGCCATTATCACACAGTCCAGTGGATTGGTCGTCAAGCAAAGTCCCGGCTCTCCACAGATTTCTATCCGCTGCGCGAGCGTCGTCAGGTACGGATTCACGCCGTGAGGTGCTCGACGACGATCTTGATACCGATGGCGATCAGGATCAGGCCGCCGACGATCTCGATCTTGCTCTCGAAAAAATGGCCGAATCGCTTGCCGATGAGGATGCCGGCATAGGACAGGGCAAACGTGACCAGCCCGATGATGGCGGCGGCGGCGACAATGCCGGTCGTCAGGATCGAGAGGGTAATCCCGACGGCGAGCGCGTCGATGCTCGTCGCGACAGACAGAGTCAGCAAGACGAGCAGATTGGACGGGTCGAGGTTCTTCTGGGCCGCTTCGATCTTGAGCGATTCGTAGATCATCCTGCCTCCGACGAGCGCCAGCAGGCCAAAGGCGATCCAGTGGTCGTACGCCGAGATGCACTTCCGCAGGCTCATTCCGGCCAGAAAGCCGACGAGGGGCATGGCAGCCTGGAAGCCTCCGAAGAATAGCGCCATGCGCAAAGCGTGGCCGACCTTCAGTTGCCGGTACACGCTGCCTGTCACGACGGAGACCGCGAAGGCGTCCATCGACAAGCCGACCGCTATGAACAAGATCACGACAAGCTGCATGGGCTTACTCGGGCACGATGTCGAATACGGCGATCTCCGGCCGCGAGCAGAACCTTACCTGTGGGGCGGGCATGCGCTCCATCCCGAGACCCCGATTCACGTAGAGCATTGTACCCTCCACCTCGTACCTGCCGGACTCGTATTTCTTCCCGAATTTGGAGAGCGTGACCAGGGCTCCATAGACGGGCAAAGCCACCTGTCCGCCGTGTGTGTGGCCGCACAGGTAGAGATCGACGCCCAGGCCGCGAATGTCCTCGACCAAGTCCGGCGTGTGGAACAGAAAGACGTGGAAGCAATCCCCAGGGACCGCTTGAAGAACACTCCGCCATTCCTGGAACGAATCGAGACTGAGCCCTGAGATGCGGATCGCGTCGTCTCCCTTGCTCACGATGACCGTATCCCGCTCCAGCCAACGAAAGCCCGTGCTCTCAAGGAGCGCAGGATCGGACCAGCGGCCGACCTCGAAATTGCCCTTGATCGCGAACTTGCCAAGCGGGGCATCGAGCCGACGAAGCATCCCCTGCAGGCGGGGCTTCGCGGAGAAGCGATTGAGATAGTCGCCTGTGGCGACGATGACGTCGGGCTTGATCTCACTGATCATCTGTACGGCCCGGCCCTCGTTCCGGGGCTTGTCATCGCAGTGAAGGTCGGAGATTTGGACGATGCGAAAGCGGTCGCGGCTGAGTTTGGGCGTGCGAACGGTCATCGTATTCACTTCGATCCGATACGGCTCGATGAGATATCCGTAGAGCAAGCAGACGATGCCGATGGCGGCCAAGACATGAAGGAATACGGCGGGTTTGGTCGAGAATATCCTGGTTTGCGACCTGTTCCGCATCCGGGCGCGGATGTAGCGAACGAATAGCACGACTTCAGAGCCATAGAGGCTCAGGATCGAGAGCATGAACAGGGTCAGGGAGAGTTTCTCTCGCAGCAGCATCGTAATCATTCGGCCTTGACGATCCCCTTGCTGGTGACATCCTCGGCAATCTGCCGGCCCGGCTGGACGATGAGGAATTCCTCCTCATTCCAGGGGCCATCAACGAATCGCTGCATCAGGCCGGCATCGCCCTGAAGCTCCCCATAGCCCCAGTTCAAGAACGCAGCACACTCCTTTGTATAGTCCTTGTATACGTCCGCCGGGATGAGCCCCCAGTCCACGAAGATCGCCCATTTGTATTCCTTGATCCAGGTCTGCTCGACCTCCATCAAGTACCTGGCGTTATCCTCACCGTACCTTTGCGTGTATTCTTCCAGCAATTTCTCGTATCGCTCTCTGCTGGGCTGCTTGCCTGCCTCGATCCAGCCGGGACTATACCAGTACGCGCCGCGATGGGAATCGAAGCACTCCTGGTATCGCTCCTTGGAGCCGAGCAGGACGGTGATACAGTCGTGCCCCCGCGGGATGACGATGGGGATCGCGGCATGGAGCCCGACGACGCCGTTGCTGCACAAGCCATAGCCGAGGAGAGAGGCGTCGTAGGGTCGGTCCTGGATATCGTGGGTCTGCTCCAGTGCCTTCTGCACTTCCCGCCGAAGCCGGTCCGGCTCGTTATGCAACCCCTGCTCCATCAACACGACGTCCACCACGTTCCTGCTCCGGGCAGCGCAGAAGTACGCCTCTCGCTGGAGCACCTTGCATGCGATCAACTGCAGGCGCTTGGCGCCGCCGAGGAGGGCTGTCGTATCGGTCTTACTCATCATGGGTATCGTTCCGGGCCATGGCTACCTACTCTACACCCTGCTCCAATCACTGGTTCTGCAGAACCTCGATCATCGCGGCGACATTCTCGGGCTTCGCATCGCGGGGGACATCGTGTGAGGGGGAGGCGATGTAGCCGCCGTTGACGCCGACGACGTCGATCAGCCTGCGGACCTCGTCTTTGACCTGCTGCACGGTCCCGAACGGCAGGGTCCGCTGGATGCTGATGCCGCCGTAGAAGGCCAGGTCGTCCCCGAATCGCCGCTTGATCTCGAAGACGTCCATCACCTCGGGCTGGAAGGGGTTGAAGATGTCCAGGCCACAGTCGATCAGATCGGGGAAAAGCTCATCGACCTTGCCGCAGCAGTGCAGCATCGTGAACTTGCCTTTCGACTTGACGAGCCGGCACATCTGCTGGAATCGCGGCTTGATGAATTCACGCCACAACTGAGGTCCCATCAGCACGCCCCGCTGGTGGCCCCAGTCGTCGCCGAAGCGGAAGATATCGACATCGTGCGAGCAGGAATTCTCGACAATCGCCAGGTTGAATTCGAGGATACGATCGAGCAGCGTATGCACGAATTGCTTGTCCGTCATCATGGCCATCAGGACGTTCTCCATGCCTGCCAGCGTCCAGGCCCGCTCAAAGAGCGAGAAACCCAGGCTGACTAACACAGCGGTATCCGGGCTCGATGCAATCACTCCGTCAAACGACTCATACCGCGAGGGATCGCTGGGATCGGGGAATGGAAAGGTCGCGACATTCTCCGGCGTCACGAGGCGGTTGCACACGACACCGATGTCCTCGTCGATATGGCGATCCCACTGCACGCCGAACTCGTCTTCATAGATGTCGGGGGCTACCTCGGTGAACCTCGCCTCGGGCGGATGCGGCCGCAACCATGTGAAGCAGTTGCCCAGCTTGGACTCGAAGTCCCAGTCGCCATAGTACTTTGCCATGTTGGCGTGAGCAGGCAGCGTGAAGCGGACATCATAGGGAACAGCATCAGGCTGTCGATGCTTCAATGCAGTCACAACGCGCTCTCGGGTTGTCACTTCTCCATCCTTCTCAACGACGCCTATGGCTTGCAGAGCTTGCACGGTCGCCTGCCGCTCTGCAACGCCTCCTCCCGGGTCATGTAGCCGAGGCGGTTATCCTCAGAGATATTCTGCGCCCAGCGGCAGTCCGCCCGGTGAAAGACGGAGGCGCTCTTGGACGCCACAAAGGGAAACGGCCAGGCCCCCTGGGCCGTCTGCGGGCTCGACCCTGTCGTCTTGGAAGGCTCATTCGGTTCTGCTGCCGAGCGATTCTGCGCCGTTCGGGCCAATGTGCATGCGTCGATGAACGCCCCCACTTGTGCGAGGGCGGCTCCGGAGATCGCCTGCCCCGCGTCCCTGCCCGTCACGACCGTCACTGCCGGTCCAAGCCGCCAGACGTCCGCCTCGACGCACAGGTCCCGGCCCGCCGTGAACGTCACCATCCGATTCACCGAGGCCTGCACGCGGCACACGCACTTGTCACAATCGGGCACCGCCACGTTTTCAATTTGCACAACCAGCCTCGGGCACGACTTGACTTCGGCCTCGACGTGTCTGATGCCGGCCGTCTTGAGCTTCGCAAGAATTTGCGAACGAAGCTTGGCGGAATCGATCAGGCTCTCCGCTTGCGGCGAGTCCTGAGTCACCAGAGCCACACAGAGTGGTTCGACGCCGACCAGCGCCTCATGCGCGGCAAGGAGTGAGGTCCTGTCCGTCCGCACCGCACTCAGGGTTCCCCCAGCGGAGACTCCGAGGAGAAGCGCTGCGGCGGTGAAGTACGTATGGACTGCCATATTCCCTCCCTTCACTTGCACCCATCAGCGGTACGCGCCCACAGCCTTCCTCCTTGTACGACCGGCGGACGTCCGCGTCACGTCGTGCCAAACGCCTTCTCCACCGCCGATTTCATCTTCGCCAAGCCCATCTTGGCCACCTCAAGCGCGTCCTTCTGCCAGTACGAAGGATTGAACAGCTCCAGCGACAGGAGCGCCCGGCTGTCGTTCTCTCGCAGGTAGCGGAGAATCTGCGTCAGCGGAGCGACGCCGTCACCCGGCATCACGCGGTCCCGGTCGCTGATCCTTTCTCGCGGTGGATCGGCGGGATAGTCATTCATGTGCAGGATGGGCATTGCGGCGGCGCTAATCATCTTCAGCCCGGCGAAATCCGACCCGCCTTTGTAGATATGGTACACATCGCCGAGCAGGCACGCTTTGGGATGGCCGCTCTCGATCACCACGAACATGCACTGGCCAATCCGGTGCAGGTTCTTCGAGCCGCCCCACAACTCCAGCATCGGCGTGACGCCCATCGTGTCGCCGAGGTCCAGAATCGCCCGGTATCGTTCGGCCGCCTTCGCCAGGTCCAGGCCCGGCTTGTCCGTCGCGCCGGCCGGCGGCGCGGCGATGTGCTTGCACCCGATCTGGGCCAGCAGGTCCATCTCCCGCTTGATCTGCTCGACCGCCTCGGTCCTGACCGTGTCGTCATCTACGACCCAACGACTGAACGAAATTGCGTTTTCCACCGTCAGGCCGCGATCCTCGGCCCGTCTCCGCGCGTCCGCCGGTCTCCCGCCGCCTTTGACGTACTCCTGGATCGTGCTGACCCACAGCTCAATCGCCTGGTAGCCTGCCTGAGCGGCGACGTCAATCTCCTTCTCCAGCCCCAGCTTCTGGCCTCGAATCGTGCTCGTATTCAGACTGTATCGAAACGGCACTGTCACTCGATCAACAGATGGTTGGGAACTCACACCCGCCGCACCCTGCCGGGCAAGCAAGGCAGCCCCGACTCCGGCAGCCGAGACGCTCACGAACCGTCGGCGAGAGAGAAGAGCGTTCGTCATAACCATTTCCTCACAAAGATGCCAGTACTGGATACTGAGAAGAAGGCCAAAGCCCATCCGGGAGGCGAGATCGCCTTCTGCCCGCACGGTTCGTCCCCTCCATGGTCCGTGCGGGCCCCTGATGCCTCAGGCAATCAGCGCAAATGCCTCGGTGGCGTCCATGCCTTCCTGGATGCCGAGGGCTTTGGCCTTCTCATTCACTTTCACGACCTTGCGATTCGCAAATCGGTCCAGCGTCCCGATCGGATTCTGCGGCGTGCTTTCCACGATCGCGACCGCGGCGCCGTATCGCTGGCAGGCCTCCGCATCGAACGCGGGACACGCCAGGAAGCCCTTCGACCCGGTCACCATCAGAACGCTGAATCCGGGCCATTTCGTCTGGATGCCTTCCACAGGTCCCCTGGGCGTTTGAAAGATCTTCGTGTGCGTCTCCATCGGTTCCGCTGCTTCCTGTACATTGATTTGGTTTCGCTACTCTTTCGCCTTGAGCTGACTCTCAATTTCGCCGAGCTTCTGCTGGAGGAGCTCTTCGGTCTTGGCCTCCACGTTCAGTCGCAGCAGTGGCTCGGTGCTGCTCGGCCGGCAATTGAACCACCAGTCCTTGAAGGCCACGGTCACGCCGTCCAGATGATCGATCTGCCCATCGCTGTAGCGGCGGATCAGCTCCTCCATGCGCGCCTCCTTGTCCTCCACTTCCAAGCTGACCTCGCCGCTGCTGGAGTACCGTCGAAGCGGTTTGATCAGCTCGCTCATCGGTTTGTCCCTTTCACTGAGGACGTTGAGCGCGTGCACCAGCGTGATCACGGCCGAATCGACGTAGAAGTTCTCCTCATAATAGAAGCGGCCCGACAGCTCGCCCCCGAAGACGGCGTGCGTATCGCGCATCGCCTTCTTCATAAAGGCGTGCCCGACGCGCTCTCGCCGGGGCGTTCCCCCGTACTTGATGATCTCCTCCATCACGACGCGGCTGCTTCGTGCGTCGTACACGATGGGAGATTTCGGTTTCCTCCGCAGGAAATACGGCACGAGCAGCGCCGTCAGCAGATCGCAGCCGACGATAGCACCGGCCTCATCGACCAGGATCAGCCGGTCGGCGTCCCCGTCGAAGCAAACGCCGAAGTCACACGCCTCCTTCTTGACTGCCGCTTTGACCTGGGCAAGGTTCTTGGCCTTCGTCGGGTCCGGCGCGTGCTTGAACTTGCCCGTATGCTCGAAATTGACCTCCACGATCTCGATGGGAACCTCCGCGAAGAGCAGGGGGATCATTCTCGCGGCCATGCCGTTGGAGGCATCGATCGCCACTTTCTTCTTCTTGAGCTCGGCCTGGAGGAATTGCAGCACGTGCTTTCGATACGCATCGGTCAGATCATCTGCCTTCAAAGAGCCGGTGAGTTTGCCCTTGGTGTGCAGCAGGGCCATGGCCAGGTGCCGGATCTCGACCAGGCCGGTGTCCGTGCCGATCGGGAGCGCCCCCTTGCCGGAGATTTTGAAGCCATTGCACTTGGCGGGACCGTGGGAGGCCGTGACCTGAATGCCTCCGCAGGTCCCGAGGTAGTTGATGGCGAAGTACAATTGCGGCGTGTCGATCATCCCGATGTCGATCACCCCGGTGCCCGTCGAGCGGACGCCGTCCATGAGGGCCTGCGCCAGCGGCTCGCTGTGCGTCCTCATGTCCCGGCCCACGCACACCTGCTGCGACTGAGGCTGGCCGCGATCGTACCCTTTGAGCAGCGACGGCAGATACCGCCCTGCGGCACAGCCGATCTTCCACGCATCCTGCTCATTCAACTGGTCGGGATAGACCCCGACGATCTCAAAGTCTGTGAAGACACTCTGGTCCATACATCCCTGTCTTCCGGTCACAAAGGCAATCCCATGCCACACACCCCTGCCTGCGACCATGTCGCATTATCTTACCGGTTGCATCGGCCATGTCAACAGAGGCACAGACGGAACGATGCAGGAAATGATCTCTGGGCGAGCGAGTGTTGCACGTCCCCCTCTCGGCGACCTCCAATACTATCTGAGGCCGACGCGCCAAGGATGCTACAAACCAAGCAATTCGCGAATCTGAGTGCAGAGTCCCTCCGGCCCCGCAATCACCCGGTTGTTCTTCTCCCCGAACGACCAATACTGCCCCCCCGCCTCCTCCAGGATCACGCGCCCGGCAGCGACATCGCAACGTTTCAGGGCGCTGCCAAGATTGACGTAGACATCAAAACTCCCCGATGCACAGAAGCATAGGCTCAGCGATCCGACACCGAGAATCCTAACCCTGTGAGTGTTCTTGACCAAGATGGCCATCTTGGTCATGGCCCATCGCAAATCACGCCGCCGCGAGTCCCTGCTCGGCAACTCCAACCACATGGAGACTCGGGTCAACTCATCGTCCTTCGAGCAGCGTATCGTCCTGCCGTTTAGGGTGGCACCTCCTCCGGAAGCGGCACAATACATCAGAGCAAGTTCTGGGGCATAGACAACACCGATGATCGGCGTGCCACGATGCTCCAAGGCGAGCGATACTGAATAGAAGGGCATATGCTTCACGTAGTACTTCGTGCCATCTATGGGGTCCAGAACCCAGACATAGCCGGACCGCCCTGCCCTTCTTCGACCTCTTTCTTCACCGTCGAAGCCGTGGTTAGGAAACCGCTTCCCCAACGAATCGGATACGAAATCCTCTATGCCCTCGTCAGCCGACGTCCCCAAGTCACCAGACGGCTTCTCGCGCAGGACTTCCGCTCCAAAAACCCTCTTCTGAGCCTTGGCACCCGCTTGTCGAACGATGCTTCTGGCTGCAGTCAAGAACTCCTTCATGGTTACACCGGTCCTTCGTTGCATCCTTCAATGCGTTTATGACTACCCCTGACCCGAGTGACCCAAGATGTTCACTGAATATTGTGGGGCAGTCGGACCGTCTTGTTCGAACACGTAAACGCGAGAAAATCTGGAAGCAGCTTCTCATCATTGATGCAGAACTCCCCCTGCAGCCCCTCCTTCAACTCACGGATATTGGTGATTTCTTGTTTTACGCGAGTCGCGACCAACTCGGCGACAAGAACCTTCTGCGGGTGGTACTGTTGCCGGAGAAGATTCACCGCGGCGCATATCCCGTTCCCTTTCCTCACCATCATGTCGACGACAAGAATGCACTTCACACCCTTCTCGCCCAGAGGTCTGACACGATAATGCAGCCCGGGGTCCCCCCCGGTTCGGGTACCTTGTACAACGTGGGGCAGAGACGCGACAAGCGAATCGGGATAAGGACAATGCCCTCCTTTGGTGATCACGATGCCAACGGGCAAGGGGCTGTCCATGCCGAACTTGCCGGCCAGCAAGGCGGCCATGGCTCCACCGGCGTTGTTGATGCCTACAACGAGGTCAGGGCCACCTCCAACTACCAACTTGAGTTGCTTTATCAGGAACTCAATCCCGTCAGAGAAGGTCGTCCAATCGAGTTCCAACGGATCAGCCCCCTGCAGTCCATGGAGACGGCGCACGTCAATGTCACCCAACCCCGCCTTGACCCTCGATGGCACGTCATACTGCCCACCTGTGGCGGAGGACGGCAGAACAACCGCTCCATGGCTGGTGCCGCCACTCTTCCCCTCGACCTCCGACCTCGGACCATACGGCGCACATGCGAGGCCCAGAAGAACCACAATCCACGGCGCGAGAAGCCCAGCCAATATGAACAGATACTGTGTGAAAGCGAGTGTATGACCGCGAGCCCCCTGAACGCTGTCGTAGACAGCGTATGCGCCAAGGGCAACTGCGACCGCCACAAGAAGCCCGCGAACGAGCCTCCTCCGCAGGACGCCGGTTATCGCCCTCCAAGCAACAGATGTCAACTTCTCGACGCCACCTTCACCGAACACGATCTTGAAGATGTTGATGTCCATAGGCGTTCTCCCACACCGTTGGACAGGATCCGTCTAGTGCTCCATTACTCATCCATTGATGGATAGAGACTCTTCAGCTTTATCCTGGCGTCTGCCGTGGTGAACTGCCAGTTCACTTTC
>JAFGJR010000200.1 GCA_016928975.1 Sedimentisphaerales bacterium | reverse complement strand
GTTGTGAATCCCGCGGAGGGGGCGTTCAGCATCTTGGCCTGGGTCAAGGGAGGTACGCCGGGCCAAGTGCTGATCTCTCAGGCAGGCGGGATGAACTGGCTGCGGGCGGCGCCGACGGACGGCTGCTTGATGACGGAAGCAAAGGGCGCTGGTCGGACCAGTTCCACCTTGTGCTCGCAGGCCATAATCACCGATGGCAAATGGCACCGCGTGGGCCTCGTCTACGATGGGGCGACGAGGAGTCTCTACGTGGACGATGTCCTGGCGGCTAAGGACACGCAGTCCCTTCCGGCGAGTTGTTCCGGCGGCCTCAACTTGGGCTGCGGAGCCAGTCCAACGCCGGGCACGTTGTGGTCCGGCCTGATCGACGATGTCCGCATCTACAGCCGCGCCGTCAGGCCGTAGGACCGATGATCCGCTTCGTACACAGATGAGGGCTGGTGACACGTACTTTTGGGTCGCGTCTCTGTTTCCAGAGACCACTTTTGAAGGAGACGAATTATGAGAACTCGGCGAACGACACGAGGTCTGCTCAGCGTCGCCCTCTGTACCCTGGCCCTTGGCAGCTATGCTTGGGCGGGAGGCGGCTTCCTCGATGATTTCAGTGATGGCAGCATCCAGGACGGCTCTCCGGTGACGTGGCGGTGGGATGCGAGTATGGGCACGTGCGTGGTGACTCCTGAGGGCCTCCGAATGACGGCGCCCACTGGGTGGGGGGAATCATTGTATGTTTTCGCTCAAGGCGCGTACGGCAGCGATGTGCGTTACACCGGCAACGTGACCGTCAGGGTGCGAGTGAAAGTACCGGAATCCACGGAGGGTTTTGGTTCACAAGCCTTTGTGTGTTTGCGAACGGGCGATGCGGCCGGGGGTGGCTACATGCTTGCGATTAACCGATTGTACTTCCATATCCAGCGTTTGGATGGCTACCATTATTCGAACTGGTACTCTCCGTCGCAATGGGATTCCGCGATGAACGGGCGTTTTGATTCGGCACAGGACGTCATGATCCAGTTCGACGTGATCGACCTCACCGATGCCGCCGGCCATCGCACCACGAGCCGACTGGAGGGCCGTTGGTGGCTGCCAGGCCAGGAGATGCCCGCGCAACCCCAGGTTTCTGCTACCGACGCCAAGTTCGATGCGGGCGGGATCGCGATCGGCAACGGCTGTATAGATGGACTGAATTCAGGGGTCATCTTCCGCTGGGTCGAGGTCATTGGCACTCAGATTGAGATCGTGCCCCTCGTTGACTTCAATGGCGATGGCACGGTGGACATCAACGATCTTCTACGGCTCATCGAATCCTGGGGCCACCCCAATTCCATGGTCGATGTCGTTCCCGACGGCGTGGTGGACAAGAAGGACCTGGAAGCCCTGATGAATTGTTGGCAGCAGGACGTGAACGATCCCACCCTGCGGGCGCACTGGGCATTGGACGAAACAGAGGGTAACGTCGCCTACGACAGCGTCGGTCTGACACACGGCACCGTGCTGGGCGACGCGGTCTGTCGCCCGGATGCCGGGCAACTCGAGGGAGCCTTGGAGTTCGATGGCGTCGATGATGTGGTCACAGCCGGGGCGGTTGTCAACCCTTCGAACGGTCCCTTCAGCGTCCTGGCCTGGGTCAAGGGCGGCGCGCCCGGCCAAGTCATCTTCTCGCAGGCGAGCGGCGCCAACTGGCTGATGGCGGATGCCTCGCAGGGCCTGCTGAAGACGGAGTTGAGAAGTGCCGGCCGCTTCGCCAAAGTATTGTGTTCCCAGGCCACGATTACCGATGGCGACTGGCACCGCGTAGCTCTGGTCTGCGATGGCTCCAACAGAATCCTGTACGTCGATGGCGTCGCGGCCGCCCAGGATGTGCAGACCAATCTCGTGGTGGCGTCCGGGAATCTGTTGATCGGAGCCGGCAGCACTCTTGCCCCCGGCACCTTCTGGTCCGGCCTGATCGACGACGTCCGCATCTACGACCGCACGGTCAAGCCGTAGGACGCATTAGTCATTCGGCACAGAGACAAGGGCTGGCGGGCGTAGGGCTCGTACAGCCAAGAGCGAGTATCCGGCTGGGGGAATTCCTGGACGGGTACATCAAGAGCCGGGATGATGCCGAGCGCAGTGTCACGCGCCATGTCACAGCACGAGACAGAGCGAAAACCGCGATGAAGGCCACGAAAACGCGGACTGCCTCACTGGCGCACGCGACGAGGCATCTGCGATGGATGGGGGGATGGGTGATGTAGGAATCGAACCTACAACCGCCGCATTAAGAGTGCGATGCTCTACCGATTGAGCTAATCACCCAGGCCGCATCCCGGCCAGGCCGGATGCGTAGCCGACCAACGACGTTGCGTCAGCCTGAAAACTATATCTTACATCACTTCGCGTGGAGTTGCAAGTGGTATATGCAGATTGCGAACGATTCTTGTGCGTCGTTTATGCGGACCCTGCGCGTCTGGCGGCTCGGCCTCGCCAAACGGAAACGGGGCTGTGATCGCCGCGACGCGGACGACCAGGGCTCCACGCGCGGGCCGACCGTCAGGGCAGGTCGATGATGTAGTCATGGGCGGCGTTGAGTGTACGCCGGCCTTTGCTGCAAGTAGTCGAGATTCGGACAGTCGCCTGATCGGCCTGCGCCTGTGCGACCTTGACAGTCAGAACGGCGTTGGGAGCATCGAAGACCTCCGTGTTGAGCTCGACCAGCTCTCCCGCGGCCGCGTCGGGAGAGATGTGCACCTGCGCCCAGGCCAGACCGCTGGAGGTCAGGTTCCGCTGGACCGCCTGTAGATACGCCGTGTCAGCCTGGAAGAGCATCGTATTGGCTCCCGCGGCCAGAACGAGCATGATCGTGCCCATCAACGCAAGCGCCACAATGGCCAGTGTCAGTAGGAAGCCCTTATTGTTTCGCGTCTTCATCGGACCTCTCGCCCCCTTCCGGCGCCGTGAATGAAAAATACCTGCGTATTGACCAGTCTCTTCCTGAGCAGGTCGGCGAACCACTGCTGGACATGAGAGTGGATCTCAGCCGCATAGACCCCGCCGTCCCGCATCCAGGGCCGCCACGAGATCACGGCATTGGGCATCCGCCAGAGGTGCCGGTCATTCGGATCAAAGCCCCCCTGCCCTTTCAGCAACGTCCTGACGGCCCGGCCCTCCTCGAACCGGTAGCAGATCACGACCTGCGGCTGCTCAATCAGCAAGGTGTGCTCGTCGGCCTCCGTCGTGTCGAACCGCTTCGGCAGATCGACGGCTCCATCCACATCCCGGCGGACCTGCTGCAATAGATCCAGCACCGTCGTATTCTGCTGCACGACTCGCGTTTCACGAGGGAGATCTTGGATAAAGGTCGAGAATATCCGGCTGACCACCAGCAGCATGAGCGGGGCGACGGCGACGAGCACGAGCACCTCCATCAATGTGAATGCCTTTCGCATCAGGACTGCCCTCCCTTCGCGACCGCCGGGCGCAAGGGAACGTACCGCATCAGGCGAACTCTGGTTTCCTTCGTGGCAGCGACGACCTGAACGATCTCCAGGCCGGCCCAGGGCCCGTCAGCCGGCGCGCGTTCCACCGTGACACTCACGTGCGGCCACAGGCGCTGGAGTCCCGGCTCATCAATGGTCGATCCGGTAGCCGTGATGCTGTCGAGCTGCGCCGTCGCGGCGGCCGTGCATCGCTGGCGCGCCCACTGGTACTGGTTGAACTTCGCGAATCCGCCCACCGAGACCGCCAGGACCGTAATGATCAGGCCCAGCAGCGCCGCGGCGGTCAGGAAATCCGCCAGGAAGAAGCCCCTTTGCTGCATGTTCTTCCGCTCGCGTCTCATGGATATGCCTCACAAGTCTACGGGTACACGTTCGCAGCACACCGCGACACAACTGCCACGATGGACGAGAAGATCGAGAAGACGACGAATCCGACCGATGCACCGAGCGCAATGATCCCCGCCGGCCACAGGATGAACCGGGCGAGATTCACGCGATAGCTGTAGTTGGATCGGTAGTGCGCTTCGAGCACTTCGAGGACCGCCGGCGTGTCGCCCGTGTGGCCCCCGCCAGCGAAGGCCCAGGCCAGCGTATTGCCCAGCCTGCAACGACGAGCGGACTCGCCGATCGGCTCGCCCCGCTCGACACGCCGGAGCCAACATGCCAGGCGTCGTCGAAAACACAGGTTCATGTCCAGTTGCAGCGTGCCGCGGATCGCCTCGTTGACCGGACAGCCGGCGTTGAGCGACATCCGTAGCAACGCGACGACCCGCGTCATGGCACGGTTCCTCTCGAACCAGTGCAGAACCGGCAGGTTCCACTTGAGCGAGTCGCCGAGTCGAGACAGCACGTAGGGCCTCTGGGGGCGTCGCCTGCGCCAGGCTCCATATATCCAGACGCTTGAGGCAATGGCCGCCGCCAGGAGAATGAGCAGGGGCAGCCCATCGCCGGCCATGAACGGGTCTGCGATTCGGATCAGCATCCGCGTGGAAGCGGGCAACTGGCCTTCCGACATCTCCTCCAGCATCGACTTGAACTGCGGCACGACGAACCGCAGAAGACCCATAGTGAAGACAAAGAGGATGATGAGCATGATGATCGGATACGCCGGATGGACCGGGCGCAGCCTGGTCCGGTCCGCTGCGAGTGCTTTCATGTCCGCCTCGACGGCGCGGACCGCCGCCGGAAGCTGATCGATCCGCTCCCCGGCCGACAGCAGGGCCAGGACATGCGCCGGACATTGCGGGTAACCCCGCCGGATCGCTTCACTGAGCGGGTAGCCCTTCACCATCCACCTCTTGATCGCTCGCAGGACCCGCGAGGTCGCGTCGTTGCGCCCCATCGCGGCACAGTCCAGGGCCATCGGCAAGGGGAGATTCTGGCGTATGCTCGCCCCGATCGTGGAGAAGACGTTCACCGCCGCCGCCCAGCGGGTTACGATTCCATAGGCAACGCATGCCGCGACGATCAGGATGATCCCCACGATGAACAACACGGGCAGGACCGCGCTGGCCCCGACGATGTTGAACCACGACAGGACCACTCCCACCACGAGCACCAATCCGAGCCAGACCAGCAACAGCAATGCCGCGCGATGGTACCACTCCCGCGATTCGGAGCCGTGCGTGGAAGCGGCGACGGAGGCCATTGCCACGACGAACAGCACGGGCGCCAGCAGAAGGTTCTCCTGGTAGTAGGAGTTCCAGGCGACGTAGCCGAGAGCGATCGATACGAATGGCGCCGTGACAAAGGCGATGGCCGGCCTTGTGTAACCGACAACGCCGTAAACGAACAGAAGGGCGAATCCTATGATTTCGAGTGTCGGCATGACGAACCTCGTCGCATATCCTGTATCAACCTACGGAGGAAAGACTCGTGATCACCTGAATCATCGGCAGGAACACGCTGAGGACAACCATGGCGATGATGCCACCGATGATGATGATCATCATCGGAAGCAGGAACGTCTGCAGCCGGGATTGTCCCGCCCGGGCCTGATCGGCGTACATCTCACCCAGGCTGTAGAGATTGTCCTGCAACTCGTTTCTCTGGGCGCCGAGTTGAGCCGAGTAGAGGAACAGCCGCGGCAACACACGGGTGCCCTGGCCGGCCTCCAGGATGTTCGCTCCACGCTCGATCCGTTGTGCCACGAGGTCGCTTTCGGCGGCCAGCGTCTCACTGCCGGAGGTGACGGCCCCAAGCCGCAGCGCCTCCGGGACATCGCAGCCGGCGCCGATCAGCAACGCCATCGCCTCCGCCATCCGGCTCAGAATGCTGCTGTGATAGAGCCTGCCAAAGACGGGAAGATGGAGAAACAGTCGTTCCTTGAATCTGCGGCCGGCGGGACAGGACGACACGCTCGTCAGGAGCACAGCCACGATCCCGACGAGAACCGCCACGGCGAGCCAGAACGGCAGGATATTGTCGGCCAGCTTGAAGACCGTCGCGGTGATTGGGTTCAGCCTCCCTGACACCATCTCCTGGAGAATGGTCTGGAATTGGGGGATCACGAACCGCAAGACGCCGGTGATGATGATCGCACCCAGGACAAAGATCACGGCGGGATAGCTCAGGGCCTCGAAGACGATGCGCCGGGTCTGACCCGCCAGTTCCAGGTGGCGGTTGAGACTGGTGAGCATCTCCCCGAGCCGGCCGGTCTCGACGCCGGCCTTGAGGATTCGGCCATAGAGCGGCGGGAAATGCTTCTCCCGCTTGTGGAACGCCTCCTCAATGGGCACTCCTGCCTCCAGATCGGCCGCGATAGCCTCGACAAGTTGGCGCATCGCCGCCGAAGAGACGTCCTGGGCCAGCTCGCGAAGCCCCCTCTCCAGCGGGATGCCGGCCTTCGTGATCGAGGCCAACTGCTGGTTGAACAGGAGAAACTCGTTGCGTCCGATCGGCGTGCGAGGCTGATCCTGCCTGGCCTGTTCGAGCGTGTTGACGAGCAGACCCATCCCGGTGAGCTGCCCGCTGGCCTCTTCCGGCGTACCCGCCTCAATCGTCCCTTTCATCAGCCGCCCGGCCGATGTCAGTGCGTCGTACCTGAAAATCGCCATATCCGGTTCCTCACTTGCCCAAAGTCAGTTCGTATTGGACAGCGTCTTTGACGCCACCGCCCTCCGGCAGAGGTCCCTCGAGGATTGCCTGCGTGTCCGAGAGCCGTCTGTACGAGAACGGCTTGCCCGCCACCGGGTCGTTGGGCAGATTCGCCTTGAGCTCGTCGAGTGTTTGCGGCAGCTTCCCGGCCCTCGTGGCATGGACTCGAAGGGTCTCGACATATTGCAGAACGATCACGTGCCGGTTGGCACGACCCAGCAAGAGTTGTATCCTGCTGCGGCTGGCCGCATCCATGCCGTAGAGGTCCGAGTGCTTCTCATCGAAGAGCGGCTTGGGAATCGCTCGAATGGCCGCCTCCAGAGACGGCGCCCCCGCCTGCTGCATGTACTGCTCAATCTCGCCGTAAACGACCGCGCCGATCGCCACGCCAACTAACACGTGTATTGCGGTCGGGCCCGCATTGAGATGCTTCGCGAGGGCCAAGCCCGCCCCGAGCGCTTGCACGCACGATGCGTAATCGCCGCCGGCAAGCTGAGACCGGGCCTTCAGAGCAAGCAGAAACGCCATGTTGCGGCATGCGCTGAGATCGAGGGAGGCATCGCCCTCCGCGGAGAGCGACCAGTCGCATCGCTTGCATCTGGCAGCCTGCTCCAGCAATGGGAAGATCGCGTCGAACTGCCGAAGCAGTGGCTCCACTTCGGCCTGCGGCAGTTGACTCACGGGCACTTGCCTCCAGGCATTGATCTTGTTCCTATCCAGTTCCTCTGGCACCGACTGGATGGCCTTTGCATACAGGGGAAAGGCGTCGGCATCGGTCCATTCCTGTGCCTGGGGAAGAAGCTGCAACTCCGCCGCCCCTGCGGTTCGTCCCGCTCGCGCCAGGGTCAGCTTCTTTGCCGCATCCTCCTGCTTCTGCGCCGCCTCCGCGACTGACACGCACAGGACCATCGACATCACTGAGGCAAACACGTGATTCATCCAGCTCATGTTCTCTCACTCCTTCATTCAGCCGCCACCGTGTTGTTGGGGATCACAGGCGATTCCACACGCTTTCTGCAGCTCCGCACTCGTGGTGACGCCTGTCTCGACCAGACGGTGGCCGTCGGCAACGATGGCGGCGTGGCCCTTCGTCTTGAGCAGGGCTTCGAGCGCGTCGAGGTCGGTCTTGGCCAGCAGCGCTTTGCGCAGCTCGCTGTCGAGTTGGACCATTTCCGCGATGAGGACGCGGCCGTGGAAGCCGGTGTGGAGACAGGCGTCGCAACCGACCGGCTCGAACCGGCCGTCATCGCCCGGCTTCTTGCATTTCCCGCAGAGCCTTCGCACCAGGCGCTGATTGACCACCGCAGAGACGCTCGATGTCACCTGGTAGGGCTCGACGCCCATTTCCAGCAGGCGCAATAGCGCTCCGGCGGGACTGCCGCTGTGCATCGTGCTCATGAGCAGGTGGCCGGTCAGCCCGGCTTCGATCGCGATCCGAGCGGTCTCTGCGTCGCGAATCTCGCCGATCATCAGGACCTGTGGGTCCTGGCGCAGCAGCGAGCGCAGAGCGGTTGGGAAGGTCATCTGCCCATGCGGCGTGATCGGCACCTGCGTCACGCCGTCCACGCGGATCTCCACCGGGTCTTCCAGCGTCACGATGCTCTTGCCCGGCAGGGTCGCGACGATGTGCCGGAGCAGCGCGGCCAGGGTCGTGCTCTTGCCGCTGCCGGCGGGGCCGGTGACCAGCAGCACGCCCTCGTTCTGTATGGCGATGCCCTTGAGCAGGGATTCGATCCATGGGGCGAATCCGAGGTGGCCGAGCGACATCAGCTCCGGATTGCGGTGGAACATCCGCACCACCGCCCGCTGGCCGTGGATGGTGGGAAAGATCGCCAAGCGAACGTCAGTGACCTTATCGGACGGGTCTGCCGACAGCTCCAGCCGGCCCTCCTGCGGCACGTCATTGCGATAGGTGAGCAGACCGCCCAGCACTTTCAGGCGCGCGATGACGTTGTCGGCCACCGTCGTCGGCAGGCTCTCGACCGGGTTCAGCACGCCGTCCAGGCGGTACTTCACCTTCAAATCCGTTCCCGTGGGCTCGAAGTGAACGTCGCTGGCCCCACAGGCAACCGCCTTCTTGAGCAGCTCATCCACCACGGCCACCACGTCCTGCGCCTCCGGCAATGTTCTGGAGCGATGATTCATACGTGTTTGTGCACTTGTCCTGCGCAACCGCGACACTTGATTTGAGCAACTTCCATGAACTGCCTTCTTGCCTGCTTTAAGACGTGCCGTGATAATAACTGTTAATCGGAATGCGTTTTTTTCGTCTCGGGCGGCGTTTCGGTGTTAACACAAGCGGCGAAAGACCGTCCTATGTACCGAAGCATAGGCAATAGGACAGGGGATTTATGTTCGGTAAGGCCGTCAGTTGCGACCTGATCTGGGATTCTGCGGCATGCCAGGCTGTGGACGAGAGCCAGCGCTGGATCGTGACGGCCATGCAGACGCACGGCCATGAGCTGGTGACCATGCTCTGGCGGATCCTGGGCAATGAGCAGGACGTGTGCGACGCCTACCAGACCATTTTCCTGCGTCTGGCGCACCTGGAAGACCACCGCAAGCCGCGGTGGATCAAGGCGTATCTGTTCCGCACGGCCAGCAATGTCGCGATCACGATGCTGAGGGATCGGTCCATCGAGAAAAAGACCCTGTCCAGTATGACTAAGGGGATTGAGGAGCCGCAGGTCGCCGAGCGGGATTTCGACACGAGGCACTTGACTGAGAGCCTCCGCCAGTACGTGGCTCAACTGCCCGAGCACCTGCGAAATGTGATCATGCTCCGAGACTTCGGGGAACTGTCATATCCGGATGTGGCCCGCATTCTGGGCGTGTCGGCCGGGACCGCCAGGGTCTACCGCTGCAAAGCGGTCCAACTGCTGGCGGTGTGGATGAACAGAGAGGACGAATCATGAGACTCCTAAGATGCTGGGCCAAGAGAGATTCCTGCGAGAGCAGGCGGGAGCCGAGCCCGTGCAAGAGGGTCCGGCAGCGCCTGCTGGAGTCGGCGCGCCATCGACTGGGCCCGGAGGCCCGGTGGGTACAGGCACACGCGGCGAGCTGCCCCAGGTGCCAGAGGCGTCTGGCCCGGATCGCCAAGGTGGAGCTGGCCCTGTCGGCGATCAGATCCCGGCCTCACCGGCTCGACCTGCTGATGCAGGCAAACTCTGCCGCCCTGCGGATGCTCAACCACGAGTTGCGCCAGGTCGCCCAGGCCCGGCGGCTCGAAGAGACCAAGCCGGAGCCCAGCTTGATCGAAAGATACGCCAGGTACCGCTTCGCCATCACGAACGTGGCCGCCTGTGTGGCAATCCTGTTGCTTACCAAGACGGGGGTCTTCTCCTCCTTTAACACCGCCCGCACTCAAGGTCAGGCGGTCATGAAGCAATACTACGCCAATCAGGCCGGCGAGGACCTGGCTCGCGAGGTCTTCGGTTCCTGAGTGTCCCCTTATCGGACACTGTGACTTCTCCCAGCGACAGCACGAAGAAAAGTGCGGCCAATCGCAGGCTCCTGTGTTCATCCTGCGCACAGCGCACGCGACCCTCATCATTTGGCTGAAAGCGGCCATTTCCTATACTTTGGTGGGCGGTGGGCACGGCGGTTCCCGTGCCTCAGCCGGCGGGTGATGCCCACGCGCTTGCGTGGGGGCGCCTTTTCGAGCTTCTTCTCAATCGGCGTCATACAGGAGCCGAAGGGTATGGAGGATCAGGTCACATAGTGTTTGCAGATTACTGCTACTCATGCTGAAGAAGTGTGCGATTCTGGGCTTGGCCGTTCTACTCGTCGGAGGCGTTGCGCTTGGGTGGCTTCTGCGGGAGACGCAGAATGAACAGGCACAGACCGCCGACCTCAAGGCGAAGCACTCGATTCAGCCGCAGGAATATCTAAACAAGTACGGCCGCTGGCACTTGCTGAGTCCCGACGAGCAGACCCGGCTCGCCCTCGAAATGGACAAGGACCGCCAGGGCAAGACCCGCCAGCAGTTGGCCCAAGAGCAGCAGGCCAGGCTCCGTGTGGACATCGAGAAGCTGGCCGCCGGTGAGATGAGCTCGGGGGAGATCGCCGACTTCCTCTACGGCCCCGGCTGGGAGCAGCGAGTCCGAGAATACAAGAAGCTTCAGGAGCAGAAGGAAATCGCGCACACGACGTCGATCGTCTGCATTTCCATCGGTGGAACGATCCTGAGCGGCTGTTGTGTGATCTGGTTGCTGTGCGGCTTCGTGCGGCTGGTGCGGGCGATCCACGCCTGGTGGTCGCGACCGGCGGAGGAAGCGACGGACCCACCACCGGCTCCCGAACTGACGGACATTCCGGCCCACGCGCCGGAGGAAGCCCTTGCCGCCACACAGGCGGGACCGAGGAACAAGCCGCGAGGCCTGTCGCCGCTCTCGTCTCCCGACCACCGATCCGAGCTCGGCCGTCCGGCCGTGGGAGATGACGGCTTTCTGCCCCGCTCCCTGGGGACCTTCGCCACCTCCAGGCGACCCACCCTGATGGTGCGCAAGGTCCCGGTAGAAGAGAATCCAATGGACGTGCTGATGTCCGACGGGCCCTCCACCCAGGAATGGTCGCCGGATGCCCAGTGGTCCACAACGATAGTGCACGACAGCGCCCGCGAGGATACCATGTCTGCCCCACAGTTCAGTGACCCGCCGGCCACGGCCACGCTGGAGCGGGAGGAACGCGCGCCGGACCTACCCCACAAGCTGAAGGAGCAGGCGGAGGACCTACAGAAACAGTTGGCCGAGTTCAAGGAGATGGCGCAGAGCGTCCAGCAGGCCACGCGGGAGCAATCGACGCCGCTGAACACCACCCTCAAGGAGCTGGCGGAACAGGTCTCGGCCATCCGGGACTACGCGGCCTCGCAGCAGGACCGCGTCGAGAAACTCCAGGACGGCTATGACTGGACGATTATCCGAACCTTCTGTCTGCGGGTCATTCGTTGCCTCGACAACGTCGAGAGGCGGATCAACGACCTCGGAGAGGACGACGAGGCCACCTCCCATCTCGAGGAAATCCGCGATGAGATGCTCTTCGCCCTCGAATCGAGCGGCGTGGAACGCTTCGAGCCCGAGATGCACAGCGAGTACCGCGGCCAGGAGAAGGCCGCCGAGGCGGTCAAGGAAAAGCAAGCGTCCAATAAGCCGGGCCAGGCCGGCAAGATCGCAAAAGTCCTGCGCCCCGGCTATCGATATATTACTGATGATGAGAACTACAAGGTCGTCCGAACGGCGCAAGTGAAGTTGTTCGGGTGAGCCGCGTCGCGAGCGCCGCTCGCGGCAGGGAGTACGCCGCAAGGCATAGCGTAGGAGATCGTTATGGGCAACATCGTCGGCATAGATCTCGGAACCACGTTCTCCTCCTTGGCGATCCTCAACAGCATCGGCAAGCCCGAGATCGTTCCCAACGCCGACGGAGACCGACTCACTCCGTCGGCCATCTTCTTCGATGAAGAGAATCCGGATATGATCCGCGTGGGAATCGAGGCGCTCAACTCGCGCTACCTCAACCCCGCACGCTCCGTCCGTTGGATCAAGCGTCACATAGGCACCGACTACAAGGTGAACATCGACGGCAGGGATTGGACGCCGACGGAGCTGTCGGCGCTGATCCTCAAGAAGGTCCGGCAGGACTGCTCCGCCCAGCACGGAGAGATCCGTGACGCCGTGATCTCCGTACCGGCGCACTTCGATGAGGTCCGCCGAAAGGCCGTCATGGACGCCGGGACGGCCGTCGGGTTCAACGTGATCGGCATCGTCAACGAGCCGGTGGCGGCCGCTCTGTGTTACGCCACGACGCGCGAGGTCGCCGGCAGAGTCCTGGCCTACGACCTCGGCGGTGGAACCTTCGACGTCACGATCATGGACGTCAAAGGGCTCCAGATGGACATCATCTGCTCGCAGGGCGATCACGCCCTTGGCGGCATCGACTTCGACCGCAAAGTCCTTGAAATCCTCCAGAAGCTGTACAAAGACCAGCTCAACGCCGATCTGATCACGACCGAGGAGGAGAAGGCCAAGTACGAGGACGAGGCAGAGGACATCAAGAAGACCTTGTCGCGACGGCCGGCGGCCAAGAAGATGTTGTACGGCCAGGCGGGCAGCATGCGCGTGGAGATCGCCCGCGAGATGTTCGAGGAGGCGATCGCGCCGCTGGTGGCCCGGGCCGACATGCTCGTGGAGGTGGCACTGGAGGAAGCGGGCCTGAAGCCCTCCGATATCAACACGGTCCTGCTCGTCGGCGGAAGCACGCGCGTGCCGCTGGTGCGCACCCACCTGGAGGATATCTTCGGCTTTCCGCCGGAGGTGGGCGTGAACGTGGACGAGTGCGTGGCGCTGGGCGCCGCGCTGCACGCCGGACTGGTCCTGATGCGCGAGAGACCGGACGATGTGCCGCCAGGTATCGCGGCGGGCCTCAAGGACATCACCCTGACGGACGTGTGCAACCACAGCTACGGCACGCTCTGCGCCCCGATCGACAAAGAGACCGGCCAGCGAATCGTCCAGAACAAGATCATCCTGAAGAAGAACACGCCGCTGCCCTGCGAGTCCTCCCAGGTCTTCTATACCGTCTCGGAGGGCCAGAAGCGAGTGGAAGTGACGGTCACGCAGGGCGAGGACACCGACCCGTCGTACGTCAACAAGATCGCCACGCACAGCTTCGACCTGCCGCCCGACCGGCCGGCAGAGCGCCCGATCAAGGTGACCTACAGCTACGATTCGAACCAGAGAATGCACTGCCGATTCGAGGACGTCGAGTCCGGCCGGCTCCTCGAGGTCGATTTCTCTCTGAACCAGGAAGGGGCGGTTGCCGGCAGCAACACGACACAGAAAGCCAACGAGTTGCAGCCGTTCAAGGTCCAGTGAGTATGTGCATCGGCGCGGGACGTCGAGGGTGACCGGAGACGGCTGGACTGCCGGGTGCGGCCGGCAGAGCCATGTGAACAGACGTATGCGTATCATCCCAGCCAATGTTCGATCGGCAATTCGAGCGGTGTGGTCTGCCATTCGGGATCGAGTGGGCGGCGATGGAACGTCGAAGGCGATGGCCCAGGGCTGCGACAGTCTGCGCAAGTGCCTGGAGCAACTCGGTCACGCCGGCGGAGCCCGCCGTGACGTGGAGGCGCCTCAGGATGCCTACACGCCTGTCGACCCCAGCGTGTTCAATGCGCGCGTGCGGATCGGACGTCAGGCCGAGGGCGACTCGTGGCGGTCCACCCTCGTCGTCGAGATCTGCGGAACGATCAGGTCCCCCGACGACGACTACGAGGTCAGTCTCCAGGTGTCGCTCAGCGACGTTACGGACGGCTCGGCCCCACCGTTGCCCGTCCTGAACCGCCCAAAGCACGGCCCGCTCCAAGCCTCCTCCATCTTCGTCCACCAGAGCCCCATGGGCAAGCTCTGCCACAGCACGACCGTTCTGGGGGACTGGACCGTCGTTGCCCAGCTTTCCCCGGAGCAGTTCGTGCTGCCTCGCCAGGGCAGCCGCCGACTCCAGGGCTGCGTCGCCATCGTGTCGCAGGAGACCGGAGAACGGCTCGCCTACACGAACGCCCTGGCGACCTTCGGCAATGTAGAGATCGGATATCTGGATATTGAGGACAACATCCAGCGGGCCAAGACGCTGGCCGTAGGGCTGGCGTTCAGCGTCGCTGCCGCCGACAACGAGCTGCCCGACTCCGAGGTCATCGTCATCGAAGGCTGGGTGCGAACGAATTTCGGGTCCGGCGAGGCTTCGGTCGCGGCCCGCAGCGAGCTCGACCGCGCGATGCAGAAGACCGCCGCCTTCTTCCGCAAGGGCGGGCGGCTGAACATCGAGGAAATCTGCAGAGAGATTGCCGAGATTGCGCCCATGATCGGCCGGATCGAGATCATGGATTTGTGCCTGCGAGTCGCCGGCGCCAAAGGCCAGGTGACCGCAGCGGAGATGCTGCTCCTGAAGGACCTGGCGCGATGTCTCGTGATCGACCGCACGCGGCTTCGCACGATGGTCGAGAAGATCCTGCCCGTGCACATGCACGCCAGTCAGGACACGGAGATGATCCTCGGCGTCACGGAGGAAATGAACCAGGAGGAAACCCGCCACCAGTTGAACCGCGAGTACGCCAAGTGGAGCTCGCGTGTGATCAGCTCCGATCCGGCGATCCGCAAGCAGGCCGACCAGATGCTCAACCTCATCGCCAACGCCCGCACCCAGTTCGTCGGATTAAAGCCCGTCCGCCAGAACGCCTGACAGGCCCCTCCCAGGCCATATCCCCGCTCCGCACAGTGTTCAGCCCGGCCGCCAGAGTCCGCCGTGGGCCCCTGGACCAAGGCAATCTGACCCGGACACTCCCGGCTTGCGTGAAACATAACTCTTTTTCAAACCATCACTTACAGTGCATTCCATCGCGTCTGCGAACATGGGAGCGGGTCCCTGCCATAGCCGGGCGCGGATAGAACCTGCCGTCCTTGACACATGAGCTCCCCGCAAGAGTGGCGCTCCTGCCATATGTTAAACTGGATAATTTACACAAAATACACAATTTCTCTTGACGAGGTCATATGACCGACTTTATGCTAAACTACAATAGGTGTGCCCGAACACAGATATCCACCGAATGTATCGGTCGATCCGTCGCGGGCAGTGAGAGAGTCAGTGGGGGCGAACGAAAAGGAGGACAGGTGATGAGAAGCGTGAGGCGGTTATCCTTTGTGGCGGCCATCGTGTGCGCGGTCCTGGCCGGCAGTGCCTTTGGTTCCGTGTTCAATGGCCACGGCGAGTACGAGACTGACGCCTATGGCTATTACTACATCATGACGGGAGGGCAGTTCCCCACCGGGACAACGCCAAACGGGGACAACGCCTCCGGCGGCACATTCCGGTTCATCACGGATGACCCGGCGTGGGGCTACACGATCGACGTGTGGCACAAGGACGACTGGTTCCCCCAGAACGCCAGCTTTGCCTTGACCCTCAAGAACGGGTCCAACATCGTCTACAACAACAACGGCATTGAGGACGGAACCTACGGGGACTACTACAACGCCACCGCGCAGGGAAAGGCCAGTGCCGCTACGCCGGGCCTCTACCGCGGGTATTCCATGTCCAACAACTGGGACTGGATCTACGCCGGTTACTTCAAGATTGAACAGCCCACCACCTTCGATCAGATCATCGGCTACTTCGACGAGAACTCCGGCTTCGACCGGAACAATCCCGACATTCACTATCGCATGAATGTCTGGTCCAATGTGGACGGAGACCTGCTGCCCGTCAATACGGGCTCGTTCATCGGCGACGTCTTCTCCTCGGACTACGTCTACGGCACGTTCACCACCGGTGACACCGGTGTGGATCGCGTGTTCGGAGTCGATTACGGCAGCATGACCGACGATATCTTCTACCTGAAGTACACCCTGGCGACGCCCATGACCCTGGAGCCGGGCATCTACTGGTTCAGCCACGACGCCGTAATCCCTGCCCCGGGTGCCCTGTTGCTGGGCGGCCTTGGCGTGGGTCTGGTCGGCTGGCTTCGCAGGCGGCGAGCGTTGTAACGAGCGCTCCGCGTTCCCGCGGAGTCTGATCGGGCCGGGCTCTACCTTTCCTGGGGCACCGGGAAAAGTCTACGGAGCTCCTCGGTCGAGGGTCGGCGACCATACTCGCATAGCTCGAACGCCTCGGCGTGCTTGACCTTCTCCGCGGCGTCCTGTCCGTAGAGCTCGACGAGCTTGTCGCGATACCGTTTTGCGACGCCGCCATCGCGGCCGGCCTGTCGATCGTACTGCTGCTTGCGACGCTGCTCGCGCCCCGCCGGATCGTCCGGAATCGGCACCACCTTCTCGAAGTTGCCCGTCGCCCACAGCGACTCGATCTGCGACTCCAACTGCCAGATCGCCTCCGCCTTCTTGTCGAACACGCTGTCGATGGGAACCACGACATCCGGCGAGAACGGGTTAGGCTTCTGGAAGCCGTCGGAGAGATACAAGAACACGGGATTGCGGGCCAATTGCGGGACATCCGGACAATAGTGAGCCACCGTCACCATGTACGCCGCGTCCTGCATCAGGACCCCGGTATAACGATGGTCCGGATGGTAATCGTTCGGCCGATGTCCCATCACGATGTCGGCCTTCCACTGGCGAATCAGCCGCACGAACCACTTGCGGTTCTCCAGCGTGGGCATCAGCTCGCCGTCGTGAATGTCCAGCACTTCGCTCTCGATGCCGAGGATTTCAGCGGCCCTTTTGACTTCGGCGGTGCGTCGCTTCGCCAGCGGCCCGCCCGCCATGACGGCGTGACCGATGTCGCCGTTGGTCACGGAGACGAATTTCACGTGGTGGCCCTGAGCGGCCCAGAGTGCCGCGGTGCCTCCCGCCTTGAGCTCGCAATCGTCCGGATGGGCGCCGAAGACGATGATCCGCAGCTTGCCGTCGCTGCCGGCGGCCGTCCTGCCCTGCCCATTCGCGGCGTGTGTGGGCAGCAGCAGAATCGCTCCCAGAGCAACGACTCGTACACAGACACTCAGCAGACGTCTTGCGGACCTCATGACTTACCTCCTTAGACAGGTTCTTGTGGATGCTTCTCATACAAACGTCCTGGTTCCGGGCCGTATTCTCACATGGAACGTTACATCCGGCAAGGGCTGTGGCACTATCTATGGGACGCAAGCCCGGCATGTCCTCCACGAACGTGGGATGCGATCCGGAGGACAAACAATGGCAATTCCAGCGACTTGAAGGGACATGGAATGGCAAGCCCGGACAAGATCGCACGACCAGAAGGTCTTACGTGGGGTTGACCGGGACCCATGAGTCCGGTATAAACGAGGTTGAAACCGGACTGTGGGTACGATCCGCCAGGACCCAAGGTTAAGATCGTCCGATCCGTACGTTGGAGTACGCGATTTGGAGGAAGGTGGCTCAGCGATGGCGTCCGACATCTCACCCATTTCACGCTTCCCAGTTTGGCACGTCGGAACGTGTATTGACAGAAAGGAGTGATGCTCTCGCACATAAACGCTCTACGGCCGATACTGGCCCACAAACACGGCGTCCGTTTCCCGGTCTCCGCGATGGGTCGGCCGGACGGTCAAGTCATGTTGTCTTCGTGTCGATAATGGGGAAATGTTCCATTCCCGGCGCAGGGACAGGTAGCATGGTTCACTCTCTTGGAAAAAGGAAAAGGATCATGAGTGGGAAGCTGTGTCATACTGTGACCATCCTTGTCATTCTGGGACTGGCGATTCCCGCCGTCGCCGCCGACCCGGGCAAGGGCCACATCCTGGTCGAGCGATGGATGGGCGGCGGCGTGGACCACAATCTCGACAACCTCAAGAACAACGCCGACTACCCGGACGATCCGCAGTCAAGCTTCTGGGACAATGATTATGACCAGCCGGACATCGCGTCCAACGATTACTGGGGCGAGCGCTACCGTGGATACCTGTATCCCCCCGAGAGCGGCGAATACACGTTCTGGATCGCCAGCGACGACGATAGCGAGCTCTGGCTGAGCACCGATGAGAATCCGGCCAACGTCAAGCTGCTGTGCAGTGTCGAGGGCTGGACCGGCTACCAGGACTTCGCCGGCACCGAGGGCTCGCCCGGCACCGATCAGAAGTCCCAACCCGTCACCCTGGTGGCGGGCAAGCGATACTACACCGAGGCGATGTTCGGCGACGGAACCGGTGGCGGCCATATGAGCGTCGCCTGGGGCGGTCCGGGCATCGGCGCCGGTCCTATCGTGATCGCCGGCAAGTATCTGGCCGCGCTGATCCGCAACCCGGAGCCGATGTTCATGGCCCAGAATCCCGATCCCGCCGACGGTGCGACAGGCGTTCTGCTACCCATGCTCAGATGGACGCCTGGGGCCACCGCCATGTTCCACAGGGTCTATTTCGGCGACACTCCGGACCCGCCGTTCCACACCCGGCTGACCTACCCCATGCACTACTACCCGCTGCCGCTGGAGCCAGGCAAGACCTACTACTGGAAGGTCGACGAGGTCGAGAGCGACAACAAGACGATCCACGAGGGGACTGTTTGGAGCTTCACCACGGCGCCGCTGATCGCGTTTGCCCCCGTGCCGCGCAATGGCGACAAGTGGATCGATCCCGACATCGATCCCACCTGGCAGCCGGGAGCGGACGCTGTGGCCCATGACGTGTACTTCAGCACCGATAGGAACCTGGTCGCCGCTCGTGACGCCAGTGTGAAGCTGGGCGACAGCCAGGTCGTCTCCATCCTCGAGCTGCCTACGCTGCAAACCGGCGCCACCTACTACTGGCTGGTCGATGAGTACGACTCTCTGGACATCCTGCGCGAGGGCGAAGTCTGGAGCTTCACTACAATGGTTCCGGGCGCCGGCGGCGTCAAGGCGGAGTACTTCCGCAATATGACCGTCAGCGGCGCTCCGTTCCTGACCCAAATCGAGCCTTCGATCGATCACACCTGGCCCGACGGCACGGGTCCGCTCCCGACCATCACGGATCAGTTTTCGGTCCGCTGGACGGCGGACCTCGAGATCGCCATCGCCGACGCGTACACGTTCATTGGCACCAGCGACGACGGCATCCGAGTCTGGCTCAATGACGATCTGATCGTCGACGCCTGGATCGATCGCGCCGTGGCGGACTCCTTCAGCTCGCCGCAGCAGCTCGATCCGGGAGTCTATTCCCTTCGCGTGGAGTACTATGAGTACGGCAGCGACGCCACGGCGCAGGTGTCCTGGCAGACGCCGAGCATGGCCCGCCAGATCATCCCGCCCGGTCCCTTGCAGCCTCCACTCCGCGCCAAGCCCATCAATCCGCAGAATGCCGATGCCAACGTCCCCCAGGACGTGACGTTGCTGTGGTCGGCCGGCGAGAAAGCGGTCACCCACGATGTCTACTTCGGCGAGGATGCCGTGGCGGTAGCCGCGGCGACTCCTGCGGATGCCGGCATCTATCAGGGCAGCCTGGCGCTGGAGGACAACACCTGGAACCCGGGCGCGCTGGAGTGGAACAAGACCTACTACTGGCGAGTCGATGAAGTCAACGGGGCCGACTCCGACAGTCCGTGGACCGGCGCACTCTGGAGCTTCACCACGGCCGACTTCCTCGTCGTCGAGGACTTCGAGAGCTACACCGACGATGTCAGCAATCGCATCTTCCAGACCTGGATCGACGGCTGGGGCTACACCGAGCCCGCTCCCGGCGATCCGGGCAACGACACCGGCTCGACCGTCGGCTACGCCAGTGAGCCCTTCTCTGAGCACGCGATTGTCCACAGCGGCGGATCGTCCATGCCCTTCGCGTACAACAACGCCGACAGCCCATTCTATTCTGAAACCGAGCGGACGTTTGACTCGCCTCAGAACTGGACCGTCAACGGCGTCGACACGCTGTGCCTGTACGTCCATGGCTATCCACAAGTGACCAGCACGCCCGTCACCGAAACCGGCGGCAAAATGACTCTGACCGGCGACGGCGCTGACATCTGGAACGCCAGCGACGACTTCACCTTCGCCTATAAGCCACTCGATGGCGATGGGACCATCGTCGCCCGCGTGGTCAGCGTGGGCATCGGCTCCAACACCTGGGCCAAGGGCGGCGTCATGATTCGCGACAGCCTCGACGGCGGCGCCGTGGATGCCTACATGGTGATGACCGGCAGTGCCGGCAACGGCGCCAGTTTCGGGTACCGTCCAGCGACCGATGCCGCCTACGCGGCCAGCGTGGACTCCACGGTGATCGTAGCGCCTCCGTACTGGGTCAAGATCGAGCGTACCGCCGATACGTTCACGAGCTACTATTCGCCCGACGGCAGCGCCTGGACGATGGTCGGCTCGGCGGAAGTCATCATGAGTGGCGCCGCGTACATCGGCATTTGTATCACTTCGCACCAGACGGGTGAGCAACGAACGTTCGAGTTCGACAACATCAAGACCACCGGCAGCGTGTCCGGCCAGTGGCAAGGGGCCGTGATCGACAGTCCGAGGTTCAACAGCCCCCAGGATCTCTATATCGCCATTGCCGACAGCTCGAACAGGCTGGCGGTGGTGACCGAAGCCACGGCAGTGAACGCCGCGGACTGGGTACAGGTCCTGATGCCACTGAGCCGCTTTGACGGCGTCGATATGACCAGGGTCGAGAAGATGCTCATCGGCGTCGGCAACCGGAACGCTCCGGCGGCGGATGGCAGCGGTATGCTGTTCATCGATGACATCCGTGTCATGAAACCGTAGGGGCGTATGATCTACGATCCATGATGGGTTGCCGCCCGCCGAGGCGCAGATCACACGACAGTTGCAGATCCGTGGCCTGCGCCCTGCGACGGATGCCACGGCTATTTGAAAAGTGACGGGGACATTTGCGGTTGACATGACGTATTGCCCCGTGGTATAAGGTATTATAGGTCGGTCGGGCTTGCCCACACAGGCACATCCAGCGGGCAGGTCTGACCCTGTAGGGGCCGGCCTGGGACCTGCCTGCGCCGGCAACTGTGGTAGTGAAGAACGAAGTCATGCAAAGGCCTGCATTGTCGCGGACGGCCTCTTGTGTCTCTGCCTTGACGGATTGGTCGGCAGTCGCAGAAAGGAGGTGATGCTTTCGTCGGGAGGAGTTGTGCAGGTATCGTGTCACGGCATAGAAAGCACGTTTTCACGGTCTCGACAGGAGGCCAACCCCATACGGAGGATCAAGTAGCCTTGTCTTCGTGGTCGACGAGGGAGAAAGCATCATTCGGTTCCCGGCGTGCGCCGGGACGCGTAGCATGGTTCCCTTTTGAAGGAGGGACATTATGAGTAAGAAGCTGTATTACGTCGCAATGATCCTTGCGCTGGTGTGGTCGCTGAGTGCGGCCTTCGGCCAGCCGCCCGCCGGCACACCAGGCAAGGGCAAAGCTCTCTTTGAGTATTACTATGACATCGGGTCTGGTACGGCCGTTTCGGACCTGACCAGCGCCGCCAAGTACCCGGACAGCCCGGACTATTACGAGTGGAACGATAGCTTCTTCGCCCCCCCCGGGGTGTCAGGAGGCGGCGGTATCCGGAACAACTACGGCATCCGCGGTCGTGCGTACGTGTGGCCGCCGGAGACGGGTGAGTACACCTTCTGGGTAGCCGGCGACGATGGCTGCGAGCTGTGGCTGAGCACCGATGACAACCCGGCGAATGCCACAAGGATCGCGAACATTACCGGCTGGACGCCCGCGCAGGACTGGAGCAACACGGCCGGCGGCTCCACCGACTCGAACGCGATGAAATCCAAAGCCATCTCCCTGAAGGCAGGTCAGAAGTACTACATCCAGGGGCTGATGAAGGAAGCCGGGGGCGGTGAGAGCATCGGCGCGGCCTGGGCCGGCCCGGGCATCGGCGGCGGCGCCACACTCATCGTCGGCAAGTACCTCTCCGCCTGGATCCGCGACCCGGAGCCCATGTTCACGGCCCGGGAGCCGGACCCTGCCGACGGCGCCACAGGCGTGCTGATCCCTATGCTACAATGGACAGGCGGTGCAACCGCCACCTTCCATGATGTCTATTTCGGCGAGACGCCGGATCCACCGCTCTACAAACGCATATCCGCCGCCGCGTCTCTGCTCTACTACCCGATCCCTCTGGAGCCGGGCAAGGTCTACTACTGGAAGGTCAACGAGATCGAGAGTGACAGGAAGACGGTCCACGAAGGAACAGTCTGGAGCTTCACCATGGCGCCTCTAGCAGCCTTTGGTCCCACGCCGCGCAATGGCGACAAGTGGATCGATCCCGCTACCGATCTGGAATGGCAGCCGGGAGTGGACGCCATGGCCCATGACGTGTACTTCAGCACCGACAGGGATCTCGTGGCCGCTCGCGATGCCAGCGTCAAAGTGGGTGACAAGCAGATCGTCCCACTCCTGGAGTTGCCTGCGCTTCAGCCGGGCACCACGTATTACTGGCTCGTCGATGAATACGACTCCATAGACGTCCTGCACGAAGGCGAAGTCTGGAGCTTCACCACGAACGTTCCCGGCACCGGCGGCATCAAGGCAGAATATTTCAACAACATAAGCCTTATCGGAGCTCCGTTCCTGACCCAGATCGAGACCTCGATCGATCACACCTGGGCCGACGGAACCGGGCCCACGGCCGGTGTCACAGACAACTTCTCGATACGCTGGACCGCGGACCTCGAGATCGCCGTGCCGGACACGTACACCTTCATCCCCAACACCGATGATGGTGTTCGCCTCTATCTGAACGATCAACTGATCGTTGATTCCTGGATCGGCAAGAGTGCCAGCGATACGCCCAGCAATCCCATGTGGCTGGACGTCGGGATCTACTCGCTGCGGATGGACTACTATGAGGCTACCGGCGGCGCGTCGGCGCAGTTGTACTGGGAAGGCAAGACGCTTGCTCGCGAGCTCCTTCAGGCCGGTCCGCTCCAGCCTCCCGTCCGCGCCAAGCCGATCAACCCCAAGGACAACGATGTCAATGTCCCACAGAACATCACCCTGATGTGGTCCACCGGCGAGAAGGCGGCCACGCACAGTATCTACTTCGGCGACGATGAAGCCGCTGTGGCGGCCGCCGATGCCAGCGTCTTCAAGGGCAGCGTGCCTCTGGAGACCAACACCTTCAGTCCGGGCGCTCTGGAGTGGAACAAGACCTATTACTGGCGAGTGGATGAAGTGAATGGGGCCGAGTCCGACAGTCCGTGGACCGGCGGCGTCTGGAGCTTCACCACGGCCGACTTCATCGTGGTCGATGACTTCGAGAGCTATACCGATGATGTCGAGAACCGTATCTTCCAGACCTGGATCGACGGCTGGGGCTACACCGAGCCCGCTCCCGGTGATCCGGGCAATGGCACCGGCTCGACCGTCGGCTATGCCAATGAACCGTTCTCCGAGCACGGGACCGTTCACGGTGGCGGATCGTCTATGCCGTTCGCCTACAACAACGCCGACAGCCCGAACTACTCGGAGACCGGCCGTACGTTCGCGTCGCCTCAGAACTGGACCATCAACGGCGTCGATACGCTGTGCCTGTACGTCCAGGGCTATCCGCAGCCGACCAGCACGGCGGTCACCGAGACCGGAGGCAAGATGAGCCTGACCGGCGGCGGCGCCGATATCTGGGGCGCCAGCGATGAGTTCACCTACGCCTACAAGACCCTCAACGGCGACGGAACCATCATTGCCCGTGTGGTCAACAACGGCACGGGCTCGAACGCATGGGCCAAGGGCGGCGTGATGATTCGCGACAGCCTCAACGGCGACTCCGCCAGCGCCCAGATGGTCCTGACTGGCGGCGACGGCAACGGAGCGACTTTCCAGAACCGTGCGACGGCCGGCCTGGATATGGGCGCCAATGACGCTACGTCGAACATCACCTCGACCGCGATCATTGCACCGCCGTACTGGGTCAAGATCGAGCGCAACTTAGACACCTTCACTGGCTATGTGTCGCCTGACGGCGTCGGCTGGACGATGATCGGCTCGGCAGAGGTGGTCATGACGGCTCCGGTGCATATCGGCATCTGCGTCACGTCCCATGCCAGCACGGAGCAGCGGACCTTCGAGTTCGACAACATCAAGACCACCGGCAGCGTCACGGGTCAGTGGCAAGGGGCTGTCATTGACAGTCCGCAGTACAACAGCGCTCAGGACCTCTACGTCGCCATCACCGACAGCTCGAACAAGACGGCTGTCGTGACGGACGCCACGGCGGTGAACGCCGAGACCTGGACCCAGGTGTTGATGCCGCTGAGCAGCTTCACCGGCGTCAACATGACCAAGGTCACGAAAATGTACATCGGCGTCGGCAACCGGACCACTCCAGTGGCGGACGGCACAGGCATGCTGTTCATCGATGACATCCGCGTGATCAAGCCGTAACGTCCATTCCTCGAAACCCAGGTTTCGAGAGCACGAAAAGGGGTCTGGATTCCTCGGAATTCAGGCCCCTTTCGCATGCGCCATAGACACTGCAACACAGCGATCTCGTGGCGGCAGACTACTCTGATCTCATTCCTGCGAACGCAGGCTCAGGCATTGAAGTCATCTCGTGCGGATCATGGGCGAATCGCTCTATCGGCCCTGGTGGCGGGCCCAGGCGAGCCCCTGGCGGGCTTGGGGATCGTGTCGATCCCGCTTTAGAGCCTCGCGGAACTCGACAACGGCCTGGTCCCAGCGGCCGGACTTGCCCAGGGCATATCCCAGCAGGATCCGGTAGGCCGGCACATGCGGCAGGGTCCGCACGACGTACTGGAACTCCGGGATTGCCTCGTCATGGCGCTCGAGCTGATAAAGCAGGGCGCCAAGGTTGTGATGCAGTTGCCAGTCCTGTGGGTGAGCCTGGATCGCCTCGCGGTACGCCTGGATCACATCAGCCACGAACTTCTGGTCCACATGGCTCATGATGGACTTGATTTCCTTCTCGATGCGTGCCTGGCGCTGGTCGTGATCGAACTGCCGCGTGAAGGGAGGCTTGGCCGTCAGCTTGGCCATCCCGGCGGCGATATTGACCTCGTCCCACTTGGTGTACCCCAGCTCGCGAGCACACTGCTGCTGGCTCGGGACCTCGACCACGGCAGAGGGCTTCAACCCTTTGTCCCGCTCCAGGGCCTGCAACGCAGCCGGCAGGATCGCGCGGGCCATCTCGTAGTCGCCGTTGAAGCGGAAGTGCACGTGCTCGGAGAACAGCTCGGCTCCGAGAATGCCGTTGGGACATCGCCCACTGGCGGCCAGGGCCTTCTCCGCATCGACGAAGGAGATGGGCCGGCCCGGATACTCTGTGACGACCTGAGCGTCGATCCCGTTGAGCCGGGAATCCGCACGGAACTGGAGTGCGTCCCAGTCCCGGGCGAGGAGGAAGTGACGTTTCGCGGCCTCCACGTCGCCGGCGGCCAGATAACAGCGCGCCAGCCGGAAGTGCAGCTCGGCGTAGTGACCGTCGATGTCGACGGCCTTGCGATAGCAGGCGATGGCCTCCACGTTGTCGCCGCGACGATCCGCTTCGATCCCCCGCTGGTAGAGCACGTCCCACTGCGTCTTTCGCTGGGGATCGACAAGGGCCGTGTCGTGCAGCGAACCAAGGGGCGGGAAATCCCGCAGGTTGGACGCGACGGTCGAGATGATGACGGAGGCTCCCGATTGCAGGCCGTACCCGCAGATGCGCCGCAGATTCTCCTGGAAATTGCGGTACACGAAAGCCCGACCCGGACTGTCCTGGGCGTTCAGATGCTCGCTGAAGAACTCCGGCGTCTGCGCCTGCTTGGAGACGCCGGAGATCGCCGGGTCGTCGCCAAAGACCCTTCGGATCAACTGCCCGGTGCGAGCCTGCTTGATGCGATGGAAGAAGGGAATCCACGCGGGATGGCGACCGAGGAAGGCCGTCTTCGTCGTCGGGGAGTACAGCCCGCAGGCTTCGTTGTTCCCCATGTACACCACGATCAGGTCGGGTTGCAGCGTTGCACACTGGCGAGCGATGTCCACGACGACGTGGGAGTTGATCCCGCGCATCGCCGCGTTGATGACCTCCAGGGGCCGGTCCGGATAGCAGTGGCGCAGCATGACTTCCAGGATGCGCACAAAGCCGAAGGTCGGATCGGGCGTCCCCATCGCCGCCGACCCGCCGAGAACAAAAACCCGGATGGCCTCCGGCGGCTTCGCCACCGGCAGCAGGCACGGCTGCGGCGTCGTCAGCGTCTCCTGCTGGTAATGCCACCCGAAGTACAGGTTCGTCGTGATCACCCCCTTCTGCTCGCTCGGGATGAAGAATCTCGTGGGATATCCAATCCCAAGGAGCGCAAGGACCCCTTCCAGCAGCACCAGCCCCAGCACGGGAGCGACGACCGCCAGGGCTAAGCGCAGGCCCCAGAGCCGCCAGCCGCTAGGCCGCCGGGGTGCACCGTCCGGTGTGCCCGGACGTCCCGCCCTGCCGCCGGAGGGCGGTCGGCCCTTGCCCGGGCCGTGTTGTGCCCGCTTGTGAGATCGTGGTCTTGCCATAGGAAGCTCGTGACGAACGCCAACAACCGCCCTATTCATACCGTCGCGGCCTGCCCCACGCAAGCCGACGCTCGGCCGATTCCGCCGGTGACGGCGGACATAGTCACCATTTCACCGTCCCAGAATCATAAAGGACTTGACGGGCAACAGGGAATTTGCTATACAAAGAGATTGAGTGGGTAGGTTGTGGCCTGAGAGTCCCGAATGCCGCTTGCATCACGGCCGAGCAGAAACCGGAGCCCAGGTGTGTCGAGTCAGGAGGCTCTGCCGTGAAGCGAGTGAATCGTACGAAGCTTTCGCTCATTGGAATTCTTGCCCGATGGCAGTCTCTTGCAGAAAGGAGGTGATGTCCGATCACGGGCTGCTTGTCCTACCAGTCCTGTGGTTCCGCGGAAGATCATCTTTGGCAGTCTCAACGTGAGACTGGCCCCGGCTCGGAAACAACCAGGCCCCATCTCTGCATCGGAGCCGGGGAGAGTGAGTGTCCGAGGCACGTGCCCGGGCAGCAAATCAGGTTTCCCTTTTGAAGGAGGGATCTTATGTCGCGGAGAGCAAGTCTTATCCTCGTTGGAGTGCTGCTCGTCCCGGCAGGCTCGATGTATGCGCAGGGTCTCACGGGACGGTACTATCGGGGGGCGCAGTTTGTCGGCAACCCTCTGCTGACGCGGATCGAGATCGTGAATTTCAACTGGGGCGCCAACAGTCCCGGCGATCCTGTGGGGGCGGACAGCTTCTGTGTTCGCTGGACGGGCAGTATCAGGCCGCCGGAGTCGGGTGAGTACGTGTTCTCCACGAACACGGATGACGGCGTGCGCCTCTGGGTAGGTGACAACTTGATCATCGACAATTGGAGCGACCATTCCGCCACCGTGGACAACAGCTCGCCCGTCGAGCTGGAGGCAGAGAAAGCATACCGCATCAAGTTGGAGTTCTACGAGAATGGCGGCGACGCCGTCTGCGAGCTGTCCTGGGCGGGACCCACCTTCGACCAGGTGGCGATCGCCGCCGAGTTCCTGTCGCCGACCTACAACAAGGCCCACAAGCCCAGTCCTGCCAATGGCGCCAATGACGTAGCCTTTCCGCTGCTGGAGTGGGACCCGGGCGACGGCGCTGGCCTGCACACGGTTTATGTCGGCACCAGCCCGGACCTGACGGAGGCGGATCTTGTGGCTCCCCGCCTGTTCGTCGCTTCGTACTACGTTCTGGATGCGATTCCCGGCACGACGTACTACTGGCGCGTAGATGAGATCGAGAAGGACGGCCTCACCGTTCATATCGGCGAAGTCTGGTCGTTTATGTTGCAGGCAGAGACGGCTTACTTCCCCAACCCGGCGGATGGAAGCAACGAGGCTTCGCCTACCGCAGGGCTAACGTGGTTGCCAGGCATGTACGCGATGACGCATCAGGTGTACTTCAGTGACAACCTTGAAGACGTCACCCAGGGAGCCGCCGCGGCGGACAAGGGTACCCTTGACCTGGGTACCGAGGTCTTCACCCCAGGGGACCTGGCGAACCTGACGACCTACTATTGGCGCGTCGATGAGACCCTGGATGACGAGAGCGTCATGGCCGGACCGGTCTGGACCTTCACGACGTGCCTGCCCGTCGATGATTTCGAGAGCTATGTGGACGAAGTGGAAGGCCGCATCTTCCAGTCCTGGATCGACGGCTGGGGCTACACGGAACCCCCCCCGGGCAATGCAGGCAATGGCACCGGCGCGACGGTCGGCTACACCGACGCCCCGTTCGCCGAGCAGGAGGTCGTCCACAGCGGATTGCAGTCCATGCCCCTGGACTACAACAACGTGTACCCGCCCTCGTACAGTGAAACCCAGCGGGAGTTCGAGACCACCCAGAACTGGTCGGCCGGCGGCGCGGAGGCGCTGATCCTCTACGTCCGTGGCAAGGCTACCAATGACAAGGCGCCCCTGTACGTCGCCATTGAGGATACGTCCCGGCGAGTCGCCACCGTCGTTCACCCGGACGACGCGATCACGACGGTCACGAAATGGACGCAGTGGAAGATCCCGCTCAGCGAGATCACCGGCATAAACCTGGCGGCTGTCAGGCAGATGGCGATCGGGGTCGGCAATCGCGATGCTCCCACGGCCGGCGGGGCAGGCATGCTGTACATCGATGACATCTGTGTGGTCAAGCCGGTTCCCACCGAGCCATAGAGCCACACCATTAGCTCGAAACATGAGCGTCAATCGGGGCCTGTGTCTCCAGGATACGGGCCCCGAGTCTTTGCGCCGACCGACACTGCAACGTTCCCCCCCCCCGCCGCCTCCCGCGGCGAGTCGCTCGGGGATCATAGCGAAACCTGCCCGGAGGCCATGCTGCATCCTTGCGATGAGGCCACAAGAGTGATAGGATGCCTATGTTAGAGGCATGAATGGGTCGTCTCGTGCTTGCCGACAAGCGGGCTTCCACTCGTGGCCGCTTGCTGACACGAATGGGCCGAGATTCTCTCACGTGGGGCAGTCGAGGAGACGATTGATAGAAAAAGGACTCGCTATGGCTAAGCAGATAGCTTGGGTGCTGTGCATTCTGTGGACAGGTCCTGCGCTCGCTCTGGACGACGACGCCGAGCTTGTCAAGTCTCTCCTGCCGCTCTCGTGGGAGATCATTCCAGAAGTCTCTGTCTACACGTACCGCGAGCCCGGAGTCATGAAGAACAAGGGGATCTTCTACAGCATCGCCGGATCGTACACGCGGTGGCGCCTGCACGAGGGTGACCCGGCGAAGTCCGATGCCGACGGCGGGACGCCGATGTCCTGGTCCCTCGCGAGAATCGAGGCCAGATTCGGGTTCGGCGACGTGGACTACGACGGCTCCTACATGGACGGCACGCCGCTCGAGAGCGCCGGCAACGACGACATCGTGGTCGACGCCCGGGTGATGTGGGGTATGGAGTGGCAGGGCGGCGTAGTCGTGGACGCATTCTACGCGGGAATCGGATACAGGTACCTGAGCGATGATTCCTCCTCTCAGCCGGGCGGGTATCTGCGAGAATCGAACTATCTGTACCTCCCGATCGGCTCGCGGGCGGATTTCGACCTCAAGGGTGGCTGGGCGTTCGGACTCACCGGTGAGATCGACGTGCTGCTCGTCGGGTACCAGGTATCCCACCTGAACGACGTCGACCCGAGGTACCCCCAGGTGCGAAACTGGCAATGGCCGGGGGTCGGGCTCCGCGGCGGGGTGGCGCTGCGACACCGAGGTACATCGCTCGAGGTGACGGTCTCGCCCTTCGTGCGGTACTGGTGGATCGCCGAGTCCGACACGTCGGACGGCTACTACGAGCCGGAGAACAACACCTTCGAGTACGGCCTGAGCGCGGCCTTTCGGTTCTGAGTGGACTTCTGCAGAATGGACACTGGGCCTACTTCAGGAAGGAAAAATCTTGTTTTCCGGTCTTGACGGCGGTCACGCGATCGACGGAAGCTGGTCCCGATTCTCATAGACCTTCTGAATCGCGTCGGCGATGTCCGCCATGTCCTGCCGCGTCCCCAGCAACGGCCCGGAGGCCCAGAGCATCGCCATCTCCTCGCACACCCGGTCGCAGTTGGGGCAGCTCATCTCGTCCCGATACCTCCGCAGCCGCTCGGCGGAGTACATCCTCTGGTAGACCTTCGATCTAAGGATATTGTCTATCCATATCTCCTTGTGCAGCCCCTGCTTGATGTACGGGCTGAGGTCCACCCCTTCGGCGTGCAGGGCCCTGAGGAACGTGGCGCGGTCCACGTCATGGAAGTGCTCCTTGTGGTAGGACATCGCGTAGAGATAGAACGATCCGCTGCCCGTGCCCTCGTACAGTTTCTGCGGGGTCAGGCCCGGAATCTCCTTCAGCCGCGACGTCAGGTATCTGGCGTTCTCGTTGCGTCGCGTGAAGCGATCCATGACGCCGGGCAACTGGCCGAGCAGCACGGCCGCCTCGAACTCGTTCATCCGGTACTTCGGCCCGATCGTCTCGGTCTGGCCGCGGCGGTTCGTGCCGTGATTGTGGACGGTGTAGCACCGGTCCATCAGCTCGTCGTCGTTGCCGATGATCCCGCCGCCCTCGCCGCAGGCAATCGTCTTGCTCGTCTGGAAGCTGAAGCAGCCGACGTCGCCGATCGTCCCCAGCTTCTTGCCTCCGTACTGGGCCAGGTGCGCCTGGCAGGCGTCCTCGATCACCTTGAGATCGTGCTTCTTCGCGATGGCCATGATCCGGCCCATGTCACACGGCTGGCCCATCATGTGCACCGGCATGAGCGCCCTGGTGTTCTCCGTGACCTTTCGCTCCACGTCGTCCAGATCGAGCTGATAGGATTCCGGGTCGAGATCCGCCAGAACGGGCAACGCCCGGGCCGACAGGATGGAGGCAATCGTGCCGGGGTCCGTATAGGGCGACGTGATGACCTCGTCGCCCGGACCGATCCCCATCGCCTCCACGCAGGTGTGCAAAGCCTGTGTCCCGGAGCCGGTCGCCACGCAGTGCTTGGCGCCCAGCAGCCTGGCGTACTCCTTCTCGAACGTCGGGACCGTGCCCGAGCTGGACTGGATCCTGCACCAGATCCCGCTCCTGGTGGTCTTCACGACCGATTGAATGACGCTCTCATCCCAGTATGGCCAGTCCGGCCAGGCCTTGTTCTTGCGGACCGGCTCACCGCCCAGGATCGCCAGCTTGCTCGCCCTGCCCGTGATGTTCCCGTAGGCGGGCACCGTCCTCGACGCGGCGACCGCCACAGAGCCCGCCGACGCCGCCGCGATGAATTGTCGTCTCGTCCACTCGCTCGTTGCCATCTCGTGACCCTTTCCTGCGCAATGTGCCCGAAGCCGGAGGATGTACGCTGTGATTCTGTCTGCACTGCCCTTTATAGTCCCGCAGAGCCGGGACATGCAACCAGAATCTCGGCGTGCTCCATCCTGTCCTGTGGCTGCCGGCAGCCGGCTCAGCACGAGCGTCCCGCACCGTGATAATGGTATCCGACACGAGGCCGAGCCCGCGGCAGGACCGCAGCGACAGCCGCCGCCCGTGGAGATTGGCTTTGCTCCGCGCAATCGCCCTCGTTCACACTGGCGACGCAAGGCGCTGCGTCGCAGCCGGTCGCGACAATTGGGTTTGTTTGACGCCCACGACAGAAGTCGCGAAGTCAGGTTTCGACCCGCGTTTCTGGGACAATACCAAGGATCAGGTCGGCTGACCCGGACTTTTGTCGGGTGCGTCTTGTTTCGCACGCCGGGCCACCGGCCATGTAGCCCAGCCGCCCTCGGCTGGGATCACCCCCGAGGGCGGGGATGCTGCCTGACACCTCCTGCGATTGGCTTTGTTTCATACGAATCCTCTCCCCTCTTCAATCCGCAATCGGCCGATTGGCTTTGTTTGACGCGCCCGTCAAAAGTTGGGGTGTCGCAAGGAGTTCGATAAATCTTTGTGTTATATAGATTTATGCCAGTTTTTGCCTTGACCGAGGATTTGGAGCGGTTACCCTGTAACTCGTTGTCACTCAAGGACTTGGAGCCATCATGCAACGGATTGTGAACCCGCGACAAACCTGTCTGTT
>JAFGJR010000044.1 GCA_016928975.1 Sedimentisphaerales bacterium | reverse complement strand
TACGCCGCTTGTCCCGTCTGCTCGCCGACGCGAGCGAGCATCATGACCGGCAAGTACCCGGTGCGGCTGGGGATCACGGACTGGATCGGCGCGCCGCAACAACCCACCGCCTACCGCGAATACCTACCGTTGGAAGAAATCACAGTTGCTGAGGCGCTCCACGAGGCTGGATATGCGACCGGCTTCATCGGCAAATGGCACCTGGCGACGCGCGATGCGGACCGGGCCAGGTACTACCCGGACCGGCAGGGCTTCGATATCAATATCGGAGGCGGCAATTCCGGCTCGCCCCCAACCTATTTCCATCCGTACAGCAAGGGCAAACGCTCATTAGAGACAATGCCGCCCGGCGGCCAAGACGGTGAGTACCTGACGGACCGGCTCACGGAGGAGTCGCTCAAGTTCATCGAGGGGAACAAGGACCGGCCGTTTCTGCTGTACCTGTCGCACTACGCGGTGCACACGCCGCTGGAATCCAAAGAGGAGCTGGCGGAGAAGTACCGTGCCAAGGCAGGCAAGTTCCCTGATGCACCGCAGCCCAAGTCTGTCTACGGACCCTACAAGACCCGACAGCGTCAGGACCACGCGGTCTATGCCGGTATGGTGCAGAGCGTCGACGAGAGTGTCGGACGGGTCCTGCGAAAGCTCGAGGCGCTGGGACTGGAGTCCGATACGATTGTGATCTTCATGTCCGACAACGGCGGTTTGTCCACCGTCGCTCGGGAAGGGCCGACCTGCAACCTGCCTCTGCGGGCGGGCAAGGGCTGGCTTTGCGAAGGCGGCGTCCGCGAGCCGATGATCGTCAAGTGGCCCGGCGCCGTCAAGGCGGGCAGCGTATGTCACGAGCCGGTCGTCAGCACGGACTTCTACCCCACGATGCTGGAGATGGCAGGCCTGCCGGCCAGGCCGACACAGCACGTGGACGGGCTGAGCATTGTCCCCCTGCTGCGACAGAGCGGCGCCCTGGAACGAAAAGCGATCTACTGGCACTACCCGCACTACCACGGCAGCGGCAATCGCCCGAGCGGGGCCGTGCGCGCGGGCGACTACAAGCTCATCGAATGGTACGAGGACGGACGGATCGAGCTGTACAACCTCAAGGACGACATCGGCGAGCGGCACGATCTGGCTGAAACGATGCCGGAGAAAGCGGCGGAGCTTCGCCGGATGCTCCACGCCTGGCGAAGCGAGGTTGGCGCGAAGATGCCGGAAGGTGAGCCTCGTGAAGACTACAAAGTCTGGCAGGAGCGTACAGGATGAAACGGCGGGACTTCTTGAAGGCCATGGGCGCGACGGCATTGCTCTCTATGTGCGAAGGAAGGCTCTTCGGCCGGGAGCGTAGGAGACCGAACTTCGTGTTCTTCCTCGTGGACGATCTGGGCTGGAGGGACCTCGGGTGTTTCGGCAGCACGTTCTACGAGACGCCGAACGTGGATCGACTGGCGGCGCAGGGGATGCGGTTCACGAACGCCTACGCCGCTTGTCCCGTCTGCTCGCCGACGCGAGCGAGCGTCATGACCGGCAAATACCCGGCCCGTCTACGAACGACGGACTACTTCGGTGCGCCCCAGCCGGATACGGTGCGAAAACACTGGACAAAGAACAAACCTCTGTTGCCCGCGCGATACGAGGACCGGCTGCCCCTGGCGGAAGTGACGATCGCAGAAGCTCTGAGAGAGCACGGCTACGCGACGTGCTTCGCGGGCAAGTGGCACCTCGGACCGGAGGGGTTCTGGCCGGAGAACCAGGGCTTCGACGTCAACAAAGGCGGCATCGAGCGCGGCGGGCCTTACGGCGGCAAGAGGTACTTCTCGCCCTATGGCAATCCCAGACTGGCGGACGGCCCGGAAGGCGAGCACCTGCCCGACCGGCTGGCGAGTGAGACGTGTCGGTTCATCGAGTTCAACAAGGACCGGTCGTTCCTGGCGTACCTGTCGTTCTACTCCGTGCATGTTCCGCTGATGGCGAGGGAGGACCTCAAGAGCAAGTACCAGCAAAAGGCAGAGCAGGTCAAGCACGACGGCCCCGACTGGGGCAAAGAGGGCGACCGGCAGGTCCGGCGGGTGCAGGACCACGCGGTCTATGCCGGGATGGTCGAGGCGATGGACCAGGCGGTGGGCAAGGTTCTCGACACGCTGGATCGGCTGGGCCTCTTGCGGGACACCGTTGTCTTCTTCATGTCGGACAACGGCGGCCTCTCCACCTCCGAGGGCCACCCCACGTGCAACCTCCCTCTGCGGGCGGGCAAGGGCTGGCTCTACGAAGGCGGAATCCGCGAGCCCATGATCGTCCGCTGGCCAGGCGTGGCCACGGCGGGCAGCGTGTGTCGCGAGCCGGTGATCAGCACGGATTTCTATCCCACGATGCTGGAAATGGCGGGCCTGCCGCTCGAGCCGCAACAGCATCTGGACGGCCGGAGCACGGTCCCGCTGCTCAAAGGAACGGCCGGGCTGTCCCGCCAGGCGATCTACTGGCACTACCCGCACTACAGCAACCAGGGCGGCAAGCCAGGCGGGGCCGTCCGCGCGAGCGACTTCAAGCTGATAGAATCTTATGAAGACGGGCGGTTGGAACTGTATAATCTGCGGGCCGATCTCGGCGAGCAGCACGACCTGTCGGCCGAGATGCCGGACAAGGCCGCCGAGCTGCGACAAATGTTGCACCAGTGGCGCCAGGAGGTTGGGGCCGTGATGCCCAAGCCCAACCCAGATTGGAAGGATTAGTCTCAAGACCTACGCATGATTGCCGTGATGCCCATTACATGGATTGTTCTGCCCCTCATGGTGTTCGCCACATATCGAATCACCAACAGGGGCCTTCGATGGGTATTCATTCTCCTGCCTCCTCTGAGTCTGCTTGTTCTGATCTGGGTACCCTTCGACCGGAACACGATGTACTCCTGGTGGGTCCCCGCGATTCTCGCCACGTACGGCTCTATCCTGAGCATAGCGTTGAATCTGATGGCAGGCCTCTTTCAAATGATGTGGACTTGCCGAGTGATTCGGCCGCCAGTGGGCATCCGACTCATCCGCCCCATGCTTGTCGTGTGCATCATGGGGGGCCTGACTGCCAGGGAGCGTCTGGCAGTAAGAGCTGTGGATGCCTATGCGCTGGACCTTGCGCTACGGACCCAGGCAGCCTGTGACACCAACCGAGTCTGTCCGAAAATGATGCCCGGATGGGAAATGATCGAGGAGAACCCCACATTCCGCCGCTGCGCGACCTACGTGAAGAAGTACGGCAGGAGATCCCTCCTTCGCTATGACCAATCATGGGACGGCTTCGAGGTTCAGGTCAGACATAATGCCTGGGGCTGGCTCACTATTGCCGGCGGGGTAGACAAAGAACTGACAGCCAGGCAGGATGGCCGGATTATTGACATCCACGAGTGGACGCGGGCCCGAAGTGGTTCCGCCATTCCAAATGGTATGCCGACAGATCCGAATCTGAGGCGAGTGGGGTATGTTTCTTAGACCGTTCTGAATAGGGTTTGAGCGCGTGACTGAGAAAGGAAATAGCCGGATGGCAAAGACGTACAAGATTGCAGTGATCCCGGGGGATGGGACGGGGCCGGAAGTGGTTGGCGAGGCGGTGAAGGTGCTCAAGACCGCCGCGAATAAGTTCAAGTTCAAGACGGACCTGACCACGTTCGACTTCGGCGGGGAACGATATAAGCGGACAGGGGAGACCCTGCCGGATAGTGCGGTCCAAGAGCTTCGCAAGTTCGACGCGATCCTGCTGGGCGCGATCGGGCATCCCGAGGTGGCGCCGGGAATTCTGGAGAAGGGGATTCTGCTGAGGCTGCGGTTCGAGCTGGACCAGTACATCAACCTTCGGCCGGTGAAGCTGTATCCGGGCGTCGAGTGCCCGCTGAAGAACAAAGGGCCGCAGGACATCGACTTCGTCGTCGTCCGCGAGAATACCGGCGATGCCTACACAGGCACCGGCGGCGTCACGATGAAAGGCACGCCGAACGAGGTGGCCGTACAGTCGTCGGTTTACTCGCGATTCCAGGTGGACCGCTGCCTGAAATATGCCTTCGAGTACACCCGCAAGTTCGGCAAGAAGGCCCGCGGGCGCGGCGAGAAGAACACGCTGGCCCTGTGCGGCAAGACCAACGTTCTGACCTACATTTACGGCCTGTGGGAACGAGCCTTCCACGAGATGGGTCAGAGCCAGTATCCGGACATCGCGCGCGAGTACTATCACGTCGATGCGACCTGTATGTGGTTCGTGAAGAACCCCGAGTGGTTTGACGTGATCGTCACCGGCAACATGTTCGGCGACATCATCACCGACCTCGGCGCCATGATCCAGGGCGGCATGGGCATCGCCGCCGGCGGCAACATCAACCCCGAGGGCGTCAGCATGTTCGAGCCCATCGGAGGCAGCGCCCCCAAGTACACCGGCAAAGGCGTCATCAATCCGCTGGCCGCGATCTGCGCCGCCGGGATGATGCTCGGCACGCTCGGCCAGCAGAAGGCCGCCGACGCCATCGAGCAGGCGGTCATGTACGTCACCGCCAACAAGCTCAAGAGCCTAGCCGCCGGCAAAATGGGCTATTCCACCGCCGAAGTCGGCGACCTCGTCGCTGCCAAAGTCGCAGAATAACCAGACTGTCGTCCTCAGTGACAACGAAGGATCTGGGCTGCGAGTCTGAGTAACCTCTCGCTCACAGCCCAGATGCTTCAGCTTCGTCTCAGCATGAACGACGGGGTGGTTCTTGCCCGACGATTTCTGCCAGCCGTAACTCTATTTGTGACAAGCTGTTGCACGCCGGCGAGGTCGCGGTCGTTGACTTCGCGCCCGATTTGACCTATAATGTTCTGTGAGACAGGGAAGGTCGTAGCTCCGAGAGACGGGAGGGAACCTGGGATTCGTCGTCAGGAGGTTGAGAGGGTCGAATCGGTCACTCCAGTCATGCGACGCCTGTGCGACTTGGCGCTCGGAACATCCTATGACACCCCGGAATTGCTGGAACTCGACTCTCTGCATTGAGCACCGCTGCGCGTCCTGGGATCTCCCGTGATAGAGAGTCTGACCATGGAGAACAGGGCCTTTTCTACTCCGTGAGTTGCGGGAATCAGAAGGGAGGTATCTTCCGTGAGTACGCAGATTGTGAAGACGCTCGTGTGGTTGGTTCCTCCAACGCTGGCAATTCTCATTGGTGGATGTGCGGCTGAGCCGAGCAACCGTGATTCACAGGCCGCACAGACGCCTATGAACAAGCGCGTCGATGTCAATGCGAGGGCGGCTGCTAACAGAGAGACGTCTCTGATAGCGGCGGCATCTGTGGGCAATGCGGAGGTCGTCAGACTTCTCTTGGACAAAGGCACTGACGTGGATGCAAGGATGCCTGTGCAGGGCGAGACAGCCTTGATGGTTGCGTCGGAGAAGGGCTATACGGAGATCGTCAAGCTTCTGCTGGAGAAGGGTACCAACGTGAATGCGAAGAGCACCCTTGGTGAGGTTACAGCCCTGATGAAAGCGTCGTACCAAGGCCATGCAGATATCGTCAGACTCCTGCTCGACAGAGGCGCCAACGCAAATAGCATGATGACCCATGCCGGCGGCACCGCCCTTATTGGGGCATCGATGAACGGTTACGCCGAGGTGGTCAAGCTTCTCCTGGACAAAGGTGCCGACGTGAATGTGCGGGCAACCGACAAGGGCGTAACCGCCCTGATATTGGCGTCGTACAGCGGTTGTACAGAGACCGTCAGACTGCTGCTGGACAAGGGCGCCGACGTGGATGCGAAGAAGAGCAACGACGGTGGGACGGCCCTGATGACGGCGTCAGGGGAGGGCCATGTAGACATCATCAAGCTCCTGTTGGAGAAGAACGCCGACGTAAATGCAAAGAGGACCGATGATGGTGCAACCTCTCTGATGATGGCGTCGCGCAACGGCTACACGCAAGTCGTCAGACTTCTCTTGGACAAGGGTGCCGAGGTGCGTGTGCGCACAAAGGATCAGGGCATAACAGCCCTGATGTTGGCGTCGGGCCACGGCCATGCGGAGGCCGCCAGCCTCCTGCTGGGCAGAGGCGCTGAGGTGAACGCGAGAGACACGAACAACAGAACACCCTTGATGATGGCATCACAGGAAGGTCATGCAGAGGTAGTGAAGCTCCTGTTGGACGGAGGCGCTGAGGTGGACGCAGTGGGAAGCAAGGGGGAAACAGCCCTATGGCTTGCCGCCGGGAAGGGGCACGCCGAGGTCATCGGGCTCCTGCTGGGCAACGGTGCTGACGCCAATGCGAAGATCGTCAACGGCGGCATGACCGCCCTGATGGCTGCGTCGTTCGGCGGCCATACGGAAGTCGTCAAGTTCCTGCTCGACAAGGGCGCCGACGTAAGTGCAAAGATGGCCGACGGCGGCATAACGGCCCTGAGGATGGCGAGAGGACGGCATGCGGACATTGTCCGACTGCTTGAAGAGGCGGGGGCAAAGGAATAGGCCGTTGGAGGATGGACGCAAAGGGGCCTGCCCCAGGCACATGCGGGGGACGGCAAGAATAACTGGTGAATGACAGAAGAGGAGACGCTGTGGTCGACACAAGAACGGCACGATCAGCGCCATCAAAGCCTTTCCTGGTCCTTTTCCTGAGCGGTGTATTATCCGCCATGCTGGGATGCGAGAGCACACAGAGGTTCTATGCGGGACATCGCAAGCCGGCCGCTGATGTAGCGACCGTCAAGATGGTCCTGGTGCCGACCGGGGCGAGGTCTCTGAAGTTGAGCGTAGGATTCGCTAGGAAGCCCGGCTTCATCAGGGTCGATGGCTCAAGAGAGTTGCCCGGAGGAAAGGAATTGAATTGGGGGAGGCCGATTGAGTTGCTACCCGGAAACCATCGCATAGAAGTCCGGTGGGTGTGGAACCTGGGGGAGACTCTAGCCTATCCCGCGGGTCCCACCGTCGTTCGCCTCCTCGGAGGAGGCGCCACGCTCTCCTTCGATGCCGAGGCAGGCCACCAGTATGCGATTACCTGGCTTGAGGAAGAACCATGGAAGGAAAGAGACTATGGATTCAAAGTTGTTGACAATGTGATTGTCCCGGCGACGGGATTCATTGGGAAGAGCTACGTCGGCTTGGAAGACACTGTGACCGGAAGACTTGTGACGCGGGGAGAGTGTATCCCCGACTCGCGGTGATAGGCCAGGTTCTGTCCAGCGCGGAGCATTGCAGATAATGAGCATGACTATGTGGAATATGTAGGTTATTGCGCGCCTTTTTGCTGTTTCCGCGGCCGTTGGATGCGGGGCGCAGGGCAATTGCATCTAATTGACCGGCCGCCATTCTGTGCTCGGAAACGAAGATCGATCCGAGCTGTGGACAACTGACAGTCAGACCAAGCACCGCGTGAACGGCGTTTTCGATGGCGAGCAAACGGGCTCCGATTCAGATGCGTTTGCCTTGATACGAGGTGTCGCAGGCTTGACGGTGCAACTTCGGAGCCGTATCTTCAATTGACCAGCCTCTCGCTGAGTCAGAGAGGGGGGCTGTTCCATTCCGTGAATCGTGGGAACGAGAAAGGGGATAAGTGCTATGACTAAACAGACCACGAAGACACTCACTGGGCTGCTCATTCCAACGTTGGCAATTCTCGTCAGTGGATGTGCCACCGAATCGGGGAGAAGTACTGCGCTGTTCCGGGCGGCATGGGACGGCAATCTACAGGCTGTACGGACCCTCGTGAACAGCGGCGTTGATGTCAATGCGAAGATGCCTGGCAGCAGCGGAACGCCCCTGTATGCGGCGTCGCAAAACGGCCATACGGAGGTGGTGAGGCTGCTCACAGACAAGGGCGCAGCGGTCAATGCAAGCGCGGCTGATGACGGAACAACGCCCTTGTTCATGGCATCACAGAACGGCCACACAGAAATTGTCAAGCTCCTGTTGGAGAGGGGCGCTGATGCGAATGCAAGGACAAGTCAATCGACTGGTGGCGGAACACCTGTCTATGTGGCGTCGCAGGGGGGCCATGCAGACATCGTCAAGCTCCTCCTGGATAGCGGTGCCGACGCCAATGCAAAGCTCAGCAACGGCGTAACGGCCCTGTGGATGGCGTCGCAGAAGGGCTATGCAGATATCGTCAAGCTCCTCCTGGACAAGGGTGCCGACGCCAATGTAAGGCTCAGCAACGGCGTAACAATCCTATGGATGGCATCGCAGGAAGGGCATACCGAGGTCGTCAAGCTCCTCTTGGACAGAGGCGCTGACGGCAATGCGAAGCTCAGGGACGGCGTATCAGTTCTGGGAATAGCGTCGCAGGAAGGCCACACCGAAATCGTCAAGCTCCTGCTGGAAAAAGGCGCTGAGGTAGATGCAGGGAGAACCGATGACGGCACAACCCCCCTGATGGTCGCATCGCAGCAAGGCTACACACAAGTCGTCAGGCTCCTACTGGAAGAAGGTGCTGACGTGGATGCAAGGAGAATTCCTGACGGCGTAACCGCCGCGATGATGGCGGCACATGAAGGTCATACGGACGTCGTGAGACTTCTGCTGGACAAGGGGGCGGACGCCAATGCGAAGCTCAGCAACGGCGTAACGGCCCTGTACTTGGCATCGCAGAGTGGGCACGCGGAGGTCGTCAAGCTCTTGCTGAACAAGGGGGCCCAGGTGAATCTGCAGGTGACAATCAACAACATGGAGTGGACAGCGCTCAAGGTGGCGAAGAGGAGGGGGCACACAGATGTGGTCCAACTCCTCGAGGAGGCAGGGGCTAAAGATTAGGCCGTTGCGGGGAGGACGCTGAGGGACCCTCTTTCGGGTGTATCGGAAGGGGTGCCGAGGGACAGAGGATTTAGGATTTCATGCTCCGGATTCTGTCGTCGAGGATGGTGACGGTGGCGCGGGTGGTGTCTGCGCGGATGACTCTGGAGGCGGGGCCGACGTTGACGACGGCGGGGATGCCGCACTCGCGGGCGATGGAGAGTCATCGGGTGTTTACGCGGGGCGTTTCTCCTGGTAGAATGGCGGTATGAACAGGTTGAATTCGGCAAGGGTAGACAGGAAGGCTCTCTCCGTTGGGTCCGTCACGGAGCCGTCGGACGAGAAGGCCTATTGGCTGTCCAAGAGCCCGTACGAGCGACTACGGGCGGCGGAACTGATGCGTCAGATTGTCTATGGCTACGATCCATCTACCACGCGACTTCATAGAGTTCTTGAGATTGCTCAACGCTCACAAGGTTGAGTACCTGCTCATCGGCGGCTACGCGGTCAGCTATCACGGGTATCCGCGTGCGACCGCCGGCATGGACATCTGGATCGCCACACACCCCGCCAACGCGGAACGCATCGTCGGTGTCCTGAAGGAATTCGGCTTCGACATGCCCGAGCTGTCACCGGAGACGTTTCTTCGCCCATGGCAGATCGTCCGGCTGGGCATGCCGCCCGTCCGCGTCGAAATCGCCACGACGATTTCGGGAGTCGATTTCGCCGAGTGCTATGCCAGGCGTGTGCAAGAGACCCTCGATGGAGTGCCGGTCACTGTGATCAGTCTGGACGACCTCAAGCTCAACAAGAAGGCTTCCGGCCGTCACCAGGACCTGGCAGACCTGGAACACTTGCCGTAGCAGCCGACATCCTCGTGACCATCACGTGAGATCACGTCTCGCTGGGGATCGTGACGGTGCCGCGGGTGGCGTCTACGCAGAGGAGCTGGCCGGCGCGAAACGCACTGCATCTGCACATAATGTGGAGACTGGGGGGGCTTGCGAGTGGCCAAGCAGGGAGGCGAACCCGGGGCATTGATGGCCCGCCGGGTGTTCACACGCTCCGTGATTTCTGATAGAGTAGGGGGTATGGGAACAGGCGAACAGCCTGGATTGACAGGACTGCTGACGGCGGAGCGATTCGCGCGGATCGAGCGGGTGTTCCGCAGGCATTTCCAGCTTGGGCTGGAGACCACCGGTCCCGATGGGCAGCGCATCGAAAGCCTGTGCAGCGGCGACTGCGAGGGCGAGTTCTGCCGGCTCGTGCGGTCCGGACAGGAGGGACGCAGCCGGTGCATCGCGGAACGCAGGCGGGCCGTCGAGATCGCCGCCGAGACCGGGCAATCGTTCATCACCGTTTGCCATGCAGGAGTCGTGCTGGTCTGCGTGCCGGTGGTGGACCGGGACACTGTCCACGGCGGCGTGTTCTTCGGCAAGTGCCTCTGGGAGCCGGTGACGGAGATCGTGACCGCCGATATCGAGCGGCGGGTGCAGGACCTCGTCGTGGGGCAGGATGGGATCGTTCGAGCGATGAAGACCCTGCCAGTCGTGCGCGGCCGGCAGATCCATCGCGCGGCGGAGTTCCTCTTCGACCTGCTCTACGAGGTCGGCGGGTTCGACGCACGCGTCATCCGCTGGCGGCGACAGCGCGCCGAGCAGCAGTCGGAGATCGGCGAGTTCATCCAGGAGCGAAAGAAGCTCGGCGCCAAGTGGCAGTACCCGCTGGAGAGCGAACGGGCACTGCTGCAAAAGGTCAAGATCGGCGACCGGACCGGGGCCAAGGAGATTCTCAACTCGATTCTGGGCACGATCCTCTTCAAGGATATCGGCGACCTCGGCATCCTCAAGGTCCGACTGCTGGAGCTGCTGACGGTGCTGAGCCGCTCGGCGGTCGAGGGCGGCGTCGACGTCGATGTCATGCTGGAGCGGAACCTGGCCTACGTCAACAAGGTGATGCAGATCAACAACCAGGAGGACCTGTGCGCATGGATCAGCGCGGCGTTGAACGAGTTCCTCGAACTGGTCTACTCCTCGCAGGATTCCCGCAAGATCACGCAGATCACCCCGGCGATCAACTACATCGACGCCAACTATGACAAGCCGATCACGCTGGCGGAGATCGCGAAGGCCTCGCACCTGAGCGCGTCACGGCTGGCGCACATCTTCAAGGAACAAATGGGGATTACACTGATCGACTATTTGACGAGCGTGCGGATCGAGCAGGCCAAGGAGCTGCTGCTGGCCACGGATCAGAGCTGCACGGAAATCTGCTTCCAGGTCGGCTACAACAACCAGAGCTACTTCACGCGGACATTCAAGGCGGTGGCGGGGCTGACCCCCCGCCAGTTCCGAATCCAGAACCGCCGCGATATCCTGAGCCGCCGGACTTGACAAATGCCATATTGGAGTCCACAATGCCGGAGCCAACCGGGGATTCCCGCTCTCGCAGGAACGACCGAGAGGTCGTCCGCCGTCATGCAGCGACTGTGGCAGAGGCCCTTATGGATGAACATGAAGAAGAGTTGGTGGAGTTTGAGACCCATCGCGACCGGATGCTGAAAGACCTGGCGCCCGCCGGGACGAGGGAGACGGTCCTGGCCGAGCGGATCGCGCGCCTTTGGTGGCGGCTCAAACAGGCGGAGCAACTGGAGACCCAGATCCTCAATGACCTGATCGCGAAGGAGACGTCGAGTCCGTTGGTGAAGCTCGCCGAATCGCTTCTGGCCGAGGGGATCGACCTGATGGGAGACGATCCGGAGGTCAATCCCGACCTGGCGGTCGGCCGGGCGGTCGCGAAGGACTTCTCCGGCGACGGGCTCCTCGATCGACTGTCGATCTATGAGGAGCGAGTCCAGGACAGGCTGTTCAAGACGATGGACGAGTTGCGCGAGCTTCAGCGCGTGCGGAAACCAGCGGCCGACGAGAAGCCGCATGCCGGCGGCTGACCGGTCGCGCGACAATTTCCGCCGGACTGGACGTTCCAGTTGCAATTTGTCTCTTGCCCAGGACGACGAATCAGGCTATACATGCAGGCACGTGACAGAAGTTGTCGAAGAAGACGGTGGGTCGTGCCCACCCCATGTGAGAGGAGAATGAGCATGCAAAGACGAAAGTTCCTGGGAGCATCGTGCATGGCGGGCGTGGTTTCCCTGGCCGGCGGGGCGTCGGTGGCCCGGGGACAGCGGATGCCGGGTGAGTCCGAGGCGGCATTTCGTGCCCGCCTGGCCCGCATGGGGGGTCGCACATACTACGAGTTGCGCCGGTATGAGATCGAGACGCCGGAGCAGAAGGCGGGCTTCGATAAGTTCCTCGGTGAGGCGGCGATCCCGGCTCTGAATCGGCTGGGCATCAAGCCGGTGGGCGTGTTCTACCCGGAGAAGGACCTGAGCCCGATCTATGTGCTGCTGCCGCACACGAGCCTCGCGTCGGTTGCCATGCTCACGCAGAAGTTGTCCGAAGATCAGGAATTCCTTCAAGCCGGAGCAGCGTTTGTGGATGCCCCGGCGGACAAGCCCGCGTACAAGAACCTCGAAACGCAGCTCATGCTGGCGTTCGAGAGTCTGCCGCAAATCGAGACGCCGGTCACTGATCCAGGGCGGATCTTCCAGCTTCGCACGTATGAGAGCCCCAGCGAAAAGACCCGGCTCAAGAAGATCGAGATGTTCAATACGGCCGAGATCGACATCTTCCGCAAGGTCGGTCTGCATCCGGTCTTCTTCGGCCAGACCCTGGCCGGAACCAAGATGCCCAACCTGACCTACATGCTCGCCTTCAAGGACGCACAGGAACAGCAGGAAAACTGGAGGAAGTTCGGCTCCGACCCCGAATGGAAGCAGCTTTCCGCGATGCCCGAGTACATGGACAAGGCGATCCTCCGCCCCAAGCCGGCAAGCATCACGAACCTGATCCTCAAGCCCGCGGGTCACTCGCAAATCTGAGACCCGTTCCAGCGGAAATGGACAGACACAAGGGGCCGGCGGATTGGTCAGAACTTCGTCGGCCCCGTTTACCGTTGCCTATGCTTGTGGCCCCTCCTCCCACAGCGTGAATCGGGCGAAGCCCATGTTCGAACTCAGCTCCGCCGTCAGCGGGTTTAGCGCACAGGGCACGCTACACATGAGCTCCATGCGATCCAGTTTCGTCGCGACATCTGGGACCATGACCGACTCATCGATCGCGGCATGCACCACGTTGCCAACGAAGATGTGGTTGCCGTCACCGGAAGCCAGCTCGTGATCCCACGAGTGCTGACACTCAAGACAGATCGGGCACTCGGCGATGCGAGGCGCCTTGATCACCGCCGCACTCTCCACGGTGAAGCCGGCGTCGGTGATCTCGTCATTGTCCTGCTGGTTGCATTGAATGGTCGCAAAGCACTGCTGGCGGACGCGCCACGAGGGAATGCAGACGCACCACTCCTTCTCGCGCATGATGTTGGCATACGTGTGCCCGCGCTTTGCCACAGAGATGACAGACGAGTAACCGCCGTGGCCGCCCACGAGCATGGCCCAGGCGTGCAAGCAGGCGTTCGGCCGGCCATTCGCTTTTCGAGTCGTGATCACCGTGATCAGGCTCGGTGCCGTGACAGCACTGTCCAACCAGGAGAACGTTGTGAACTGGCCAGGGAACAGGTCCTTCAGCCCCTTGGGCTTCTCGATGGAGAATTCATGCTTCATGTCGCGCCTCCAAATGACGGGATCAATAGCCACCAGGCACTCGCCAAAACACAGCACTGCCCGTGCCCGAATAGTACCGCGCCCACAATGGCGGTTCCAGAGCCCAACTGTACTGGATGGGTCCCTCGATTGCCAGACAGGTTGTCCGGGCCGGCCCGCAGAGGAAGCTGCGGCCCGTTCTTGCGCAGCGTTATTGGTGGAAACGAACGAGGGCTTTCGACCCGGGGCGGTTCATCTTCCGGTAGCCGAGAAGCTGGCTTCGACCTCCGCGTACATGTCCCAGTCCTTGGGCAGCCAGGCAGAGATGGTGCCGCGACCGGTGATTCCCTTGAACCGGCCGGTCCCGGACACGAACGTGATGATCCCGGTCTGCTTGCCACGGTACTCGCCCGATACGTCCACTTTGGCCAGGATGCTGGAGCCGTCCGGGAAATCGTACATAGTGAATCCCTGGCAGAACAGCTTGCCCTCGGGCGAATCCGCATGGACCATCGAGCTGGACAGTTGCGCGAAGCCGCCGTCGCCGAGCACGATGAAGCCGGTGCGATCGACCGCGTTGAGACCGGCCATCTTGCCGCTCACCTGACTGCTTCGCTTGGTGGACGAGTACTCCCGCCATCGGGTGACCTCCATCGCCGTCTGGGCGGGACTGAAGCGAGTGGCAAAGCACAGGACCACGATGACACCCGCGCCCAGGAGCATGCTGAGACGTTTCGCGTTGCCGACGCTCACGTCCGTATCATTGGTACGACCGCCGTTTGCCGCCATAGTCCGTCATCTCCACGCAAGTGCCAATTTGGCCCTTCGTCTGCGAACGCAGACAAAGGGCAGGCCGCAGGCGGTTTATCGACAGTCCGCCGGCTTGACATAACCACAACCTGCCTCGGAGGACGGAATGGTCCGAGAACCAGGTGAGCGCGGATGGAATGTGGGACCTCCGCTACCTCGGCTCAAACGTCAGCGGTCCGGACACGCCGCACAGGCAAAAGGCATTCGACCAGAAGTACAACCTGGGTATTCCGTTGCTGTCCAACCTCGATCACGAGGTCGCGGAAGCCTACGGCACCTGGGCCATGAAGTCCGTGCAGGGCAGAATGAAGGAGGGGATCATCCGCTCGTCATTCCTGATCGATGACAACGGCACCATCCTCCAGGCCACGTACAACGTAAAGCCCGAGGAAGCCGTGCCCAGGGCGCAGGAAGCCATCGCCTGGGCGAGTCTCCACGCCGCAGGCTTCAATGCCAGGAGCCGCGAGCGTTTTCCCAGACTTCGACGGGCTGGTATGGGCCGCTCCAGTTGGCGCCGAGAAGGTCGATATCACCGTCGGAGCCGATGTCGCCGGCGCGGATGCAGTGCGAGCCTTTCGTGGAAAGGACCTTCTTCTTCCAGGAAGTCCCGCCGTTGCGATTGGTGAAGATCGCGACTTCATCAGGGTCTTTGCCCTGGTGCATCTGCGAGATCGCCATGTCCACGGCTCCATCGCCGTCGAAGTCGGCGGCTGCCAGGCCGTGAACGACACACTCGATCGGATCGACGATGATGTGCTCGGCCCAGCCCCCCTGCCGGGGATCGCGCGGAGCCTCAAACCAGGAAATCCGATACGAGTTGCCCGCTAATTCCGACGGGGATAGGACCACATCCGGCCGGCCGTCGCCGTTGATATCCGCCACTTGCACGGCCGCACTGCGGTGCCAGTCGCAGAACTTGTGTGACGGCCACGGGACGTCGAGGATGCCTCCGGCGTTTTCAAACCAGATGCCGCCGATCACGATGTCCTGATCGCCGTCGGCGTCCATATCACCGAACGCCAGTCCCTCGCCATGCGGGCACTCGATGACCCGGCTCATCCACTTGTCGCCTTCGTCCTGGCGCCACAGGTACACCTTGTCACCGGCGTTGGTCCCGAAATCCGACTGGTCGCGCGTGACGATGTCCAGGTCGCCGTCCTTGTCGAGGTCGGCCAGCTCCACATCGTGTGTCCCGTGATCGGCCACGCGATGAGCCTTCCACGGCCCCTTGGCAACATCACCGTGCGGACGGGGATTCTCGTACCAGAGGAGCCCGCCCATGACGATGTCGGGATCGCCGTCGCCGTCGATGTCGCCGGCCTCGCCGTCTACGGTCTTGTAACCGCCATCGATGATGACGGCCTTCGTCCAGCTCGGGTATCGGTACCAGAGCAGAGGTCCCGCCCGGCCGCCGATGATGACGTCGAGAAAACCGTCTCCGTCGATATCCGCAAGGATCTTCGCCCAGGGGTCTTTCACGCCGTCGTCGATCATCGCGTGTTTGAACGTCACCTCGCCTGCGTACTGGATCAGGACCATGATGCCGGGCCAGTTCACCTCCATGCCGTGCACCATCCGGCCGTCGATCAGCGGCGTCTTGCCCGTCGTCAGGGTGTTCACGCCCGGCTTCAACGCGGCTAACTCACTGATTGTCACGCGATGAAAGTAGTATTGATACTTCGGCCCCTCGCTGTCGAATACCATCGTGCCATTGATCGAGATCCCGCGCATGTAGCCGGGGCTCCAGCTCGACCAGACCAGTTGCGCGGCGATCGCCCTACTCAGATCGCCGGCCACGTTGAAATGCTCCTGGTGCTCCCCACTCCGCGTGACCCACCTGGTGGGAATGTCGTAGGGCTTGCACAGCTCGACGGCCAGTCCACGGCGATCCAGGCTCAGACCGGTGACGGCCGGCGTGACGCACGTCACTCCTGCGCTGTCGGTGACGCGGGCGGCAATCATCATCGGCTCTTTCTGGTCGGGCACCCAGGATGTATCCCACGTCACGCGATAGGGCGCTTCGGTGGCGGTGCCGATGTGATGCACGAGCTTGCCGTGAAAGAAGTGATAGTGCCACTGCGTGTACAGCCCGTCGCCCTCGTAGTTGACGTCTTCGTAACGGCCGATGTAATCCACCTGCGTGATCGCGCCGGCGGGACTTGCAGCCTCGACCCCCAGCCGGACGTTTCTGTCGAGCCTGGCGCCAGGCGAGAGCGAGGTGATTCTGCCTGCCGGGTGCGGCTTCTTCGTCGGGTCATAATAAACGCGGAAGTGCACGCCGTAGATGAGGTTCTGCGGCCATTTCCACGAATGCTCCGGGTCCACGCGCAGGCGGAACCGATTGCCCGTGCCGCTCTTGAGATGGGAAAGAGGAACCAGCACAATGGGATAGATGTGATGCTGGTACTCCCATTGCGGCGAAGGAATCGCCTGCGCCTCGGGAATCGGGATCCATGCATTCCCATTGATCTCTATCGCCAATCCTCTCGTCGAGTCGTGGCAGAGGATCTTCTCGATCACCACTTCCGCACGGGTCGCGTGCTCCAGATCGAAATCATGGTCGAGAGTCACGGGACTGTTGACGTAATCCTGGGCCCAGCCCCGGTCCGGGTCCTTGTCGCCGTGCTTGCCCCCGACGCGGAGAGACCCGCCCGCATCGCCCTTCTCGTTCCACCACATGTACTCGCGAAACACGTCCCCCGGGACCGGTCCGGCCGCGCTCGCTGCCGCAAGACCGGCCAGGATCGACGCCACGACTGCAACAGCCCTCGTCATGAGCACCTGCCGCTCCTTTTCTCCACGATGCGTCGAATGATGGTCAGGTCCACCTGCACGTTCGGCGGGTCGCCAAGCTCCGAGACCACCAGGTCGGCCTCTGCGAAGTCCTCGTCCCGCGTGTACCCGTTCGTGGTCACGACGCAGGACACGCCGGCGCCTTTGGCGGCGAGCAGCCCGTTGCGATTATCCTCCACCACGACACATTCCTCCGGTTTCAGATGCAAGCGATCCAGAACAAGAGTGTAGATCTCCGGATCGGGCTTCTTCTTCGACACGACATCGCCGGCGAGGATCACGTCGAACTTGGCCTTGCGGCGGGGCCCGAGCAGCTTCTCGACGACCGCATTGACCGACCGCTCGTTGGATGTCGAGCAGACGGCGAGCCTGACGCCGGCGGCGATGGCCTCATCCACGAGCCGTGCGACCCCGGGACGCAGAGGCAACCGGCCCGACTCGATGATCTGCGTGTACAGCACGGTCTTGCACTCGTGCAGCTCTTTGATCAGCGCGTCTCTGTCGCCGGCCGCGCAGGGCCAGGAGGTCCCCTCGAAGAAGTGCCTCATCCGCTCCTTGCCCCCGCCGACCTTGAGAAACTCCTTGTAGAGGGCCACATCCCACTCAATGCCGAGACCCTTCTGCGCGAACGCCTCATTGAACGCGACGCGATGCCCGTCGCGCTCCGTCTCCGCCAGCACGCCGTCACAATCAAAAACCAACGCCTTGAGCTCATCTGGCATACGTCGCATCAGGTCCGCACAGAAGGGCCAACACCCTCAAAAACGATCTGACGCAGGGCGTCCCGCCCGCCAAAGCGGCGGACTGCATCCAAAATCTCCAGGCCGGCTAACCGACCTTCGCTATCGTAGTCGGCAGCGATTCCCTCGCCCAGATGCTTGGTCGTTGCGCTGGCCTCACGGAAGATGATGCTCAGCGCGTCCACTTCAGAATCACAGGTTATTCTCATGGGGCTCATCTGGTCCCGATCCTTCGAGTCGCTTGACCTGCTTCGGCAGTTTCTTCTGCTCACTTTCAAGACGCCGTTCCACTTTCTTCACATCCTCAGCCGGCGGCAATCTCTCCGGCACGATGCCACGATCTACAAGTACCCGGCGCACTTCCTCATTGTTCTTCACGTGCTCGCCGGTGATTCGCGTTTCGCTGCGCATATCGTTCTGCTTGACATTGAAGTTGGTGATCTCATTGGCGAAATCCTTGGCCTTGATAGTAATTGTTGCGAGGAAGTCTGCAAGCGGCCGCGTGTCCGGCACACCGAGTTCGTGCTTCATGTCCTGCGTGGTTCGACCACCGAAAAGGGCCGTATCGCCTTTGCTACGAACTCGCGCGAAGCTCTCACCGTCGCCGAGCCGCTCGAAAATGATACCCGAAAGCTCCTTCTCCGACCGGCTAAGCCTCTTTCGCGCGCTGACCCGTTCGGTCTCCGCCAGGCGTCTCTCGATGACTTCCTGCTTTCGCGTCTGAACAGCGAAGTAGGTCTGGGCAAAGGCAATCTGCTCCTTCCCCGGGTCTCCATTCTGAGCGATCAGATAGCAGGCATAGCGGCTCAGCGCAATGTCATCGATCTCTCGCTTGGCCCCGGAGCCGAGATCGACCATTTTGCTGATATCGGCAAAATGGTCTTTCGGATCATAACCAGCGTTCACACAAGCAGTTATGGCTTTGTCGATGACCTTCGCGAAGTTCTTCCATTGTGCGTATCCCAGGAGCAGTTGTAGGTCCCTGGCACACCAGAACTCGGTTTCAGTCCCGGGGAACTTCTGGACCATCGCCTCGAAACTTGAATGCAAACGGATCACGATTTCCTTGTCCATCTGCCTCCCGTTGCGCCGAACATTCTCATTCAGGTCTCACGCCCTCGCGCGAACGGCCGTCGGCCCGTAAGCGTCTGTCGGCTGCCCAAGATACCGCACGCCGGCGGCATCTGCAAGCAATCCCATGGCCGAAACATAGACGCACGCCCTCACTGCGGGGTGCGTGTCGCCTCCTCGACGATGGCGATCTCCTCGGCCGTCAGGCCGTACAGCTCGTACACTAGCTGGTCGATCTGACCATCCGTCGCCGCAATCTGCCGCTCCAACGCCTCCTTCTCATTCGGCGTCCTCGCACCGGACAACGCCTTGTGCAACCGTGTCATAGCCTCCACCAAACGCTCCATCTCCGTGCGCTTCTGGGGATCAACGCTACTCTCCTTTGGGACTGGGAAGACCTCTACGTATTGGGCGCGGAACTCGAAGTAGCATTTCCCGCTCCCTTCCAGGCGAGCGCAAACGTTGCGGAAGTAGAAGTTGGCGACTCTGCTGTTTAGGCAGCCAAGGAGGACCGGGGAGGCAGTGGGAAGCGCGAAAGCTTTGTCATTGATGAGGAATCCGTCGCACTCCAGGGTGAAGCGTGGTTCAGACGCAATGATTGGATAGACAATCTTCGGGCGAGCAAGACACGCGAGCAAGCCAATCGCGGGTTGCTGAAGTTCATACCAACGCTGTTGCGTGGCTCGTTGGTTCAAACGGGGCCGATAGGGAGCAAGATGCTGGTGTGTTGGTTCAGCGGGAATTGGACAACTACAGCCGTCGGCCAAGCGGTTCAGTCGCTGGGCTGACTTGGGTATTATGAACTAT
>JAFGJR010000199.1 GCA_016928975.1 Sedimentisphaerales bacterium | reverse complement strand
TCATGGACATTCCTTTCAAAATGGGTATCAAACTACTCACTACCACTCAATCTGGGAATGTCCAATTCCATCTGAGGCAACACAGTCTCATCGTTCAGGAACTGTGCGTGGGTCAAGGCAGAAGTCCGCTCCATCAGATATCGTGATTCATCCAGGATATGCCGAAGGTACTCAAGCGGCGAGGGAGACATACTCCACCTCCCTCAAGATGTAGGGGCCTATATGGGGGCTAAGCGCATCAGGAGTGACCAACTCGACCCGCCGTCCCAGCAGATCTTCCAGCAAGAACGAAAGCTGGATGAAGTGGTCAAACGTCTTCTCACCCTCCTGGAACTCGACCAGCAGATCGACGTCGCTGTCCGCCCGCTGCTCGCCACGGACAAAGGAACCGAACAATCCCAACCGTCTCACACCGAGGACGCGGATCTGAGACTGGTTCCGCCGGATTGTCTCGACGATCTCATTCTTTGTCGTTGCAGCCCTGCTCATTGTCTCTTGGGACTCCGGTACAAAACCGCCTGATGGGGACGATACGCCAAAGGCAACCCTCCTGTCAAGCGTGGTTTTGGCATAGACATCTCAGGGCGGCTGTGCTAATAATGGCCGCTTTGTTCGGATGGGTAGTCTTTTCTCTTGAGGTGTCGTACGATGGACAAGGCGTTGGTGGATTTGATCCGGATTTCAAATATCACGGGCAAGGACCCGGCGCTCGTGCTGGGTGGCGGCGGCAATACGTCAGTGAAGACAGCAGACGGCCGATACATGTACATCAAGGCCAGCGGCACGGCCTTGAAGGACATGGACAAACAGCGAGGCTGGCGGCGGCTGAGGATCGAGCCGGTTCTGGGCATCATTAGAGACAGGTCGCTGATGAAGCTCGACCAGATCGCCCGGGAGAACGTGGTGGTCAGCCGGCTGCTCGAAGCCTGTGACGATGATTGCGCCAGTGGCGCGAGGCCCTCGGTGGAATCCCACCTGCATGCGCTGCTCAAGTCGCACGTGATCCATCTCCATCCGCTGGTCGTTTCCGCCTACGTCAATGCCAGACATGGCGAAGCGGAACTGCAAAAGCTCTTTGCCCGCGAGAAGCTGCCGCCGTTGTGGGTGCCTTATGCCAACCCCGGCTATATGTTGGCCAGGAAAATTGCTGCCTTGGTGGAGGGCTGCGAGCGGCAGCACGGCCGCAAACCGCAGATACTGTTCCTCGCCAAACACGGCGTCTTTGTCACCGCCGACAGCGCTGACGGCGCGTTGCGCCTGGTTCGTAAGGTGATCGCCCTATGTGAAAGCAAGGTGAGACCAATCAAGCCGCGAACCCTCAGATCGCCGGCTACGGCGGATGTCACGGCCGCCAGGCTGGCCGTCCGTAAGGCCGTATTCGAGGTGACCGGCCAATATCTGCCCGTAAGCTATTTTCCCGCGACGAACAGCATCGCCGCATTCATGGCGATCAGCGAGGCCAGAACGCTGCTGTCCATGCCGCCTCTGCACCCGGAGGAAATGGTCTACGCAAATGGACCGGCCTTGTGGTGCGAGAACTCGCGATATGAGAATATCCGTCGCAAGCTGGAGTTGCGCCTCCACAGAGCGATGAAAGCCCCGTCCGCCTTTCTCATCAAGGGTCTGGGACTCTTCGTGGCCACCGACAAGTCGATCGCTGCGCTGGTGGCAGAGATGGAGGACGGGTCGGTCACTGTACGCATGAATGCTCGACGATTCGGAGGCGTCGTCGGCCTGAACAAACGCGAGCAGGAGTTCATCAACAACTGGGAGTCCGAGGCCTTCCGCAGGAAGCTCGTCAGTGGCGAGGGCAAGGGCGAGTTGAACAACCGCATCGCCGTGGTGACCGGCGCCGGCAGCGGACTGGGCAGGAGCATCGCCGTCGGCCTGGCGAAGGCGGGCGCACTGGTCGCCCTGACCGACGTCGATGAGAAAGCCGCCCAGGAGACCGCCACGGTCATTTCCTGCGAGAAATCAAAGGGACAATCCACGGTCATTCCGTGCGATGTCACGAGCGAAGGCAGCGTACGCGAGGCCTTTGGCGAACTTCTGAATCACTGGGGTGGCCTCGACATCCTCGTCAATGCGGCAGGGATCGCACCCGCATATGCGCTGGTGGATACCCCTGTGGACAAGTGGCGAGCGGCATTGGAGGTGAACCTCACCGGCTACGTCCTGATGGCTCGTGAGGTGGCCCGGATCATGATCGCGCAAGACATGGGTGGAAGCATCATCAACCTCAGTTCCAAGAGCGGCCTGGACGCCAGCAAGAACAACACCGCGTACAACGCCACCAAGGCTGGCGAGATTCACATGGCTCGCGGCTGGGCACTGGAGCTTGGCGAGCACGGCATCCGCGTCAACAGCGTTGCTCCCGGAAACGTATTCGAAGGCTCAAGGATCTGGAATCCACAGTATATCAGAGTCTGTGCCAAGAAGTACGGGATCCGTCCTGACGAGGTGATTCCCTACTATGTGAACAAGACGGCTTTGCGGCGGGAGATCAAGGGTCAGGACATCGCCGACGCCGTGGTTTTCCTGTGCTCCGACCGGGCCCGGACGATCACGGGGCAAACCCTCGTCGCTGACTCCGGACAGGTGATGGTCCGATGAGCTCGCGCCACGTCCCCAAGGTGATCGGTGACAAACATTTTTGGGAAAGTATGCACTTTTCAGTTGACAATTGGAGACGGATCGTTTATAAGGATGCACGATAAGTCACATGGTCCTCAGTAAGGAGGAGGCCATATCGGATCGTAGGCCACGGACCATGTAACTCATGGAGGAGTGCCTCTTGCAGGATGCAGAGGCTTGACGACAGGAGAGTGTGCAGTGAAAAGGCTTGCACCACAGCCAGTGGTTGCATTGCGGCCGCTCCGCATGGAAAGCATGAGCGACCGCCACCCGGAGCAGCGGACCCGGATCGACACCGTCGATCTCGTCTCGAACTGCCAGGGCCTTGATCCCGCCGCGATTCCCGCGAAACCGCACGTCCGATGGAGCTCCATTCCATCTTCTCCCTCGTTTGTTCCCTCCAGTAACTTCCGTCCATACTTCTCTTCATCTCTCACTCTTAGTACTCGGGGCGCGGTCTCTCCTGCTCGACATGTTCTGACAAGACCGCGCCCCCACCCAGTTTTCCCAGTTGGGAGTGAGGGAGACAGTGGGCTGCTCTTCCTACAAGAAGGCGAAGAAGAGCGGTTATATCCACTGATGCAGAGTCTGTCATAATCGGTGATGTGTGCCAGGACAAGGACTGTCAAGGAGAACAATGGCTGTGAGCCGCGATCGTGATGTCGCTGCCAACCGTGGGTGCGGATCTGCCGCAGGGAGCTGCAGGACTCGCCCACGTTTCCCATAGCCCCGCACCGTGGCAATCCAGAGGACGCGCGGGATCGCTCCTGTTGCAGAGTGGATCCCAAGGTCAGGGACCCAAGGGTTCATGGCTTTAGCGACCTCTGGATTGCCTGATTCTGAGTGCGAGGCAGAGTCTTGCGACCGGCTCAAGGAGGAGCCGGCCTCGCGAGGCCCGGCGCGCAATCCCGGATACGCACCGACACGTCACTCCATCTTCCATGAAGACAGGAGATCACCCGTCGGGTAGTTGGTGAGCGGTCACGCACTCGTGAGTATCCTCGAGTCCGGTCTGGCATCTCCGGAACCCGCATCCAGTCTGGCACGGCCTCGCTGGGTGGTCCGACAAGGGTTCATTGCCTGGCGTCCTTCAGGGCTCTTGCCGCCTCAGTGACGACCTTGCGTTCCTCTTCGTCCAGTTGATCGAACAGCCGCCGGGCCCGTAGATCGAATGAGCGGCGAGGCTGTTGATCGGGGACATCCCGTTGCGTCCCGTTGTGAAAGCACCAGCCGGCCGCCCCGCCGGCGATGGCGCCGCGCAGGTCCGTCAGGAAATCGGCGCCGACCGGCTCCCACTGTTGATAGCCGCGTCGGAATGGCTCCTGGTAATGCACCGGCACAACACGCCCGACCTTCTTCATCAGCCCCAGACATTCGCGGGTCCGAAGCTCTGTCTGGCCGGGCGACTCCGGCGAGCGAGGTCGATGCGGGGCAAGAAAATCGACGGTTATGGTCAGCAGGCAGTCACGCACATCCCCGATGCTCAGGTCGTGTCCACCGAATGAAGCCGTCACGAGCCGCCGCGGATCAAGCTGCCGCACCCGGTCCCTGAACAGCTTCAGTTCGTCGGCGCTAACGTACCGGGCATCTCGCACGTCCCGTTCATTGGCGAGGTCGAGATACCAGTTGCGATGCGGCTTCAGAGCCGTGACCAGCACTTCCACGGCACGCTGGTGGGCTTCAGAAGCCGGCAGCGATCCGATCCCCTTGCCGCGCGTGAGCGTCACGTCCACGACCAGTCCCCGGCGGTCACATTCCGCCACAAGCCATTTGAGCCTGCCCAGGAAGGGCTCTCGCGCCCGACCCTGGGCATCGACGGCCGAGACGTCATTCTCGAAGGAACCCCAGGTGGCCCAGACGCGGAGCCAGTTGAAGCCATGCTTCTGGAAATCATCGAGGTCGCTTCGAATGAAGTCCTCCGACGCCCCCAGCCCCGCGTAATAGCTGAACCCCAGCAGAAACGTCGGCTTGCCATCCAGCGTGAACCGGCTCCCCTCGATGCCGAGCACGGTCGCACCTTGTGCACTCGACTGCGTCAGCAACGCCAGGAGAAGGAGTAACATAACAGACAAACGCATTGCCGATCCTCCTGTTCAGTGCGTGCCCGGCGTCGCGTACCCCTTCGACGCATCATCAAGGACGAGGACCCAGTCGAGCATCTCGCCTTTGTCGGGCGGCAGGAATTCGCGTTCGCCGGCATTGGGAAACTCCCCGATGGACGTGGATTGCCCGTTGCGCGGGTCGTACCACCACGCCTTGACCGTCGCGCCTTTGATCACGTCCATCCGCACTCTGAAGGCCCGACCGATTGGGGCGTAGACCATCGCGTACGTGCCGGCGGTGTCACGCGTGGCGACGAAGCGATATCGACCTGCCCCAGGCACGCTGGTCGGCACACGGTCGGTCACGATGATCGAATCGTCCGGAATGCGGGACAGGAACGGGCGCGACTCGATGAGCCGGCGGCCGTACTGCATCTGGTCTGCGCCCGGCTGGTCGATGGCTTCGAACCAAGGCATCAGAGGATTGTTGATGGGATCGCGACCCGGCTGCCACATCTGCCACACGGAGTGATGGCCGTAAGTGTGGCCGCAGGCGCCGCTGAACAGATCCCAGTACAGCGGGCGACGGACATCGGATGAGATGGAATGGCCCAGATCCTTCGCCCGGAACGAAACCGGATGATCTTCGTAGAGCGGCTCCCCGTCGATCACCGGCTTGACCGGTGTGCGGTCGTAGTCCACCTTGGTGTTCTGGTAGCCTTCGGTGAACTTCGCGTTGTGCCCGTTCTGACGCATGTTGAAGTCAAGCCAGTCGTCCCCGTGAAAATCGTCCGCGGAGCCGCGACCACCGCGAGGGTGGAAGGTGCACAGATGTGCGCCGCCGTCGCCTTTGCGAAGGCCACGAGCCATAGCGCGGATGACTTCCTTCTGCTCCTCATTGTCGATCGTCCGGTCCCCACCCAAAACCCAGATCAGTGCTTTATCCCGGTAGCGTCGCCCGAGCCATCGGCCGTATGTTTCTGCATTCTGAACGGCAAACAGCGGCCTGTCGTCCTTCACCTTGTCGTGCCAGTACCGACCCCACGTGGGGAGAAAGCCGATGTACAGGCCGAGGGAGTTGGCCTTGTTCACGATGTAGTCCACATGGTCCCAGTAGTCATTGTTGGGACCGTCCTGGACCGCCGGGCGGGCGGGATCCAGATCGATCAGCGGCAGGTGACCGTAGGCGTTCGGACCCCTGTGCCCATCCACTTCCGCGATGGCCACCGCCTGGATCACCGTGAAACCCTTGGCCGCTCGGTTCTCGAGGTACCTGTCCGCTTCCTCGCGGTTGAGCCGGTGAAATAGCTCCCACGCCGTATCACCAAGATAGAAGAACGGCGTCTCATCCTCATGAACCAGAAATCGCTTGTTCTCGGAGACTTTGAGCCGGCTCGGTCCCGCATTCGCGAGCGGAACGAAGGCCAGGACAACCAGAATCATGCAGACTGCACCCTGTCGTGCACGGGCTACGAACTCTCTCGGCATGTGACTCTCTCCTTCATTTCTGCCTGGGCTTACGCTTGATGACAAGCAGCCGTTTGATGTCGTCGAGTATTCTACCGCGGTCCGCGACAATCGCCAACCACTTGCCGTCATGATAGGTCGTGGCCTCTGCGTACTTCCTGCGCACGCTCGGACTCAACTGGAGCAGGATCTTCTCCGCTTCCTCCCGTTCCTTGCCGCCGAGCACGATCTGAACCACAAGCCGACCGCGCTCCGGGATGAGCGTGCAGAACGACCTGGATTTCTTGAACCGCAGTCCCCATCCATATTTCCTACCCCCAAAGATCCAGTCCGGCGAGAAGACCCCCGGATAGCTGACGTCGATGAACTCAACCAGATGCATCCAACGTTTGTAGCTGTCGCGGCCCACCCACCCGGCCACGCTCGCCGCCTCCGGCGGCGCGTTCCCATCCACCATCCGCTGACTCAACTCGCCCATAGAACCTCCTGAGGTTGCAGGCGCTTTTCGGCAGGCCTTTGCCTCGCCGCGATATCCGTTCAGCCGATTCTGCCGTCGTGGTCGATGTCCTGGCCCTGCATTCTCTCGATCTCTCGGACCAGGGCACGTAAGGTGTCCTGCGTCGCTCGGAGCTGGCTTTCAAGGATCTCGATTCGATCCTCCAGTGAATCGGCGTTTCGCTTCTGACCATACATCAGACCCGTCTGCACGATTTCCCACAGTGTGCCCATGTTCATCTCCGGTTCACAGCTATCTTCCTGCCTGGCGGCGCCATGCTATCTCGGCAGGCAGGCTTGGACAAGACCAGCCGTTCAAAAAAGGGCAAGGGGCTTGTCTGGAGGATCGCAGTCTGCTATAGTGACGGCCTTTCAGTGCTCCCGACGGGGCCGTTCGGTCTCCGTCATAGGGCAGGGGAATCGTCTTTTGAGGAGTCCGTTGCATGGGTCATTCGGTCGAGGATATGCGCAAAAAGGCTGTGCCGACGATCAAGGAGCTTGTCACCGCCGGCATCATCACGCTCAATGACGTGAAGGATTGGCTCAGAACCATTTGCGAGATTCGATACTTCGAGGAGAAGGTCTACGATCTGCTGGGACAGAATGTCATCAAGGGAGCGTCGCACCTCTACGCCGGACAGGAGGCGGTTGCTACCGGGGCGGTGGCGGCCATCGAGCGCGGCGACGTCATCGGCTCGACCCACCGCGGTCACGGCCACTGCGGCGCCATCGGCAACAAGTACGCGGACACCGAGCAGGACCGGCAAGCCCACTGGAACGCGATGATGGCGGAACTCATGGGCAAGGAGACCGGCTACTGCAAGGGACGCGGCGGCTCCATGCATATTGCCGAGGTCGAGAAGCAGAACAACCTCGGCTCCACCGGCATCGTCGGCGGCAACCAGCCTCCGGCAGTCGGCGCGGCCCTGGCAGAGAAGTTCAAGAAAAGCGGCAAGGTCGTCCTGTCGTTCTTCGGCGATGGCTCCTGCAATACCGGCACGTTCCACGAGTCGATGAATATGGCCGCGACGTTGAAGGTGCCGCTCGTCGCAATTATCGAGAACAACCTGTATGGGATGAGCGTGCCATTCTCTGGCAGCCCTGTCGACGGGACCAGACGTGCGAGCAGTGTCGAGGACATTGCTGTGCGTAGTGCCGCCTACGACGTGCCCGCCACGATCGTGGATGGCCAGGACGTGGTGGCCGTCTTCCTGGCGGTTCGAAAGGCCGTCGAGCGGGCACGCAAAGAGAACCTGATGATGATGATCGAGTGCAAGACCTATCGCTGGTACGGCCACAGCCGAAGCGACCCCCGGGAGTACCGGACCAAAGCCGAGGAGAAGGCTTGGCACGATCGGGACCCCATTACCGTCCTGCGTGGCAAGCTGGCGGCCGAGGGACTCTGCACCGAAGCGGAACTCGATGAGATCAAGGACAAGGCGTTCACCGCCATCGAGACGGCAACGAAGTTCGGCACGGACAGCCCGTGGCCGAATCCCGCCGATGTCGCCAAGGATGTGTACGTTGAGGAGACCTATCCGGCCAAGTTGATTGAAGACGAGAAGCAGATGGCTGCCAAGGTCCGAGAGGCCACGGCGGCATTCGAGAAGATCGTCGCTACCTGCGGAGCCAAGACCAAGAAGGAGGCGGTCGAGCAGGGACGGGCTCAGATCAAGGCCCAGTATGGCATGAATGTCATGAGCATCGCCCAGGCAGTCTCTGCTGCCCAGGCGGACGAGTTGCGACGGGACGAGCGAGTCTTCGTCTTCGGCGAGGACGTTGGGCTCTACGGCGGCGCCTACCAGGCGACACGTGGCCTTCTGGCGGAGTTCGGCAAAGAGCGAGTGATCGACACGGCCATCTCGGAAGCCGCCATTGCGGGCGCCGCAGTCGGCGCAGCCCTTCGCGGCATGCGGCCGGTCGCCGAGATCATGTACGTCGATTTCGTCACCATCGCGATGGACCAGCTCGTCCACGTCGGCGCCTACAACCGCTACATGTTCGGCGGCAAAGCCAAGGTCCCGATGGTCCTGCGGACCGAAGGCGGTGTCGGTCGATGCATTGCGGCTCACCACTCGGAATCGCTCGAAGCATGGCTGATGCACGCGCCCGGCCTGTACGTCGTGATGCCCTCGACGCCCTACGATGCCAAGGGACTGTTGCGGGCCGCTATTCAGAGCGATAATCCGGTCGTGTTCATCGAGCACAAGGCCACGTACGGCCAGACCGGCCCGGTGCCGGAGGGTGACTATATCATCCCGCTGGGTGTGGCCGACATCAAGCGACCCGGCAACGATGCGACGATTGTCAGCTACTGCCGGATGGCCATGCGAGCCCTCGATGCAGCCAAGATCCTCGCGGAGAAACACGGCATTGACGCCGAAGTGATCGACGTTCGCACGCTCAAGCCGCTGGACATGAAGACGATTGCCGAGTCCGTTCGTCGGACCGGCAAACTGATCACCATCAGCGAAGGATTCTGCTGGTGTGGCGCCGGGCGTGAGATCGCGGGGCAGTATATGGAGTATGATTTCGGTGACGGCACGCACGGCTTCGACTACCTCGACGGCCGGCCGATCAATCTGGCCGCAAGGGACGTTCCGCCGCCCATGAGCGAGCCGCTGGAAGAGGCCAGCATACCCAGCGTCCAGCAGATCGTCGAAGCGGTCAGGCAAGCCGTCGGTGCGTAGATGCAGAATTGACGATTTACGATCGGGAGTGGATAAATCGTGAATCGTACGTCATAGATCGAAAATGGAATGGGGATATCCTACATGGCACAAGAAGTGAAGCTGCCGCAGATGGGTCAGACGATGGAGGAAGGGACCGTCGTCAACTGCCTTGTCAAGGTCGGCGACGAAGTGAAGAAGGGCGATGTGATCTTCGAGATCGAGACGGACAAGGCGACGCTGGAGATGGAGTCTCCCGCCAACGGGGTAGTGAAGTTCGTCGTCGCCGAAGTCAACCAGACGCTGCCCGTCGGCGCGGTGATGTTGATCCTCGGGGGCCGGGACGAGCAGGTGCCGATGGAGTACATAGAGGCCCTGACCGGCGGCAAGGGCTCGGCTGCTGGCGCTCCGGCCACGCCGGTCGCACAGATGCCGACCACGACGGCGCCGCCAGGGGCCGCGACGGAGCCAGCCAGGCCGATAGACAAGATCATGGCCTCGCCGAGGGCAAAGAAACTGGCGGAAGATCTGGGCGTGGACCTGGCCACTGTCAAGGGGACAGGGCCGGCAGGCAAGATCACGGAGCAGGACGTGCAGAACGCCGCGACAGCAAAGCCTGCGAAACCCGCTCCGGCGCCCCAGCCGGCTCGCCCTGCCGCTGCGGCAACGACTCCCATGTCGCAGGCCACGCTCGGAAGCACAGTGAAGGTCAATCGCCTCCAGCGAATCACAGCCGAGCGCATGCTCAAGTCCAAGCAGGAGATTCCCTGCTTCTATCTGACGGTCAGAGTCGATATGACCGCGCTGACAGCCCTGCGCACGCAGATGAACGAATCCGCCGACGTGAAGGTGGCCTACAACGATTTCATCATGAAGGCGGTCGCGACGGGTCTGGAGAAGTATCCGATCATGACCGGCCAGCTCGCCGGCGATGCGATCAAGCTGGCCGACGCCATTCACGTGGGCCTGGCGATCTCCGTGCCCGACGGTTTGGTCGCACCCTTAGTCAAGGACGTCAGCAAGAAAGGCGTCCGTCAGATCGCCCGTGACAGCCAGGCGCTGATCGAGCGGGCCAAGAATGACAAGCTGGACCTGTCCGACCTTGAAGGCGGGTGCATTACAGTGAGCAACCTCGGCGCGTTCGGCATCGAGTCGTTCATCCCGATCGTCGTGCCCGGCCAGTGCAGTATCCTCGGCATCGGGCGAATCGCCGATACCTGTGTCCCGGACAACGGCGGCATTCTCATTCGCAAGCTGATGAACATGACCCTGTCGGTGGACCACAAGGTCGCCAACGGCGCCTACGCCGCCCAGTTCCTCGACTTCGTGAAGAAGATGCTGGAAGACCCGAAGCAATTTGCGACTTGAGATTTGCGATTTGCGATTTTGGCGTCCGCGAGCGCCTCATCCCAATCACAAATCGTGAATGAAAGGAGTTTCTCATGGCCAAGAGAGGTGACGCAACAAGGCTGCCGGCGATCCGCAAGGCGACGCCGAAAGTGCCCGTGATCGGGGTGTTTGCCACGAGTGACCCGCGGATCGACGAGGAGAGCCGCACACGATGCCGGAACATCGCCCAGATGGCGGCCGAAACGATCAGCGGCGCCGTGGTCCTGCCGGACAAGACGGCGGTGCCGGTGGTTTACTCGACTGTGCTCGTAGATGGCGAGGCACAGGCGGACATCGTCGCCCAGCAGTTCCGCAAGGCGGATGTGGACATCCTGGTTTGTGTGCCCGACACGTGGGCGTTCCCGCAACTGACCACGATCTCACTGCTCCAGCAATTCCCGGCGAACACTCCGGTCAATATCACCTGCGGCAACAGCGGTCCCAGGCCGGGCGTGGTCTATGCGCACGCTCTGAACGGCGCGCTGGCGCAGTACGGCCGAATGGCGGCGCTGAACGTAGGGACCTGGCCGGACACCGGCCTGGAGCCGGAAATGACCGACCAGACGGCCAGGAACCTGATTGACTGGTGCTACGCGGCGGTGACCGCCGTAGCGCTGCGCGGCCGACGCGTCGTGGTCTTCGGGCATGACTCGATGGGCATGGAGACGGCGCTGGCGCACGTGATCCCCACGCGAAACACCTTCGGCATCGAAATCACGCGTTTGGATATGAAGCTCCTGGCCGACATGCTCACCAGGAAAGCCTACAAGGACAAGGAACTCAAGGACTTGCGAGCGTGGGTGGATCGGTACGTGGGCAACCGCTTGGTCCTGCACGGCAACGAGGACAGCGAACGATTCAACATGTCCATGGCGATGTACCTGATCGTCCGCGACCTCATGGCCGACCTGAACGCCGTAGGCGGCGGATTCATGAGCCAGCTCGAATGGGGTAGCGACGCGCGAGGCATCCCTCTGCCGGTCGCGGATGTGATGGAGTCCTTCTTCAACAGCACCTTCGATCACAACGGCAGCAACGCCCCCCTGCCCTACGCGACCGAGGCGGACGTGCAGGGTCTGCTCACCATGCTGTTCATGACCTACCTCAGCGGAGGCAACCCGCCCCTGTTCATGGACTTCCGAAAGGTCTGGGAGGCCTGGGAGGTCAAGGCATTGGCCGAGAAGCTCGGACTCAAGAAGCTCGACACGAGTGCGGACTGGCACACCAAAGGGCTCGTGGACGGCGACAACTCCGGCAGCGCCGCCTTCGACTGGGCGGCCGAACCGGGCGCGACCGTCAAGCAGATCATGGAGCGAGTCTCCATGCCGCTGGCAGACCGGTTCTACTTCCCCGGTGGCGGCAATTCCGTCACGTTTATGACGCCGGCCGGCATCAAGGGAATCGCCGCACGCGTGGCATACAGCAGCGTCAGCGGCTTGTTCAGCCTGATCTGGGACGAGGCCCAGACCACCCAGGTACCGGAGGAGCTTGGCAAAGCGATGTGCAACCTGACCACGCCCACCTGGCCGCACACGTTCGTCGTTCCCAAGTACGCCACGATGCTCGAGTACAAGCAGTACCCGCCAGCCAACCACTTCCACATGACCTGGAACCTGCCGGTGGCCCGCCTGCAATACTGGATGGACATGATGGGTGTGCTGAGCGTCACACCCTGGGCCGCCCGGCCCAGGTTCATCGAGGGTGTGGACCGACCGCAGCCTCTGATCCACCTCATCAACGGCGGCGAGGAAGCCTACAGGCTGCTCGGACGACGATAGGAGTGGCCTCGCGCATCGCGGGTCACGTCCGTGAAGACGCGAGCGGGCGCTTCTCCGACAATCTCTACCAGATGGGTCAGGGCCAAGGAGAACTGACGATCCGCTTCAAGGTCATGCCTCTGCCTGCCCTGGGCCATTTGAGTTGCCTCGGCCGCATGATCCAGCATGTGGCGCAGGCGCGTTGTGTCGTCATGCCGCGTCATAGTGCACCTCTGCTTCGGCGAGGACTTCGTCGCGAAAGTAATCCGATAGAAAACCCGGCGTGTTAAGACGCCTGCGTCAAAAGTCGGGACATTGCAAGAAGATGTGATAAGTGTTTATTTTGTATGGATTTATGTTACTTTTCGTCTTGAC
>JAFGJR010000198.1 GCA_016928975.1 Sedimentisphaerales bacterium | reverse complement strand
TCGGCGATCTCGATGACCGGAAGCGTGGTGAAGCTCCACACACTTCCCATGGTTAGCGTGCCGTCCGAAGCGATCTCATCGACCCGCCAATAGTAGGTCGTCTCCGGCGCCAGAAGCGACGACGGCTTCCAGGGCGGAACGAACACGTTCTCATGGAAGACGCCTGGGTCGCCTGCCTCCACCGCCGCTCTGTCAGTCCCGAAGTACACATCGTGCGAGAAAGCGTCCTTGCCCAACTGCCAGCTCAGACTGACGTTGGGATCGACCCATTTGACCCCGTCCGGTGGAACCGGCTTCCAGGCCGCCAGCGACGCCGCCGTAAAGGACCAGACATTGCCGGTGTGCACTGTCTTCAAGTCGGCCTCGACCTCGTCTACGCGCCAGTAGTAGGTCTGGCCGGGAGCCATTCGCGCGAAGTAGTACGACGTTATCATCACTCGCGGCCCGACCAGATCCGCGGCGGTCAACTCAGGGGTCGTGCCCACATACACTTTGTGGAACACCGCCGTCTGTCCGGCCGTCCACTGCAGCAGGGGTAGAGTCACACCCTCTTCCTGATCTGCCGGCGTAGGCTTGGAGGCCTTCAGGCGAGGAGCTATGACAGCAACACCCAGCATGTTTCCTGTGTGGCCCTCGGTGCAGCCGCCAAGCGTGATGGTACCGGGCTTCATCGCGACGGTGAAGACGGACGAGTACTGGTCAATATCCCCGTCGCCGCTCTCGTCAATGCCGATATCCTCCCCGCTATCGGCGAAGCCCAGCGTCGTCAACCACGGCATGCCGGTAATGACGGGGGCAACTCCCTTGCCGCCCGCCGCACCGCCCATGCGGTTGTCCACGAGCACGCAGATCGTGCAACTCTCCGACACCGTGACGTCCAACTCGTACGTCCCCATGTTCTTGTTGTCGTTGGCCAACATGATGTACTCGGCGCCGAGCAAGGACGCGGGTATGTCATTGTACTGGTGCGTCCGATCCACAAAGACGAGCGCGTCCTCCTCGAGTGGATTGGGCGCAATTTGCGGAGCCTCGAGGGCATCCGTATCGGTATTCCGATGCGCGACGGCTGTGATGACCTGCGCCTGCGCCGGAAGCGAAATCGCGACCACGCACAGGAGCACCAACGAACCTACGATTCTTCTACCCATGGCAATTCTCCTTCCAAACGACACACCCATGTTCTCCCCACCGGCTTGCATCGACTTGAGACGGCCGCAGGACAATCGTCCGCCGACTATGGAGACGCGCTCCCGCGACCCGGCTGGCTCAGCAGGGCACACTCAACAAGCGCCGGTCTTCACCGGCCATATGATCTTCGACTGAAATCCCAACGGACATCGGAGCATGCCCCCGGGGTGTGTCGCGGCATCTGTCCTACGCATGACGTGACGTACACCAGGGAACGTGCTTCTCCAAGCGCATTCGGTGACGAATCGCTCTGGCCCTCCTCAGACCGGGGGCATGAAGACCTACGTTCTCGGACCTGATTCCACCTCCTTCCCTGTCCGGTGGGAGCCCCGTGCATGTGGCGCAAAGGGCGCCTATCCACCATGCGAGCGTTACAGACCTCCCTTATCGGGCCCGTTCGGCACCGCGCCATCCGGGGACCACGCGAGACGGTCTTCTCAAAGACCAAAACTCACAGGCTCAACGACACCATGTTGAGTATACCTCACTGTAGAGACAGAGTCAAGCCCCGGACGCCAAAAAGCGGGTCTTATCGGACATGCGATCGGGTGGTTACCCCCCCCCGTGCGAGGGACGTGCGATGCAGGCCGCTCAGAGCCACGTCCTCACTCTATTGGCCGCCGCGGAGCGGGAATTTTGCGGTCAGCCGTCTGCCGTCGGGACACATGCACGTGGCTTCGAGCACATACATCTCGCTCAAGCCCATCGGGGCATCAAGCCTGAACTCGTACGCTCGAAGAAAATCACGCCAGTACTTGTTGTTCGTTGCGGGATGAGTCAAATCGATATCCGGCCAGATGGCCAGTCTTTGCCCTTTGGGCTGGGCGGATCGAGGCACATACTGGTATAGTTCGAACCGCAGGACGTACGGGGCCTTGATCTGGCACCCGAAGGCGTCCAGGAGACCAATGAAGGCATTCAGCGTGACCGCCTGATTGCTGCCGGTCGAGCTGAGCAGCTCCGTCAACGGGAGGATGCAGACCTTGGCAGGGCAGAAACCGGCAGGCACGACGGGCAGCGGCTCCACGGCTTTGTCCGCGTCAGCGCCCGCGGTCTCTGTCGCCGTCTGTGCAGGCGGTGATTCGGCCACCGAAACATCCGCCTGCGACGGGCCGCAGCCGGAACACAGCAGCGCGACCAGAAGCAGCGCGGTAGCGAAGCCGAATCCACGCACGCTCGCGCACGCGTGAGCAAGCCGTCTCGCGTCCCACCATCGACTCAATAACCTTGACCGTTGATTCTCGATATGTACTATCCTTTTACAAATCTTCTCCGAGCACATGCCCGAGCCGGTGTTTCTTCGTGCGCAAGTAGTTGATGTTGTGCTCACAGGGCTTGGCCTGCAAGGGGATTTGCTCGACGATCCTGATGCCGTAAACCTCCAGCCGGCTGACCTTCTTCGGATTGTTCGTCAGGATCTTCACGTTTCGCAGCCCGAGGTCGCGGCAAATCTGCGCGCCGATGCCGTAGTCCCGCCGGTCGGGGGCAAAGCCCAGCTTGACATTGGCATCCACCGTGTCGAGCCCCTGTTCCTGGAGCTTGTAGGCGTGGAGCTTATTGATCAGACCGATGCCCCGGCCCTCCTGGCGCAGGTAGATCAAGGCACCTGCGCCCTGTTGCTCAATCATCTGCATCGCCGTGATGAGCTGGTAGCCGCACTCGCACCGTTGCGAGTGGAACAGATCGCCTGTCATGCACTCGGAATGAACTCGCACGAGGACCGGCTCCGGATGTTCGATGGGTTGCCCCGTGGCGTCGAGGTCGCCGATGCCGCCTTTGCACAAGGCCAGATGCGGCTCCGGCGACGTGACGCTCTCGTAGGCGATCAGCTTGAACTGGCCGTAGTCAGTAGGCAGATTGACGCACTCGATCCGCCTGATCTGGCTCTCTCGCTGAAGGCGATATTCCACAAGCTGGGAGATCGAGGTGATCTTCATATCGTGCTGTTTGCAGAAGGCCAGCAGTTGAGGCACGCGGGCCATGGAGCCGTCCTCGTTCATCACCTCGCAGATGACCGCCGCCGGCTTCAGGCCCGCCAGCCGAGCCAGATCGATCCCCCCTTCTGTCTGTCCGGCCCGAACCAGGACGCCCCCCTCTCGGGCGCGCAGAGGAAACACGTGGCCCGGGCGTGCCAGGTCCCTGGCTTTGGTGCCGTCGGCGATCGCCACCTGGATCGTATGGGCGCGATCGGCGGCGGAGATGCCCGTGGTGACCCCCTCGGCCGCATCGACGCTGACCGTGAACGCTGTCCCGAAGCGAGCGGTGTTCTCCAGAGTCTGCGGATACAGTCCGAGCGCGTCGCATCGGTCCGTGGTCATGGGCAGGCAGATGAGCCCCCGGCCGAACCGCGCCATGAAATTGACGATCTCCGCCGTGACCTTCTCCGCCGCGCATACCAGGTCCCCCTCGTTCTCGCGGTCCTCCGCATCGACCAGAACGATCATCCTGCCCTTGCGCAGGTCCTCCAGCACCTCCGGAATATCGCTGAACTGTTGTGTCGTGTTTTCGTCCTGCATACTGCACCTGCTGTCGTGAAATGGTCCTGGTGAAAGACCATTTGTCAACCGTAATCTTATTACTATGTTGCGCGTCGGCCCCCGGTCGTCACAACTCCGCGACGAAGCTGCGTGGCCACCGGGGCACAGAAAGCGAAGACGGGTCTGCCCGGACGCGTGAGCTTGCTCGCCGACCTTATCTCCTGGCTTTGTCCGACTCGGCGCCACCGGAGTCCGTCGCGTGCGCTCGCTCATACTGCTCAATATAGCGGCTGCCGTTGCGAATGTAAATGAGTGCGGCGAAGACGGCCGCCGCGCCGGCCGACCACCAGAGCACCTGCACGAACCATCGGTACGGCGGAAACACGCTCGACACCTCCGGCGCCACCAGGACCGCCGCCACCATCACAAGCTGAAGGGCGGTCGCCAGCTTCCCGGCAAATACCGGCACGATGTGGGTCTGCGACGTGATTAGATAGAGGAGGATGAAGCCAATCGTGATGAGGACGTCCTTGCCGATAATCAGGACCACCACCGTCATCGGCAATAGGAACCCTTCTACATGGCCCCTCTGGGAGACGAGCAACAGCGAAGCGGAGGTGATCAGGAGCTTATCTGCAAGCGGGTCGAGAAACGTGCCCAACCTAGTGATCTGGTGGCGATGCCGAGCCCAGTACCCATCCACCGCATCGCTGACGGCCATCAGGACAAACAGCCCGATGGCCACATATCGCAGGAGATTCTGAGAGGCTTGGTCAATCTGAGGATCGTGAGTGCTGAGCATGCAGTCCACGAACGGCACGATCAATAGAATACGAACGAGCGTGATCCGCGTCGGCCAGCTCAGCCGGTACCTGCTCCGGCGGCGAAACAAGCTCACCAGATAGTGCAGACTCTTCCTTTGTCCCCTGTCGTCCATACCGGTCCCCAATGGCAGGCACATGGCATCCGTCGTTGCATCTGCCGCAAGCGGTGCTATACTAAAAGCTGCCGCCGATGCTGGCAATGGGTATTCCTCCGCGGTGGAGCCGGGATACCCAAAAAATCCATAGAACGGCGGAGCGAATGCGTATGGCCTCGAAGACCGAGTTGGCGCAAGCCTATTACGATCTGGCGGTGATGCTGGATGCAGGGATTCCGATCCTGCGCTCGCTCGATATCGTGATCCAGGGCCGGCGGGGCCACATCAAGCAGGTGTTCTCGCGGATCCGCGAGTCCTTGTCCCAGGGGTCGAGCCTGGCCGAATCGATGGAGAAGCAACGCAACGTCTTTCCGGATATGGACCGGATGCTCATCGACGCCGCCGAGACGTCCGGCTCGCTGCACGAGTCCTTCAAAATGCTCTCCCAGTGGCATGAATTCATCTGTGGCATTACCCGGCGCATCCGGATGCAGTTGATTTATCCAATGTTCGTTCTCCATTTCGGGGCGCTGATCTACGGGCTTCCCGACCTGATCCTCGGAAGAATAACAACGTGGGGCTACGTTCTCATGGTGGTGCGTATGTTGCTGCTGTTCTATGTCCCGGCAGCCATCATATTGCTGATGCTGCGCCTGCGAGAAAGAGCTCCTGCAATCCGAGTTCCCTTTGACTTTCTCGCGTTGAGAATCCCGATCCTGGGCACGGCCCTCTATCATCTCTCCGTCTGCCGCTACGCCAGGGCGTTCAGCATGCTGTACAAGGCGGGCGTGCCGATCACCGAGACGACCGAACGCGCCACGCGAGCCACGGGCAACGCGATCGTGGCTGGGCTGTTCAAGGGCGGATCCACGAGCGTCCGCCAAGGTGGTATGGCCTGGGAAGGGTTCTCGAAACGGCTGCCGGCCGAGTACCTGCAGCTTTGGCAGATTGGAGAGGAATCCGGCGAGCTCGACAGGACGGTAGACAAGGTCGCGGAGATTTCCGCCGATCGCGCGGACCTGTGGTTCAAGGCGTTCGGCTTCTGGGCGCCATGGTTCGTCTATGCGTGCATCGCGGCGATCCTGATCAGAATGATCTTCAAGTTGGCCGCCCAAGCCTACGGACCCTTACTCAACTTCAACTCCTGAAGGCCTCGTGATCGCAACTTTGGCACCGTCGTGCACGTTCCATATTTTGTGCGGTTATTCGCTTGATGTAAATTGGCTCATTGATACAATTCGTGCGACTTAGTGAGGACGTTGGATGGCTGCTCTGAATGTCAATATCGATCACGTGGCGACGATCCGGCAGGCGCGACACGCGGATGAGCCGGACCCGGCGTGGGCGGCCGTGCAGTGCGAGCTGGCCGGCGCCAACGGAATCACCGTGCACCTGCGCCAGGATCGCCGGCACATCAACGATCGGGACGTGCACGTGCTCAAGGAGACCGTCGCCTGCAAGCTGAACCTGGAGATGTCGATGGCCGAGCCGATCGTGAAGATCGCCGAGCAGGTCCGGCCGGATCAGGTGACGCTGGTGCCGGAGAATCGGGCCGAGCTGACGACCGAGGGCGGTCTGGACTGCGTCCAACACAAGCGAAGGCTCGGCGAAGTCGTCAAGCGAATGCACAGGCGAGGCATTCTCGTCAGCGCGTTTATCACGCCTGATATGGAGCAGATCGCCGCCTCCGCCGAGACCGGCTGCGATGCCATCGAGCTGCACACGGGCAGGTATGCGAACGCGACCAGCGACAGGGCCGTGAGGAAATGTCTGGCGGATCTGGAAGCCGGCAAGGACTACGCCATGGAGAAGAAACTCACTGTCCATGCCGGTCACGGCCTGACGTACCGCAACATCGCGCCTGTCGCCGCCATCCGGGGGCTTTGCGAATTCAACATCGGCCACAGCATCGTGGCCCGGGCCGTGCTCGTCGGCATGCGCGAGGCCACGCGACAGATGATCGAGCTGATCGACAAGTACACGAACCAGCCAGATTGACGATCCATCAAATCGCAACTCTTGGATCGCAAATCATAGATGACAGAATGAGGAGATGTCGGATGTTCACTGGGGCCATGGTGGCACTGATCACGCCGTTTCATGACGGCGGGGTTGACTACAAGACACTTGACGAGCTGATCGAGTTCCAGTTGGAGAATGGGATCGACGCCATCGTGCCGGTGGGCACGACGGGCGAGTGCCCGACCCTCAGCCATGAGGAACACAAGCAGGTGGTGGAGCGGGTGGTTAAGAGCGTCGCCGGCGCCGCACGGGTGATCGCCGGCGCGGGCTCCAACAGCACGGCCGAGGCCATCGAACTGACCGCTTTCGCCAAGAAAGTCGGCGCCGATGCCACGCTTCAGGTGTGCCCCTATTACAATAAGCCGACGCAGGAGGGATTCTATCAGCACTTCAAGGCCATCGCCGACGAGGTCGATCTGCCGATGGTCCTGTACAACATCCCCGGCCGATGCGGGGCCGGCCTGACACCGGAGACGGTGGCCCGATTGGCCGAGATCGACAACATCGTCGGCATCAAAGAGGCGACCGGCAGCCTGGACCAGGCCAGCGAGATCGCGATGCGCTGCGACATCACGATCCTTTCCGGCGATGACTCGCTGACCCTGCCGCTGGCCTCCGTGGGCGGCAAAGGCGTCATCAGCGTCGTGGCGAACATCGTCCCCGCCGACGTCAAAGCGATGACCGACCTGATCCTCGAAGGCGACCTCATCAAGGCCCGCCAGTGGCACCGCAAGCTCTTCGTCCTCAGTAAGAACATGCTGACCCTGGCCACCAACCCGATCCCGATCAAGGCCGCGATGGCAATGCTGGACATGTGCTCCGAGGAATTGCGTCTGCCCATGACTCCCCTGGAAGACAGCAAGAAAACCTCCCTGCGCAAGACCCTCCAGGAGTACGGCCTGCTGAGCTGATAGGTCAGTCCCAGTCAGTGCGACTTTCTCGGCGCGATCCGATCACGCGGCCCGTTGACCTGCCAACACCAGGGGGGTATCCTGTTATCTGTCTGGAGCAATGCTATGACAGAGATGTATACCATCGGTCATTCAAACCACACAATCGAGCATTTCATCCGTCTGCTTGTTACGCATGGCATATCGGCTGTGGCGGATGTCCGGTCGAGGCCGTACAGCGAGTACTCGCCCCAGTTCAATAGGGAGTTGCTGCAACAGCGGTTGCAGGACGCCAATATCGAGTACGTCTTCCTCGGACGAGAACTTGGGGCACGCCGGACGGAAGACGAATGCTATGTCAATGGCCAGGCCGCATATGGCTCCGTCAGGAACCTGCCAGTTTTTCGCGACGGCCTTAGTAAGATCCTTGAAGGCGTCGAGCGATGCAAGGCCGCCCTCATGTGCGCCGAAGCTGATCCACTGGCGTGCCATCGAACGATACTGATCTGTCCCGCACTGAAAGCACTTCGTCCGGATATGAGAATCAAGCATATCCTCGCGGATGGCGGCTTGGAGTCCCACGAAGAGGCTGAGCAAAGGCTCGTCCGGCTGCACAAGTTGCAGCCGGAGCTATTTGGAGAACTGACCTCCGTGTCTGGTCTTGTTCAGCGGGCGTACGACATGCAAGCAGCACGGGTTGCGTATAAGACGGTCCCGGCGGAAGCATGAGGCTCTTCACAATCGGATTTGCGGAGGGCGGCGTCCAATTCGAATGTGTCGCCGGCGTGGAAGGTCTGACCGCCTGCTGTCACGTCCCTCTTGAAGGTGACTCGCCAGGCGATTGAAGTGCCGCGATCGGTCTCGTTCATTGAGGTGATGGGCATCTGGGCATCAGGATCGAAGGACTGAAACCAGAGTCTCATCTCATGTTCGCCTTGCTGTCTGGGGTTGTCAGGATCGGCGTCGAGGATCTCCTGCATATCCTCGTGATCGGTGCCGCCGCGCGAGTTCCGCCATGGAGCAGCCTTCCAGGAAGTGGCGTACAGGCGGCACCCGCGAGTCGTTATCCAGCCGGCATCAGGGCCCTGCCGCCCAGATGCAGACACCCACACTTGCGCGCGGGGATACGCACATCACTCCGGTGCCATGATCTCTACTTCCCGTCGGGGCCCGTGTCGTTGGAATCGTTGGGCTCGCTGGGCGCGATGGACCCGGTGGGCTCCTCGACGATGATCCCGGCCTGCACCACTTCACCGTTGCTGGTGCTGACAAATATGCCAACCGACAGTCCCACCGGATCCGGTCGCTGATCTTCCCGTGAGGGTGAAACCGCTCCCATCATCATGGCGCCTCCGATCATCCCTCCCATGCCGCCTTGCGAAGCCGCAACTGCACTGCCGGCCGGCGGAACGCCCGTCGCCTGCTGGGACCCAGGTTGCTGAGTCGGCTGGCCACCCTGTCCGCCAGTGCGGTTCCCCACGCTACTGATGAGCTCGGTCCACCTTTTTGCCGCATCCGAGGAGCCGGTCGTCGTGACCGCGGCAGGCTGTGGAGAGGAGACCGACTTGGCGACGGTTGCACGGGATCGCGTCTTCGACGCGGGCGACCTGGTCACGATAGTGCTCTCGGAAGTGCGCGGCCGTGTCGCATGCCGATAGGTCACGACCGAGCCGGCGCCGATCACGGCGACCGCAGCCACGGCGGCCACCGCCACAATGTTGGCCTTCACTCCCGCCAGCAGGCCACCGGCAGAGGTCTCGATGAACGAGGCACCGCCCGTTCCGACGGCCGCATGACCGCCCACAAGGGCCATCTTGCCCAATTCGATCATCAGCGGTGTCGGTGCCGCCTGAGCGGCGTGTCGGCCGAGCAGTGTGCTCAGAATGCCTGCGGTCACGAGCAGCCCACGTTTGCGAAGCACGGCGCGCAGTTGGGTCACACCGGCATCGATGCGACGAGAAACGGTAGCCTGGGAGACACCCCGAGCCAGAGCGACCTGCCGCGTCGTCTGGCCTTGCAGGAAGTGGGCGACCAGCATCTCTCGCGTCTCATTGTCCAGCCTGTTCAGCTCCTCATCAACGTACCGGGACAGGTCCTTCCAGTCCGTTACCTCCCGGGGCTTGTCGGCCGTGTATTCGGCCTCGCGACGCCTGCGCGAGGCGTCCCGGCGCATCTGATCGATGGCCTTGTGCGTCGCCACCCGGTGCAGCCAGCCCGGCAGCGAGCCGGTCACGCTGTGGGCGTCCTTCGTGAGCTGTAGGAACGTCTCCTGGGCCACGTCCGCCGCCCGGTCCACGTCCGCAAGAACCCGCAATGCGGCTCCATAGACGAGCCCGGCATGGCGCCGGGTGATCTCCGCGAATGCCTCCGCATCCCCGGTCCTGGCGAAACGGCTCAGCAGCACCGACTCTGTCTCCGCCATGGTCGTCTCTCCTAACCAGCCTTTTCCCGTCGTGCCCATCAGGAACAAGGCGTTCGCGAACGGCGAATGATTCAAAAACCTGCGTCTAAGAACCTCCTCATAGCGGGCCCCGCGTGGTCCGCCGGTTCGTGTCCCCTTGCAGTCAACGACGATCGAGACGCTGCACCTCGATATAGGTCTTCAAGGTAGCCGACACCATCTGGCTCACCGAGTGCTGAGCCCTGACATGCTCCTGTGCCGTCATGGCCAGATGGCGCGCAAAGTCATGTTGGTCAAGCAGTTGCGTCAAGGCATGACGGATGCTCTGTTCATTGTCCCGCTCGAAGACCAAGGCCGTCCGGTCGGGCATGATCAGATCGTCGACGCCGCCCTTGCAGGCCACAACGGCGGTGCCCAGGCTCATGGCCTCCAGCAGAAACATGCTGAACACCCGCCGAGGTCGAGGCCGCACGAAGATGTCTCCCGCCGCCAGGACGGACCGCCACGGATCCAGCACCGGCACAATGGTGACTGCCTGGGCAATGCCGAGATCCTCCAGCAATCGGCGCAATCCGTGCTCCGCCGGCCCGTTGCCCATCAGAACCACCATGAAGTCGTAGCCGTCTGCCAGCAGCGCCTTGACGACCTTGAAGAAGGCCTCGAAGTCGGAGACCCGCCGAAGCGGTTGGGCCAGAACGATGCTCGGCAGCCGGGAAGGATTGGAGAAGCAGACGGTGTCCTCCTCAATGAAGGTCCCAATCCGAATCTGCCGGACTCGGTCGGCAAACCGGGGATACGCCCTGGCCACGCTGGCGGCGATGCTCCGGGCGGGTGTGATGATCGCCCGGCACCGTCGGGGCGACAGATGGACTCGCGAGAATCCCCCCGCCAGAGAATTGATCATCTGAACGTAGGGCATGCGCAGCCGACGCGCCAAGCGACGTGTCAGCGACGCTGTGTTCTCGGAGAGACTGTGCAGGACCGTCGGCCGCAACTTCGCCAACTCGCCCGCGAGATAACCAGTGCCCAGATGTCTCGCCAGAGGCAGGCTGACCAGCGGATAGGAAAGCACGGCCACGGGTCCCGGCACCAGCGATTCAACATCGCAACCCGGCGGGCAGACCAGGGTGGTGGAAATCGACTCGTCGACCAGACCCACCAATAGGTGCCTGAGAAACGCGGATTGCTCCGCCAGCGTGCTCTCCGACACGATCAGGACAGGGCGAAGCAGCGTCCGCACTGCCGATACGTCGATGCTCGCTTCATTTGCGGCGTACGTCACAGAACTGCGGTTCACACCGAATACCTAACTGCAAAAAGGTACGGATCTGAAATCGAGAAACCAGGAACCATTCTACCAGAATCAAAGCGGCTCGGCCAGCGCGAAAGTGTTGAAGCTTCTCGCAGCGCCGTCGGTGGCAACAGGCAAATTGGTGATCGCCGTCGTTGACGGGACGGCTGTATTGCGTGCCAGCCTGTGCTGGCGCCGACACGGGGGACCGCGGCGGGCAGGCGATTCCTGTGCCCGGCTCAATCCGAACGACCGGCAATCAACTCACCTGCGTGATCTGCCTGCTCAACTCAGTCAAAAGGGCTTGCATCTTGGGGTCGGAATCCTTCTCCCCCGCGATCTTGCTGCAGGCGTGCATCACGGTCGTGTGGTCCCGTCCGCCGAGATGGCCGCCGATCTCTTCGAGACTGTGCCTGGTCATCTGGCGAGCGAGGAACATGCAGACCTGCCGAGGCATGGTGACGCTCTGGCTGCGTCGTTTGCTTTGCAGGTCCGTGATGCGCACGTCGAAGTGCCGCGTCACTACGTCGATGATATCGGTGATCGTGATCCGGCGCGTCGTCAGCCGGATCTGGCCCTCCAGTGCCCGCTGCGCCAATTCGAGCGTGACCGGCTCCTTCGTGGTGGTCGCCAGGGCGTAGATCGTCGTCAGGGCGCCCTCCAGCTCGCGAATATTGGCGTGGACCTGTCGCGCAACATACTCGGCGATCTCATCGCCGATGGACAGGCCGCGAAGGTGGGCCTTGTTCTGCACAATGGCGATTCGCGTCTCGTAGCTTGGCGGATCGATCCGGGCCACCAGGCCCCAGTTGAGCCGGCTCGTCAGTCTCGCCTCCAGCGATGGAATCTCCGCCGGAGGGCTGTCGGCGCTCAGGATGATCTGCTTGCCATTGTTGTACAAAGCATTGAACGTGTGGAAGAACTCCTCCTGGCTCTGCTCGCGCTCGCGAAGGAACTGCACGTCGTCGATCACCAGCGCGTCCGCCGTACGAAACTCGCGGTGGAACTCGCCGATCGTCCCCTGTTCGATCGCTCGGATGAACCGGTTGACGAACTCCTCGCAACTGAGCAACTGGATGGCGGCCCCGCTCACTCGCCGGCGGACCTCGTGACAGACGGCGTGCAGCAGATGCGTCTTGCCCAGCCCGGCGCTGCCGTAGAGAAACAGCGGATTGTACGTCTGTCCCAACGACTGGCTGACCGCCACGCAACTGGCGTGGGCCAGCCGATTGCTCGGCCCCACGACGAAGTTCTCGAACGTGTAGTCCGGATGCAGCGACGGTCCGGCCCCGGCGTCACGAGGCGCTCTCCCCGGCCCGTTACTGACGACGAACTCCACAGTCACGAGGTGCCCCGTGATCTGCTGGGCCGCACGGGTGAACGTAGCCCGGCAGTTCTCGTCCAGAAAGCGCACGCTGGCCTCCTCGGGACAGCCGATGCGAATCGCCCCGCCGTCGAAGTGCAGGACGGCGAGCTGATCGAACCACTTGCGCGCGTTCGCCGGGTCCATCGCCCTCGCCCGTTCCACAATCCTTGCGAAGATGTTCTCCACTTCGTGAGCGGGCAAAGCCATTCTCCTTGTCGGATACGTCAATCAGCCATCAGAAAAAGGAACCGCCCTTCTCTGCCGCCCCCGCCCGCACCGACCGAGCACGAGCGACAGCATATCTACCCGCCGGCCGGTACCCTGTCAACCAAATCTGCGCGGCCTCCGGAGCACCAAGCCTGAATCGAGTGGCGGACCGCGACTGTCTGATTGGGGTCCGCGGCTTTCGACGCGATTGCCCTGCACAAGGACGAGATTCCACTTGACAAGTTGACAGAGTCGAGGGTACAAATAGTGTCGATACCGATGAGAAGAAGGTGTCCTCACTGTGCGGGGAAGGTGTACCACGTCAGGTCTGCCTTGATCAATGTTGCTGTGGTTTTCATTTGCGGCACCGAACGTGCGCAACCGTGACGGCAGCCTCCCGGCGTACGGCCTTTGAGAGACGTTCTGCGGTCGAAGTGTGTCCGCGCATCGCGGCCTCGTCGGTGAGACCCTGCGCGGATGGAAAGACTGTCCCATAGCAAGGAGGTCCAGTATGAGAAAGTACGTGTTGTTGGCGGCCGTGGTGCTGGTGTTCAGCACGACGGCCTGGGGGTACGGCATCAATGCGACGTACACCAACACGTGGATGCAGGCGTGGCTCCAGACGCACGCGGGCATCCATACGCTGCCGTGGCCCAGTTCCACCCAGTATCCTTCAATGTGGCCCGCTCAGTGGCCGGGCTACAATCCATGCGGTTGTACGAACCCCTGTCCCTGCCCGTGCGGCAATCAGAACCCATGCCAGTCGCCATGTGGAAACATCGCCTGGCTGTGGCTGATGAGCGATGACTGCACGCCGGGCTGCGGTTGCGGCTGTGACTGCGATTGCGATTGCGATTGTTGTGGCCAGACATCGTACAATCCTTGCGTGCTCTGGGGCATCGGCTGCCATTAGCCCCAGCGGACACGGCACCTACTCGGCAGGCTGGAGAAGGCCGAGACGCCATGGGATCTCGCCGTACGCTTTGCCCTGCCGGTCCTTGTCGAGGGCGCCCTGGAAGAGCAATTGGAGATTCATGGTGTCCACTTCGAGATGCTCGTCCCGCCCGCTGCGCAGCAGCTCGCCGTGGCTGACCACATCGGTCCACCTGTCTCCCCCGGGCATGACGTTCCGCATGGAGGCGAAGGCGTCGTCCCTGCCGGCCGCCAGCGGTTGCCATAGGCCGTCGAGCCGGTCCGCCGTGTAGGCTTTGTAGTATCGCCAGCCGTGGCCGTTCTGGGCTTCGACCAGCGTCAGGTATTTGTGGAGACCTTTGAGCCGATACGCGTGACTGGCCTCGAAGATGTCCGCCGTCAGGGCGACCGCCGGCGTTGACCAACCTTTTGGGAACGCCGACAGGGGAGTTTCCGCGCGCCACATCTTCCCGTCGAGCGAGGTGTAGAACAGGTGCGCTTTGGCCTCGTCGCAAATCACCCAGAAGTCGAGCCACGCCTTGACGCCTTTCGGCCGCTCGTCATAGAGCGGTTGGAGCTTCGCCCACGAATTGGGGTCGCTGATGTTGTCGGTGGTCGAGAACGCCGGCCGATACGGCGGCTCGCCCCACGCCTCATCCGCCGCCTGGCAGATCAAGTACCACTTCTTGTGAGGCGTGAAGTAGAACACCTGCGGTGCGCAGAAGTACCCCGGATGACACGACAGGACATGTCGCGGCACGCGGTTGGCCTCGCTGAATTCGCTGAAGCTCAAATACACAATCGCATGGGTCCGCGCAGGCCCTCGCACCGTGCAGAATAGATGCCACCTGTCGCCATCCCGCACAATCGACGGATCCTTCACCGAGATGAACTCGACTCCATCGACCGGTCTCGCGTCGAGGACCGCCGGGCCGTAGGTCCACTGGAACTGCCCCGACAGAATCCCCACCGGTTGCCCCGCCGCAATCACCGCCAACGAAGCCGTAATCACCAGACCAATGCTATTCATACCCCTGCCCTTTCCATTCACGGACCGCCGGTATCATACCCCGCCCAAAGCCCCAGAGCCACAACGTTCAAAGCGCCCGGTCCACCACACGTGGGACCGGCTTCCATGACGAATTGGCTTTGTTTGACGCCTGCGTCAAAAGTCGGGACATTGCAAGAAGATGTGATAAGTGCTTATTTTGTATGGATTTATATTACTTTTCGTCTTGAC
>JAFGJR010000043.1 GCA_016928975.1 Sedimentisphaerales bacterium | reverse complement strand
CCGACACTCTATGGCCCTTGCGAGCGCACGTCTTTGCCAGGCGTCCTCGTCTGCCAGGGGGACGTGAAACGCATAGAAGGCCCCGATGCCGTGAGGTACTCTCGGGTTTGAAAGGACCGTCGGCAGCCATGAACGGCCGAGCAAGCGCCGCGCCAAAACCCGCCGGAAGTACTGACGCCCCAACCTCTCGTGGCAAAGCCACACCGGTTCAAGAACCTGCTACCCGCTACTCGCTCATGGGAGAGCCGGCTCGCGGTCGGCGCGACGTGGGATGTCCGACGCGGGCGATGCCTTCCGCACGCGCACCCAGCCATCCCAGCTCGCCGTGACCAGCGTACAGCCGTCCGGGAGCAACACCATCTTCCGCACGCGTTCATCCACCCGCAGCGTGCCCAGCGGTTCGCCGGACTCTCGTTCCCAGAAGCGAATCGTGCCGTCATCGCTGCCGGTGATCAATCGGTCACCGTCGTCGCTGAAGAGCAAAGACATGGTCTTGGACGAGTGTCCGACAAGCGACGACAACGCTCGCCCATCATCCACCGCGTACACGCTGATCTTGCCCTTGCTGAAGTCATCGGTGGCTGCGAGCATTCGGCCATCCGGCGAAAACGCCACACATCGGCCGATCCTGGGATGGGGAATCATCCGTTGCGGCTCGTCGTTGCGCAGGTCCCAGATGAACGTCTCGCCGTAGTCGTGCCAGAGGCCTCCAGTGGAAGCGAGTAGACCCGCCGGGGAAAACGTCACGCAGAGCACGTGTCCGACCGGGCCCTGCAGGCGACGAGGCTGGCAGGTCGCCAGGTCCCACACGAACAAATCGGTGAACTCGCCACCGGAGACCAGGCAATTCTCGCAGGGCGAAAACGCCACGCCGTACACCCTGCCGCGATGACGCTTCGGTAACACGCGTACGTCCCCCGTTTGGACGTTCCATAACCTCACGACGCCATCCGGGGTGCCGACCGCAACAAGCGTCCCATCCGGTGAAAACGCCGCCGCCTCGGGCAGTGAGTCGAGTTGCGTGGTGGTTTCCTCGCCGGGTGCCCCCGGATTCCAGAGGCTGAGAACGTACTTACTGTTCCCTTCCAAATGGCAAGTCGCCACGGCCCCGTCGCCAGAGACCGCCAGAGGCGGATGGAAATGGACGACACTGCGATGCCTCGATGCCGTCTCCGAGAAGCGGGTGTCCCAGAGCCACACGACCTTGTCTCGGCCGCCCGCGGCAAGACGCTTGCCGTCCGGAGAGAAGGCAACGCATGCCACGTAGTCCGCCTGAAGCAAAGGGGCAAGCCACTCGGAGTTCTCCACATCCCAGAGGCGGATTCGGTAGTCCGCGCAGCCCATGGCCAGCACTTTCCCGTCGGGAGAAAACGACAGGGAGGTGATTTCCTCCTTGCCCAGAACGAACGGTTCGTCCAATCCGTCTTCGGTGACGCGCCATCGCGTCACTCCGAAGCCACCGCTTTTCCAGAGTGACATGCCGTCAGGAGAGAAAGTCAGCGCGTTCACATACTGTCGAGCGCCTGCGCTGCGGGCCAATGCTTCGCGACGGCCGAGATCCCAGAGGACGATGCGCTCGTCGTGTATGGCTTCTGCAAGGAAACGGCCGTCCGGCGACACGGCAATCCTCGTCTGCCCGTTGTTTGCAGCAGAACCGTCCTTCTTCCACGCCAACTCTCCATCGGGTAGCCTTCGAATCTCGATGGAGCCGTCGGGGCAGGTGCAGATGAGCTCCGTCTCGTCCGGCGAGAAGACCGCGCAGGAAGCGCCGGCCGTCCCCCAATGGGGACCAGCCAATTCCCGTGCTGACGCGATCTCGTAGACCCTGACCGCGTGGATATCCTGGTCCGTAATCGCAGAGGCGTGTCCCGGCGTCGAGCACGCGGCGAGGTAGGTTCCTCGCTTCGAAACACAGACGTCAGCCCCCCGGATCGATTCGGGCAGGCGCACGCGCCTGACGGCAGTCACATCGGCCACGTCATAGAGAAGCACCGTTCCGTCCACGCAGCCGACGGCCAGGTATTGCCCACTGCCCGAATAGGCGATGCTAGTGACGGTCGTCGGCATGGTCCCCGGGAGCTTGAGGACCGTGGCCTGATTGCACATCTCCTGATAGCGAGCCCAGAGATAGCGAAGCTCGAAGCCGGAAGGTCGTGACTCGTTTGGGGCCGGCAGCAGTCCCATCAGGAGTCGCTCGAGTTGAACGCGGTTCCGCTCGTTCCATGCCTGATAAGCCAGCTTCATCCGATCGCGGTACGACTCGCGTCGCAGTCGGGCAAGCCCTTCCTGCTCGCGTTTGAGGGCATCATTGGCGACGGTGAACAGGTGACGGTTCCTTTTCACTTCGCCTTCGGCGCGCATCCACTGCCAGGATACAGCGCCCAGACCGGCCATCACCGCGACAACAAACGCGGCGGCCAGACCTGCGACCATCGGATTCCTTGTGCACCAACGCCAGGCTCGTTCCAGCCTGCCGACCGGCCGTGCCTCGATCGGCTCTCCGTCCAGAAACCGCCGCAGGTCGTCGGAGACGTCCTCTGCCGATGGATATCGTTTCGCCGGTTCCTTTTGCAGGCACTTCAGGCAGATCGTCTCCAGGTCGCGCGGCGTCGTACCGGCCAATTTGCGGGGGCTGGGAGCGTCGTCGTGGATGATCTGGTGCAGCAGCATCCGCGCACTGCCGCGGAATGGCCGTTCCCCGGTGAGCAACTCGAAGAGGATCACGCCCAGCGAGTACACGTCCGAGCGGCGATCTGCGCGATGGGCTTCGCCCTCGGCCTGCTCCGGCGACATGTAGGCGGGGGTTCCCAAAACCCGCCCTTCGACCGTCATCGTCACTTCGCCTGCCTCGCGCCGTGCCAGCCCGAAATCCATCAGGTGCGGCTCGCCGGACTCGTCGAGCATGATGTTGCCCGGCTTCAAGTCCCGGTGGATGACGCCTGCCTGATGCGCATGGTGCAGGGCTTCGGCCACCTTGACGCACAGTTCGGCCGACTCCCGCGCACTGGGCCGTTTGGCCGAAAGCCAGTCGGCCAGGGTGACGCCCTTCACGTACTCGCTCACGAGGAAAACCGTATCATCTTCGCGGCCGACTTCGTAAACGCTGACGATGTTCGGGTGGCGCAACTGCGCGGCGGCCCGGGCCTCCCGCAAAAACTGCTCGGCCTCCTCGGGTCCAAGTTGCCCTTTGCGAGGGATCTTGACGGCCACCGTGCGGTCCAATTCGCTGTCGCGGGCCCGCCATACGGAACCGAAGCTCCCCATGCCGATCTGGTCGACAAGCGTGAAGTGCCCCAGCGTCTTGGTTTGCGAGGGTCCGTAGCTGGCCGTCTCCGCTTCACCGAGCAGGCTGAAGCGGCTGCCGCAAGACGGGCAGGTAATGGCTGACAGCGGGCTGTCGCCGGCCAGGTCAATCCGCGTGTGGCAATGCGGGCAGCGGACTTCCATCACCGGCTCCCTTGTGCCTCGGGGTTCGCCGCCGCGCGCCAGAGACGAATGACGCCATCGCGGCTGGCGGAGACCACCAGATTGCGGTCGGGTGAAACTGCCATGCACATTACGCCTTCGGAATGACCGCTGAACGTAAACCTCTGCTGGCATGCCTCCACATCCCAAACCTTCACCGTGTGGTCCCCGCTCGCAGAAAGCAGTGTTCGGTCATCGTGAAACACGACTGACGACACCCACATCGAGTGGCCACTGAGAGTCTTCGGAGCCGTTGTCGGGTCGCTCAGGTTCCAAACCATGATGGTCTTATCCCAAGATGATGACGCCAACCACCGGCCGTCTGGCGAGAAGGCAACGGACAGCACAGCCGACGAGTGTCCGGGCAGCGTGCATTGGAGCGCTCGTGACCTTACATCCCACAATCTGACTCTGTGATCATGACCTCCTGTGGCCAAGGTCAGCCCGTCGCCAGAGAACGCGACACCCTGGACGCGAGCACCGTGCACCAATGGTGGCAACAACTCAACTCCACGAGCAACGTCCCAAAGCCTCACCGCCCCGTCGTCACTCCCGCTTGCAAGCATCTGCCCATCGGGCGAAAACGCCAGATCACGGATATTGGCGCTGCCCCCCGTTAGGGACCGAACGTGTTTGCAGGTACGCTGTTCCCACAAATCGATATGACCATCTTCCGCACCGGTAGCAAAAAGCCCTTCCGTACTGAACGCCATCGAAAACACGTCCCGTTTGACGTTCAACGGTGTGAGCGCCTTCCCGGACATCACATCCCAAAACGTCACCTGTTGAGTGCCTGCCACCGGATTCTCTGGGAAGAGGAACCTCTCACGCCCGCATATAGCAGCCAGGATCTGACCATCGCTGGAGATTTCAACGTCCGTCACCTCGCGGCTCAGTCCGACCCGAATCACTTCTGGCGCCTGTACCCGGGAGAGGTCCCAGAGTCGGACGGTGCAATCAGAACTGGACGTGGCAAGCAGATTGCCTCGATGTGAGAAGTCCAGCCCCGTGATAGCGGCTGAATGGCCTCGGAGCGTACGATTGTGCCGAAATGACGGCACATCCCACACACTGATCGTGTTGTCGCGACTTCCGGCCGCCAGGAAGCGCCCGTTAGTGGAGAATTGCAGACCATAGATACGGTCTTTATGAACGGAAATCGTATGAAGGCACTCCTTTTCGCTCCAGTTCCAGACTTTGACCAAGCTATCGTTGCCTCCCGACGCCAGAAAACGACCGTCTGGAGAGAACGCCAACTGTTCGATAGGGTCGGTGTGGCCGGGCAGCTCAAACAGCGCGGATCCATTGTCCGCGTTCCAAAGACGGATTGCGGCGTCGCTATAGCCGCAGGCAAGAACACTCTCGTCGGACGACCATCCGATGCTCGTGATATGGGTCCGGCCCTGCTCAGTGGCGGGAAATGTGTTGACAGGCTTGAAGTCCTCACCGCCCAGGATCTGGACAGTACCGCCACGGTCAACGGTTGCCAGGTGTTTTCCATTGGGGGAGAGGGCGAACAGTGTCACATCACCCCTGTAAACCAGTTCGTCCCGCGGGATCCCAGAGCCGACCTCGCGAAGCCGGAGCCCGTCGCCAAACGTGTAGACGAGCTTGTCTCCAGACATCATGAAGGCAACAGATCCCGGAGACCACATGCGATCCCCGGGGCCGAAGGAATCCTGTTGACTCAAGTCGCTGGTCCGCACCACCAGCACCCTGCGGTTGACGAGCTGAACCGCCAGCAAATCATCCCCAGGCGAGAAGGCAACGGCACCACTGAGGTAGGGAAGGCCAATGGGACGATTGTCTCTTGCATCATCGCACATTTGCCGCAGAAAGTGGTATTCAACCCCTCGGTAATCATCTCCTCCAAGTTCGGGCTTGTTCCGGTCCAGAATCTCTTCCACGCAGGCGAAGTTGTTGTTTTCCAGTGCCTGGCAAGCAAAGTTCATATCAGAGATTAGGGCCTGACACCGAGCCGCCTCAGCCTGCTGCTCGGCCTCTCGGCGAAGGACTCCTTGTCTCCAAGCTGCAAAGGGTGCCCCGACTGCGATGGTCAGCAGCAACCCCGTCGCGGCCGTGCCGAGGCCTGCCACGACAGGCTTCCGCTTGCACCAACGGCAGGCTCGCGAGAGCGCTCCGATTGGGCGGGCCTGGATCGGTTCCCCCGCTAAGAACCGCCGCAGGTCCAGTTCCAATTCCGCTGCCGACGGATATCGCTTCGCCGGTTCCTTCTCCAAACACTTCAGACAGATTGTCTCCAGATCGCGCGGGACGCGGCTGTTGAGCTTTCGCGGGCGGGCCGGCTCGTCGCGGAGAATCTGGACGATCAGCATCCTGGTCTCGCCACGAAAGGGTAACTCGCCGGTGAGCAGCTCGTAGAGGACGACACCCAAAGAGTACACATCACTACGACGGTCGGCATGATGGCCTTTGCCGCCGGCCTGTTCAGGTGGCATGTAGGCCGGCGTGCCCAGGATGCGGCCTTCGAGCGTCATCGTGACTTCGTCCACGTCCTGTTTTGCCAGGCCGAAATCCGTGATGTGAGGCTGGCCTTCCAGGTCGATCATGATGTTGCCGGACTTCACGTCACGATGGACGACACCCGACTCGTGAGCCGTATGCACCGCGCCGGCAATCTTGGCGCAAAGCTCGGCCGCTTCGCCCGGCGTGAACCGGTAGCCGCTGAGCCACTCGGTAAGGTTGGCTCCCTCGACGAAGTCGCTGACAATGTAGACCGAACCCCCATGGCGGCCCACCTCGTGGACGCCGACGATGTTCGGATGCCTCACTTGGGCCGCGGCTCGTGCCTCACGAATAAACCGCTCGGCACCCACTGCGTCGAGTTGTTCACGGTGGGGGATCTTTACTGCGACTGTCCGATGCAACTCGCTGTCGTGCGCCTTCCAAACGCTGCCGAAGTGTCCCACGCCTACCTGCTCGACCAGCCGGAAATGACCTATCGTCTGCTCGGTCTGGCGATGGTACGATGCCGTATCCTGTGTTCCGACCAGATTGAACTGGCTGCCGCACGAGGGGCACACGATGTCGGCTAATGAGGCATCGCTACGGATTTCAACCGGATTGTGACAATGCGGGCAGCGGATCCGCAGACTCTTGGGCTCTACCGCCGGAGATTGGGCGTTCTCCTGCTCAGACCGCTGCGGACGTGGTTCCCGACTCCCAGGATCGTCGTTCATCACTGGCTCCCACCCAACCCTCACCTAGTTGCTCGGGCTGACAACGCCGCCATGATGGGCTAAGCAGAATACGACCATCCTAGCTGGGAGGGGGCCTGAGCGTCAATGAGGACTGGTAGTCGGGTTAGCGTGCGGTTGCCGCAGTCCGTTCACTCGAACGCGTTCCGCCATCTGCTTTCACGCCGCCTCCGTCTGCCCGCCGGCGTCTGTCTTCTTTGCCGGCGGTCCCGGCAACGCCTCAATCGCTGCGGTGAGATCGTGCTG
>JAFGJR010000197.1 GCA_016928975.1 Sedimentisphaerales bacterium | reverse complement strand
TTCACGTCCTTGGGGTACTGGCCCTCCTCGTATTTTCTCAGGTCCTGCCGGGCGAAAGCCAGGGCCAGATCGGCCTGGTTGACGTCGCTGTCCGCCTGGCTGGAGACGATGGCGAGGTTCTCCTTGGCATTGATGTAGGCCGCCTCCGTGTTCTGCACGCGAATCTCCTGGTCGATCTTGCTGTCCTGAAGCGTGCTGGCATCCAGCGCGACCAGGAGATCCCCCTTCTTGACCCGGGTGCCTTCCGGCACGAGGGTGATGATAGAGGTCCGCCCTTCCACCTCGTTCTTGATAATGACCTGGTCGCGGGCTTTGATCGTGCCGGACTCCACGACACTGATCGTGAGTGGCCCCCGCCTGGCGGTGAATGTCGGCAACTCCTGCTTCGACCTGTTGCCTCCTCTGACCACGGCCAGCCAGAAAATGACCACGCCGATCAACGCCGCAACTGCAAAGGCACCTATCAGCCACGGTGGAACCCGGCCAGTGCCATTGCTTTTGCCTTTGTTGCCCTCTGCCATGTTCAATCTCCTCGGACCAGGCTCCTGGTAGCGTCATCGCGCGGCCCGACCTGCCTCGCGGCACAGGTCTGCCCGGTAGCTGACCTTATCTTTGCCCCAGTCTATTACACACCGAAATCCTGCGTCCGGATACAAAGAAAGTGGCTTTGGGACCGATTTTCTCACCAGTGTCGTTTGACGCCGGCCACTTGCGATGTTCTGTAACCGCGGTATAATCTCTGGCCACTTAGTAGTGTGAAGGCAGGAGTTGTGAGGCCGACGGCAGCAGAAAGAGGTGGATTTCCGTGCAATGAGCCGAACCTCCGAAACGTCAGTACGCTTGGTGGTCCCGCGCCGACATGTAGCGCCGGCTCACGAAGCTACTGTGTGTTGCATCCTCGACAGTGAGCGGCGCGCTACAGGCAGACGCGCATGCTTGTAGCACGGTCGGCGCGGCCGGCCACCCTATTACAGGTTTGCGACGATACGGACTTGGATCGAACTTGGGCGTGTTCATGAAACAGCATTCGTTACGAACGGTTGTGCAAGCGGTCAGGTTAGACAGTGTTCTCCCCGTAGCCATTGTCGTCGGGGGTCTTGCCGCTGCCCTGTGCGGTTGCACACCCGCGCAGCACCGGGAGAAGGCCGACAAAGTGGCCCAGAAGATCATCGAGAAGAAACAGCAAGAGGCCCTGGGAAAGACGGAGCCGTTCACGATCGAGAGGCCAAGCGATACCCTGCGTCGGCGGCTGATCGAGGAGCAGGGCCTGCCGATTTCCAGCGAGGCCTCCCTGGGGACGGACAAGCTGAAACCAGTTGCCCATTGGCCGGACGAGAAGTACCCGCCGCAGGGGTCGTCCCCCGATGCGGACATTCCTATCGAGCCCAACCGGCCTCTCGCGATCTCGCTGATCGACGCCCTCCAGATCGGGGCGCGCAACAACCCGGATTACCAGTCCCGCAAGGAAGACGTCTTCCGCTCCGCGTTGAGTCTGGACTTGGCCGCGAACACCTTCCGCAGTATCTTCGACGCAGGCGGAGACAGCAGGATCACGACCGCCGTAACGGGCGCCGGCACCGCCACCAACGTCAACACGGGCGCTTCGGCGGGAGTGGACAAGACCTTCTGGAACGGACTCAGCATTGGTTCGGCCATCGCTGTAGATCTGCTCAACTTATTGACACAGGGCGGGGCGTCCGCGATGGGACTGAGCCTGGACACATCGGTGTCGCTGCCTTTGCTGCGAGGCTCCGGCAGGCACATTGTCCGCGAGCCTCTGACCCAGGCGGAACGGAACGTCATCTACAGTCTATGGGACTTTGATCGTTATCGGCGTACCTTCGCGGTCAGCGTCGCCCAGGACTACTACGCCGTTCTGGGCCAAATGGACTCGGTGAACAACGCGCGCGACAACTATAGCAGCGCAATCCGGTCGGCCCGCTGGTCGCGGCGCCAGGCTGATGCCGGCCGAATCCCGGAGATTCAGGTCGACCAGGCGGTCCAGCGGGAACTGAGCGGGCGAAACCAGTGGGTCTCCGCCCAGGAGCGGTTGAAAACCCGTCTCGATTCGTTCAAGACAGGGACTCTGGGGCTGCCCGCAGATGCCCTGATCGAGTTGGATCCGAACGACATGCTGCAACTGCGACAGCGTGCGGAGGAATACGTCACGACGATGAGGGAGGCCTCGCGATCCGGGGTGGTTCAGGCGGTTCCTCCAGCGGACGCCGAGGTGGTGCTGGTGCCGCCGAGCAAGGAAGAAGCCGGCCCGTACGAGATCGACGAGGAAGTCGCCGTCAGGTTGGCCCTGGAGAACCGACTTGACCTGCGTGCGGCCAATGGGGCGGTCTACGATGCGCAGAGAAAGGTGGTCGTGGCCGCCGATGCCCTGCGGGCGGATGTGACCGTGGGCGGCTCGGCAGGTTTTGGCGGGGCGCCCGGTCGAGCTACGGACGACGACGTCAGTCTGGATTTCGACAAGGGTACGTACGCGGCTCTCCTGTCGGTGGACCTGCCCATCGAAAGGACGAGGGAGCGGAACGCCTACCGCACGAGCCTGATCGATCTGGAGCGGGCGACGAGAAGCGTCCAGGACCTGGAAGACCAGATCAAGCTGTCCATCCGCAGTGAGCTGCGAACGCTTCTGGAGTCACGGGAAAGCCTCAAGATTCAGGCGCAGTCGGTCGTCGTGGCCGAGAAGCGAGTGAACAGCGCTCAGTTGTTCCTGGAGGCGGGAAGGGCGCAAATCCGTGATTTGCTCGAAGCCCAGGATGCGCTCCTCTCGGCGAGGAACCAGTTGACCTCGGCCGTCGTCAACTACCGCACGGCGGAGTTGCAGTTCCAGCGCGATCTGGACCTGCTGAAGATGACGAGGGAGGGGTTGTGGCAAGAATTGTCACCCGAGGAACTCAAAGATGGCGTCTAACAGCGGCACAAACAAGACCGTCGTCGGTGCGGCGCGCCGGCCGTACAGAATTGCCGTCCTGGCGATGCTCGTCGTTGCGATTGGCGTAGTCGTGATCTGGTTCAGACTGGCCCGGGGCGGGGAGGAAGCTCTGAGCACCATGCCCACCTTCGTCGCCAGGCGCGGCCCCCTGGTCATCAGCGTCCTGGAGTCCGGCGCGATCAAGGCCAGAGAGCAGGAGGTCGTCCGAAACGAGGTGGAGGGCCGACCCTCGATCATCTCGATCGTTCCCGAGGGCACCGCCGTCAGGAAGGGCGACGTGCTGGTCAGGCTGGATGTCAGTACGCTCAGCGATACCCGGATCGACCAGGAGATTCGGCTGAAGAATGCCGAGGC
>JAFGJR010000196.1 GCA_016928975.1 Sedimentisphaerales bacterium | reverse complement strand
TACGTCTTCACGGACTCGATGACCTGGACGAACGACCGCGGCAAGCGGATGCGCCTGTGGATGCCCAACGAGGTCGAGGTCGGCGACAAGCAGGAGTTCATGGAGACGCTCGTCGACAGGACCGTCGGCATCCTGAACAACGAGCCGATCGACATCTACGTCAACCCGACGTTCCTGCCGGACGTGATCGCCAAAGAGTATGATACGCTCTGGACCGATGCGCGGATGGACCGCGTGATCGAGGCGGCCGTCAAGAACGGCGTGGCCATCGAGATCAACGCGCGCTACAAGCTGCCCAGCGAGAAGTTCCTCCGCAAGGCCAAAATCGCCGGCGTCAAGTTCTCCTTCGGCACCAACAACGGCAGCAAGAACGACTTGGGTGACCTGGCCTACAGCCGCCTGATGGCCAAGCGCCTGGGCCTGACCGCCGCCGACATGTTCGTCCCCAAGCCCGACGGCCAGAAACCCATCCAGCGCAACGGCCTGCCGCGCTGAGCATTTGCGATCTACGATTGTGGGCGCGTGGCAGTGCGAAGCTGTAGAGACGCAAAAACCTTGCGTCTCTACGAAGTCAGTAGTCTTTGAGCCCCCGCATCCATTCGGGCCAGTCTTCCGGCTGGACCCCGCCGGCTTTGGTCCAGGGGCCCGCGATGTTCCACTGGAGATGCCATTTCAGCGTCCACAGTTCCTTGAGCCCGATGTCTCGCACCGACCAGTCCACGAACAGGCCGTTGAGTGTGCCACGGTGCCGGTTGATATACAATATCTGTCCCTGAGGCTCCCCGGTGCCTGGCAGCGGCGGCGTCTCCTCGTCCGACAACACCATTGAAGGTGTGGGACAATCGAAAAGCAAAGGCATCTTGTCCGCCACATTCCGCAGGGAGTAGACCTCCGTATACTTGGGATACTCCACAGGTCGAGGACCCACTCTGGGGCTCGTGACGGGACCCTCAAACGAAGGGCTGCAGATATTGCCGTTGAGGCCATAACTCATCCGATAGGGCGGAGCGGGATAGGTGATCTCCCACGCAGTGAATGTTGAGCCGAACGATCCTTCCATACGCCAGGTCCGGTCGCCTACGGCTATGGTGCTCCGGAAATGCCCGAATCCACCGGGCTTGGCAGCCAGGGGACAACATGCGATCCCCTGTGTCCGCACGGCGCGGTACCGTCCCTCCCCATCCAGGTCATCCTCGGCGACACGACGCCCGCTCAAGAGCCACAGCGTGGCGGCGCCCTCGCGCGGAAACCGGCCGTTATGATCCTCCAGATACAGCGCCAGCGTCGTTGCCCATTGCCTCAGGTATGCCCGGCAAACAACGGTCCTGGCTTGCTTCCTGGCCGCGTTCAGCGCCGGCACCAGGGCCGCCACCAGCAGAGCGATGATCCCAATCACCACCAGCAACTCGATCAGTGTGAAACCGGCCCGCCGCGCATCCCGGGTCCAGCAAACCTTCAAATGCCTGCCGCGTCTCATAGCATTCTCCCTGCCAATCCGAAGGCGAACCCATCATATCTCGCGAGCGAGGCCATGGCAAGAGGGATTGCAGATCCAACTATATGTCTTGTGAACAGGCCAAACGTGACGCGGAGTCCCGCGAAATCTCGGAAAAAGGTGGATCGGCTCGCGGGTGCCATGCCCACGCTCACGTGGGCATACTCCATCGACTGGGCCAGGCATGCTTACGCGAAACGCGTAAGCATGGCACCGGGCGCGCGGATTATCAGCCAGCATCCCGACTATGTCACCCCCGCGCAGGCGGGGGTCCAGGAAAGCCACCAAAGGTACTGGATTCCCGCTTTCGCGGGAATGACAGGGTCAGTCCCGTGGTTCAACTGGCTGTTCAATGGTCGATAGAAAGACATACCCCAGCGGGCAGGATCATGCCGGCGGGGGCGTGCGTGGGCATTCGGTCGTGAGAACTTCGCAGCCGGATTCGGTGATGCGGATGTCGTCTTCGATTCGGACGCCGAGCTTGCCGGGGAGGTAGATGCCGGGCTCGATCGTGATGATCTGGCCGGCTTTTAGACTGCCTTCGACCTTCTCCCGAAGAAACGGGATCTCGTGGATTTCCAGGCCGAATCCGTGCCCGGTTCCGTGGCCGTAGACGGGCAAGTGGCTCTCGCGAATGACAGTCCGCGGGATGGCGTCGAGCTTCGCCAGTTCCATCCCCGCCTTTGCCGCCTCAATTGCGGCCGCCTGGGCCTTCTCCACCACCTGATACGCCTTGCGCCAGGCGGCGGTGGCCTTGCCGATCGCGAAGCTGCGCGTGATGTCACAACAGTAGCCCTTGTACCGGGCGCCGAAATCGATCAGGACGGTGTCCGTCGCGGCGAGCTTTCTGGCGCCCGGCTGGTGGTGCGGGCGCGAGGCGTTGGGTCCGAACGCGACGATCGTGTCAAAACCGACCTTCGCGCCGTGGCGGCGCATTTCGAGATCGAGAACACCCGCCAGCTCGCCCTCCGTCACGCCCGGCCTGGCGTGGCGAATGGCTCTCTTAAACGCCCCGGCAGCGATAGCGGCGGCCGCTCTGATCGCCGCGGTCTCCTCCTCGTCCTTGACGGCGCGCAGCGTCTCGATGATATTGCCCACGGCCTTGACCGGCAGACCGGCGCTTTTTCGCAAGGTCTGGTACATCGCCACCGGGATCGAGCTCTCCACGGCGACCTTTGCCGAGCGCAGCTTTCGCACGAGCTTGCCGCAGGCAGGCGCGATGAGGTCCGTGCGCTCCACGATGGTCGTGCCGACGCACTCCTTGTGTGCCTGCTCGGTATAGCGGCTGTCCGTCAGCAGGTACGTCGCCTTGGCCGCAACAATCGCCCAGCTATCCTCGCCCGCGAAGCCCGTGAGGTAGCTGACGTTGGCCGGCCTTGTCAGGATCAACGCATCGATATGTCGGCTGCGCAGTTGTTCCCGTGTGTTTGCGACGCGCTGCTGTATCCACGCTCTCTTCATGGTCCGATCCTATGTATATCTCTGGCTGGGCAGGCTACGCTCGCCCTTCACGGCGGCGAGCCGATTCTACCACATCATGCAGCAGGCCGAAAGCGTGTGGCGCACCGGGAGAAGGCTGGCACCTCCTGGAGACTGTTCTCGTGCTTTTTCGCAGGTGGATTTGGCCTGCGCGGATTCATTCTCTATACTTTCCGTAGAGCGGGTAAGGTGGAGGGCGACAACTGCGGTGAGGCAGTTCGCGGGTTTTCCGCAGGGGAGAACTGTCTTGCATAACACTCATTCCCACGAGTAGGACGGCGAAGGCCGTCCTTTTTTTATGCTTTGTCCTCGACGCAGACCGGCATTAGAATGCCCATATACGTCATAAGCCCTTCTAATCAGGAGTTTGGGGAACTATCGACGAATGTTTTTGCCGATTCGGACGAATATATGGCCGCGACGAACGCCATATGCGAACTATGCGCTGATTGCCGCCAACGTCATCATCTTTCTGCTCTCGTACGGCGGCCCCTTCCGGTACTACCTGGCTGGTGAAATGACCATACTTCCGATCCGGCCCTGGGCGGCCCAGTGGATGCTGATCCCGGCCGGCTGGCACGTCTGGCAGTTCCTGACCTATGCCTTCCTCCACGGCGGGTACATGCACATCATCGGCAACATGTTCTTCCTCTACATCTTCGGCAACAACATCAACGATAAGCTCGGCCACCTCTGGTACGTCCTGTTCTACCTGGCCGGCGCGATCTTCAGCGGCATCGGGCACACGCTCGTGCACCTGGACTCGACCGATCCCACCCTCGGAGCCAGCGGCGCCGTCGCCGCGGTCACCGGGGCGTACCTGGTGCTGTTCCCGCAGACCCTGATCACCGTGCTGTACTGGTTCTTCTTCATCGGGACGGTCGAGGTGCCGGCGCTGTGGTTCATCGGCCTCAAGATGATCCTGCTCGACAACATGATCGCCCGCTACACCGCTCACGTCGCGTACGATGCGCACATGGCCGGATACACCTACGGCATCGGACTCACCCTGCTTCTGCTGGCCACCCGGCTCATCAGCAGCAGTAGCTTCGACCTGTGGGCGATGATCAGGCAGTGGAATCGCCGGCGGCTCTACCGCGACACCGTCGCCACTGGGTATGACCCCTTCGCGTGGACCGAGGCCCGCAAGCGCGTGGAAGCACGAGAGGTCCCGCGCCCGCCCGTCGACGCGCAGAAGCAAGCGCAGATCGAGCAGATCCGCCACGAGATCAGCCGCCGGATCGCGCAACGGAACCTGCCGGCGGCGGCGGATCTGTACCTGCAACTGATGCAGACCGACCGCGAGCAGGTCCTGCCGCGCCAGCACCTGCTCGACGTGGCCAACCAGTTGGCCAGCGATCAGCATCCCACGGAGGCCGCACAGGCCTACGAGCAATTCCTCACCCATTATGGCAACTATGAATATGCCGAGCAGGTGGAGCTGATGCTGGGGATCTTATACGCCCGCTACCTGCACCGCCCGCAAGAGGCCGTCGAGCACCTCCAGCGAGCTTGTGAGCGCCTCTCTGACCCCAACCAACTGGAGATGTGCCGCCAGGAGCTCGCCCGCCTGCAAAGCTGAAGGCGCTACCCCGAAGAGCACGAACCCCATGGAGAATTCGCCTGGGAACTGTCCATCGACAACCGATCACTGGCCGCCGAGGACACAGAGGTTCGCACAGCCACATCATCATGACTCACGAAGGGACTGTGACAAAGACAGACTACTCGTCAGCTCCGCAGCGACTCTATCTTCTGCTGAGCTTCCCTGGCGCGCTCCGTGTCCTCGCGCGAGGCGAGCTCGACAAAGCGTCTGTATGACTCGACCGCGTCCTCTTGCCGACCGCAGTCTTCCTCTGCGCGAGCCTTGCCGTACCAGGTATCGGGGTCTTGCGCGTCGATCTCCAGAGCCTTGTCGTAGCAACCTGTGGCCTCCCCAAGCCGACCCAATGTACGGAGCGCGCCCGCCTTGTTGGTCCAGAACCCTGCGCTTCGTGGGTCGATCTCTATCGCCTTCTCATAGCACTCGACCGCCTCCGCAACCCGACCCAGGGCATCCAAGCAGCTACCCTTGTTATTCCATGCCAACGCGAGCAGCGAATCGTTTTCCAGAGCCTTGTTGTAACAGCCCAAGGCCTCTTCATGGCGGCCCAGGTCACCCAGCCTGATGCCCTTGTTGTACCAGATGCGCGCATCGTACGGGTTGATCTCCAGGGCCTTATCCAAGCAGCCCATGGCTTCCTCAGGTCGCCCCAAGTCAGCCAGGCAGGTGCCTTTGTTCGTCCAGGCCACCCAGTCATGCGGGTCGATCTCCAGAGCTTCGTCGTGACAGACAATAGCCTCCTCGTGACGGCCCAAGTCGCCCAAGTAGTTGCCCTTGCTGCTCCAAGCCATCACAAGCCGCGGGTCGATCTGGAGGGCCTCGTCATAACAGCGTATGGCCTCCTCAAGCCGGCCCAACGCAGCCAGGTTGTTGCCCTTGTAGGCCCAGGCAGACGCATTTTGCGGATCAATCTCCAAGACCTTGTCATAGCAGACGACGGCTTCCTCATACCGATCCAATGCCGCAAGGTTCGAGCCCTTGCATTGCCAGACCATCGCACACTCCGGGTCGATCTCTAATGCCTTGTCGTAACAACCCATGGCCTCGTCATTGCGACCCATGTGAACGAGGCTGAAGCTCTTGTTGAGCCAGGTCTCCAGACTCCGCGGCGCGATCGTCAAGGCCCTGTTGAAACACTCAATGGCCTCTTCGTTCCGGTCCAACAGATTGAGATTGATGCCCTTCTCGCACCAAGCCGCCGGATCGTCTGCATCGATTTCCAGAGCTCTATCGAAGCAGTGTACCGCGTCATCGTACCTCCCCAACTCATGGAGGCTGCGACCTCTGTTGTACCAAACCATCGCACCGCTTGGATCGATCTCCAGAGCCTTGTCAAAACAGCCTACGGCCTCCTCATGCCGACCCAGGTCGTGGAGGTTATGGCCTTTTTCGATCCAGAGCATCGTATCGTGTGGGTCGATCTCCAGGGCCTTTGTGTAGCAGTCTACGGCCTCCTCACACCGACCCAGGGCATGCAGACTCGTGCCCTTCAGACCCCACGCAGCCTGGTTCCGAGAATCCACCTCGAGCGCTTTGTCATAGCAGACTACGGCGTCCCCGTGCCGCCCCAACCCGGCTAAGCCGAAGCCTTTGCCGAACCAGGCCGCCGGTTCTCGTGGCTGGATCTCCAGCGCCTTCTCACAACAGGCCACAGCCTCATCGTACCGCTCTAAGCCACAGAGGCTGACACCCTGCTTTACCCAGGCATCAGTGTCCTGCGGGTCAATCGCCAGGGCCTTGGCGTAACAGGCTATCGCCTGTTCATGCCGGTCCAGGTCAGCCAAACCCTCGCCCTGCTTCGTCCATGCTGGCGCATAGAGCGGATCGATCTTCAGAGCCCTGCTGTAGCAGCCCATGGCCTCTTCGCAACGACCCAGCTCATCCAGGCAAACACCCTTGGCAGTCCACGCTGGGGCCGATTTGGGATTGATCTCCAACGCCGCCTCGAAGCAGCTCAGCGCCTCCTCAAACCGACCCAGGTCACCGGTGATCCGACCCTTGTCCATCCAGACGTCCTCGTCCGTCGGATCGACCTCCAGAACCTTTGCATAGCAATCTATGGCCTCCTGCGGCCGCTGCAAAGCCGCCAGAGCGGCGCCCTTGCATCGCCAGACCGCCGCGTCCTGCGAATCGAGGTCCAGGGCACTGTCGCAGCAATCGATGCACTCCTCATACCGCCCGAGATGGCCCAGGCTCATGGCCTTGAGGGTCCAGACTCCCGATTCGATCGGGTCGATCTCCAGGGCCTCCGTGAAGCAGTCCACAGCCTCCTCATGCCAATCCAGATCGGCCAGGCTAATGCCTTTGAGGGCCCAGACCGCCGCATTTGTCGGGTCGATCTCCAGCGCCTTCTCGAAGCAGGCTATGGCCTTCTCTTGTCGACCTCGGCGAGCCAGGCGCATGCCCTTCTCGACCCAGGCGTTCGTGTCGGCCCACGGGTGGTCTTCATCTTGCGTATTCATCTCACGTCCTCATCGTTCTCCGGCGGTGAACACACTCCATAGACTCCCCTATCTTTCGCGGCCCTCCGGCATCTGGCCATTCTACAGCCCACGGAGCCTTCGGGCAATGAAAGCATCGGGGCCTCGCCGCGTCGTGTTTCCGTCTGAATCGAAAGACCCTGCTGCGCATTGGACATCGGCGGTAGCCACAGACTACTCTCTACTACACCGATCTCGGTTGGAGCTTGCGCGCACGGTCTTTCTGAGGCGAAAGGCGGACCGAATTGGTGGGACTCGCGATCCCTGAATGTGCCGGACTCCGTCGTTTCCGACGGCCGTGCTCGTCCCTACGAAGATGCCTTCGCACGGGCCAGAGATCAGGAGTTCAGGACGCGATGACGCGATGAGGATTCGACTGGGTGAAGTTCTCCGGCGGGCGCGTGGCGCAGCTTCCGTTCTCTTCCGTGCACCTGCTTTGCGAGCCGCGAGCAGGTTCGACTCTTCACGCTCGCTGGCTTACACTGCCTTCGCGGCCACGATGGTGATGGATCAATGACGCCTACCAGCGGCGGCGCAACCTCAATGCGCCGATCCCAAGGATGACCAGCGACAGCGCGCCGGGGGCCGGCACGTAGGTGACCTGCACACTGTCAAACCAGAGCTGGGACACTGGACTCGGCGCTCCGAGATTGCAGAGATAGACGCCGAGGTTCTGGCCGATGGCGGCGTGACCAACTGGGACATTGGCGACGAGTGTCAACGTCTCCCATGAGTCGGATGGCACATCGGTATCGGTCAGACTGGCAAGGACCTTGGCCTGACTGCCACCATAGTACAGGACTACCGTGGCAGCCGCATCGACGAGCGAGCCGTACGTGCCGTAATCTGCGGCACTGACCGTCAGCGTGTACGTGCCAGGCTGTATGGGATGGGTGAGGTTCTGCCACAGGCCACCCGGGCTATTCAGATAGGCATACTGATCCCCGTCGTCCGCGGCGATGTACCGCGAGGTGTAGAACTCGTGCACAACGCCGACGCCCTGATGGCCGCCGTCCTGCCAGCCGGTCGGAACACCGGAATCATAGGTGGACGTCACAGGGCTTTCGAAGCTCGGGTTGGTGACCGCGATCGGTGCAGCATCGGTGATCCCCACGCCCGCAAGCAGCAATACAGACAGCGCCCCAAGTAGCAGTTCAGATCTCATCGCCTTCTCCTCCATTCTCCACCAAGCGTACGACTCTCTCACCCTTGTCCCGGCGGACACTGCCAGCCCAGGGGTGATAATACCCTACTTTACCACCAGACAAGATGCTAAGTCAACCTAAAGTGACATATAAAATAAGAAACCTCGGCCCACCACCAAAGCAGACTTCTCATAAGTGTAGGCCATCACAAGACTTAGCTGACTTCGCACCCCCTTTCATCCGGCCTGCTCTCAGACGAGACACCCGGGCAATCCACCTCCCTGGCGACACGAACGAGGATTGACAACATCAAGGCGAGTGGCCTGATTGGGAAAAATTTCTGACAATCGGTGGAAATGAAAAAGGAGCCCATGTCATTTCCTCGCAGTTGAGTCAACAAAGGACGCGAACGAACGCCGGGGTAGAACCCTCATCATTGTCCCCCGGACTCCTTCCTCCGCGTACCTCCGCAGTTGAACCGTTCCCCCATCATGCCCCGTTCCGAGCCCCGCGTTCACTGTGTCCCCCGAATTGCTATTTCATTTGAATCCAGTACCAGGATCGAGTGTCCAACCCCGTGCTATATACGGTGTATAGAGCCATGAATACCGAATCACCTGGTGAGGTGTTGATATAGAAGACGACTGGGCTCTCTGAGTTCGCTTTCCTCGTTGGTTGATACGCGATCAATCGGGCTGATACTCTGAAGTGGTCGATACGCGCCGCATTCTGCATGGCTCCCTGCCGGGTTGTCTCGTATGTCGACACGGCCCAATTCCAGAACTTCCGGTACGACCACGAGTACTTGTCCCCTCCGCACGGGATCCCATGCCAGGGTCCTCCAAAGGCTTCATCGACCTTGCGCACGTCGGCCTGTGGAGAGATCGACTCACGGGTCAGCGCCACGAATTGTCCCCAGGAAAGGTCGGGGCTCGCGGAGAACTCACCGAGAATCTCGCTGCTATTGGGGCGTGTCCACTTGGCGTTGCGGAAGAGCTCGATCTGCCTTTCACCCGCATGCTTGCCGAGTACGAGAATCAGCGCCCCGAGGTGGCAACGTTTGCCATCCGACTCAGAGAAATGATGGTTGAACTGAAACCATACAGGATTGCGCGTAGGCTTGACCGTGCAGAGTGTCTCCGATTCCACCGTCAGGAACGTGCCGGTGGTGTTGGCTGTGGCTCGGCTCCACGCCCTCGGGAGCACGGCCAATGTGCCGAACTCGGTCGCATAGAAACTACGGCGGGCTACCACCTCGTTTGTCTCTCCCGGCCCCACCCTGGACCGCTTTGCCTTCCCTTCAGGCGACTGTGCTTGGCTTTGTGCCAGAAGGACTGCTGTGCTTGCCAACAAAAATAGGAACAGCAAGGGTCCAGAGGATAAGCAGTATCGATCCCTGATAGGGTGCATACCATTCGATCGCTCCCACATGTTCACCTCCAAGACTGAATACCCACACGATAAACGAGACAGTGGTCACGGCAATTTGCTTCTTTGCTTTGATATCAAGCACACGTCGAAGATAGAAGGGTAACCCGACCAGCAAAATCAGGAACGTCGCCCAGTACATTGCATGAGTGACGTCTTGCGCGGAGTCGAGGATTCCCTTGATCGCTATGTACGCGCTCACCCATTCAGCGGGGATGAGCTTGATCAGCTTGTCCGTGTACGTGTTGGCCGATGAGATATTTCGTGGCATTCAATATCCCTCCATGGCATTATCCATGTGCGACACAGCGAATCCAGGGACACCGAAACTCAGGGCCGCCTTCTCTGCGATCCGCACGTCCAATCTCAATACCTGGATTCCGAGCGGCAGGACCTCTTGGAAAACATTACTGTCCAAGATGCCACACTTATGGGGGCCTCGCACAATCGCAGGGCCCACCACACCTACTGTGGATTCTCACGACCCAAAGCACATCGCCACTGTCTCTCTAAAGAGGATTATCGGAGGGAATGAGGATCGGACAATAGTGAAAATGGTTATGGCCGTTATTGTGGGCGGAAATAGATATGGTTTTTCCCGTCGCGAAGCCGACGGGTAAAACCAGATTGGACTGAGCGGCGGGGAAGATGAAGGCATCTGGAGAGAG